>JBLMXG010000413.1:0-37131 GCA_050257635.1 Chloroflexota bacterium
ACAAGCGGAACGAGTCAGCATATTCCTATTTGATCGCGAGAATTGCGAACTTTGGTCGGCAATATCCCAAGAAGGTAAGATTATGCGCTTTGACGCCCGGCTGGGTATCGCCGGCGCCGTCGCCATGTCCGGCCAGCCTATCAATGTCACCGATGCTTATGAGCACCCATTATTTTATAAAGAGGTCGATATCGAAACCGGCTTCCGCACCCGCAGTCTGCTCGCCGTACCGCTGCACAGCTTGGACGGCGCGGTGATCGGTGTCGGCGAAGCGAGCAATAAAGCCACCGGCGCTTTTACCGACCAAGACGCTGAAATTCTAGCCACAGTGGCGGCGCAGCTCGCTGACATCATCGAGAACTCGCCGCTCGCGGCGGAACTGAAAGCGCAAAAATCGCAATCCGACCGTTATCCCGCGGCGCAATTCATCAGCGGCTTTTCGACGCAATATATCGTCGGTATGAGCGACCGGATTCAGTCGATCATCAGGCTGATCGACCAAATTCGATCGAGCCCGGTAGACGTCCTGATTCAGGGCGAAAGTGGCACCGGCAAAGAGCTAATCGCCAAAGCCCTGCACTACAACAGCCCGCGTGCGAAGCAGCCGTTTGTCGCGGTGAATTGCGCTGCCCTGCCGGACAACCTGGTCGAGGCCGAACTATTCGGCATCGAGAAAGGCGTCGCGACCGGCGTCGATCGGCGCCTCGGTAAGTTCGAGACCGCTCAGGGCGGCACGCTTTTTCTCGATGAGATCGGCGATCTAAGCCTCTCCTCTCAAGCGAAAATCCTGCGCGTGTTGCAAGAGCGTTCCGTCGATCGGGTCGGCGGCCGCAATCCGGTGCCCATCGACGTGCGCATCATCGCCGCGACCAATCGCAACCTGGAAGCCTGCATGCGCGACAAACAATTCCGCGACGATTTGTATTACCGGCTGAGCGTGGTGCGCATTCAAACGCCGGCTTTGCGGGAAATTGCCGATGATATTCCAATTCTCGCCAACTATTTTTTGCAGAAACACTGCGCTGCCATGGGACTCGACGCCAAACAATTCGCGCCGGATGCGATGGACCGTTTGGTGCATTACGATTGGCCGGGAAACGCCAGGCAGCTGGAAAACGAAACCAAGCGGTTGCTGGCCTCCGTGCGGGGAAAGACGATTACGGTAGATTACCTCGGCCTCCCGAGTGTTCGGGAAATCGTGAAGGAGCCGGAACCTCCGCCGCCCTCGTCGCCGGCCGAGCGTCCGCTCTACGAAGCGGTAGAGGCCCTGGAACGAAAGATGATCCAGGCCGCGCTCAATGCCTGCAGCGGCAACAAGCTCAAAGCCGCCCAGCGCCTCGGTCTCAGCCGGCAAGGCTTGTTTAAAAAGCTCAAGAAACTTGGCCTATCGTCCGCGTAGGTTCTGAGCTTGATGGCGCGCCTGAATTCCGTCGAATCACGATGGTGGAACAGCGTCGCAACCCGGCAGAACCGTCATCAAGCACCGATAAATCGGGTTTATTTCATCTTGCTGAAAATCGCCTTAGCGGCTTGCTGAAGAAGCGGGTTGCGCACGATCACCTTTGAGATTGCGCTCCGCAGTTTCGCCTTGTTGTCCTTGGCCTTGGACGCTTTCCTCTGAGCATTGACAGCCGCCTGCAGGTCTTTGTTTTCCTTGATCACCGCGCGAATTGCCTTGCGCATCTTGGTGGCTTTCGCTTCCGGTAGTTTCGGTCCACTCTTTCCCATACAGCACCTCCGTTTGATTGATAAAATTTCCCCGCTAGCTTTGCGCCGATTTTCGGTCAAGAACTCTTCCCGCATCGCGCAGCGATGTTTGGATCGCGAGTGCGATCACGCGCTTTGAGTTTTTTTAGCTTAGCCTTGACCTTTGTATCGCTGCGAAATTGCGCGGGCACCGCTGACATCTTGATGAAATCTTCCAGCAGGCTCGCGAAAGTCTTGGACCAACTCGATGGATCGGAACCCTCGTAAAGATTGGCCACGCTCATGTCATGGCCCAGACCTCGGAATTCGAGCAATACACGCCTATCGTCCGTCAGCCCGTTGATCAGAAAGTCCTCCGCTTGACAGCCCGCAACGACCGTGTCCCGGCTGCCTTTAACGAGCAGCGTCGGCACTTCGTGGCGATAATCCGCAGGATTCCATGGGCAAATATTCTCGTTCTCAACGATGCCGATTTTTCTCGCCTGCTCTCTGCCAAACGTTTTGGCTTCGCCCGAGCGCTCGGCGAAATTCTCCAGATCCTTGCCGGTAAAGCATCCCGGCTTATCCATTATGAGCGAGATCCAGCGCGCCACGCCGTCGTAGACCCCGAACACATAGTTACCGCGACGCGATTCTCTGCCGCCTAGCCGCGCCCGCAATTCCTCTCCGGCGGCCTTGAGCCGCTCGCAATACTCACAGTCCGCCGCTGTGCCGGCGAACAGCCCGCTCTTCAAGCTGCAGCGACTGGGATTATCCGGAGTGAAATAGTAGGCGATCACCAACGCCGCGTTGATCCGGTTGCGGCTGTCCGCGACGAAAACCAGCGAGTCCTTCTCCGGCGCGCCCGTCATCTGAAGGTAGCGCACCGCGGCGAAGAATTCGATGGGGAATTTGCCGAAGGCGGCCTGGAAGCCTTTGTCGTCATTTTTCAGCTCGGCATAGTGATCGACGACAAAATCAGCGGAGCCGTAGTTCTCCTCGATTTGCGGCAGAATTTTTTCCAGCCGCTGGGCGATTTTGACGGCGGCCTCGGGCTTCAAAAAACAGAAATTGTCGCTCGGTCCTAAGCGGTTGTCTAGGATCGTGATCTGTGGCTCGGCATAGTCGGTGACCAGGGACTTCAAAAATGAAGAAGACGCGCACTGGCAATGGGCCGGACCCTGGGTGCGATAATAGCTAAAGATCGCCTTGAGATTATCGACGGTCATGCGCGTGCGCGCCCCTGAGGTGTCCGCTCGATGCCGATCCACCGGCCCGGATAAAATCAAACTCTTTACTTTTTCGGCGCCGTACCGCGCCGCATAGCGCTGCGCGACGACCGTGCCCCAGCTATGCGAGTAAATGGCATCCCACGCTCGCCCCTTGAGAACTTCCTGGCGCAGCCTCTCGATATCTTCCACGACGTAATCGGCGCGTAAAAACTGATCGTATTCCTTGCTTCCGTCGATGGCGCTTCCGGCCATACCGCGCGGGTGAAAGTAAACCAGGTTGTGCTTTTTTTCCAAAAGCCGCAGAGCAGCGGTCCTGCCGCCGGTATCGACGATCGCCCCGGGGCCACCAGGGATGAAGAGAATGTTCAACCGTTGTTTCTTGGTCAAATCGAACCCGTCGGCGAGAAAATAGGCAAGATGAAATTGGCAAGACGCCGGCTTTTCGCTGCAATGGAAACCGGCGGGATAGGTCTTGCCCGGCGGTAACAACGGCAACTGAAGCGAAGCGCCCTCCGCATCGCCGCGTTCGCCCATTTCCTTAGGCGTCCACCGGATAGCGGAGCTTTGGGCGCCCCTTGCCGTTTCTCCCCAGGCAAAAATCCATAGACAACAGACCCCGATGACGGCATGCCATTTCATAATCACCAACCCGCTCTATTATAGCAGGGCGATATCGCCGATGGGCCGATCACAATCTGTAACCATCTGCGCCAAGATCGCCGAATAGTTTTTTAACAGCCTCGCAATTGCCGCAGCGTCGAACAGATCAGTCTTGTAGTTGACAGCACCTGTCACTTTCGTTGGCAGCTCGCGTAAATGAAAATTGACATCGAGGCGCGAAATCTCGATGCCCGGGTCGCCTAAACGATTGTTGCCCTCCCAAGACGCAATTGTGAGACCATTGGCCTGCTGAGCTGTTGTCGCTTGGTTGCGATAATTGAGCATGACCTGATACAGCGGCGCGCTGTTTTTCTTTGGCTTCCTTTCGACCAGAGTTTCGAGGTACTCGAATGGCACCTCCTGATGGGCATAGGCGCCGATGCAGTTTTCTCGGACGGCGCGCAGTAATTCGGTAAAGGTCATATTGCCTGCGACCCTTGTGCGGAGCACCAGCGCGTTGACGAAATAGCCGATCAGCCCTTCGGTTCCCGGGGCGTCCCGGTTGGCTGCCAGCGTGCCGATGCGAATGTCCTCCCGCCCGGTATAACGATGGAGCAACACGTTCAAAGCCGTGACGAAGACCATGAAAGGGGTGCAGTTCTGCTCCCGTGCGAATTCTTTCACGCCGCTGAATAAGCCGTCTTCAATATCGGTGGGGCGCCGCGAGCTATGATAATGGGGTTTCTTTCCGTTCTTGCCGCCTCGAAAGTCGAGTGGCGGGCCGAGCCCGTCGAGCCGCTTTTTCCAGTACGAGATTTGGCGTTGAAACAACCCTGCGCTAAGCGATTCCTTTTGCCAGCGCGCAAAGTCGGCGAACTGAATCTTCAGTTCGGGCAAAGGCGACGGTCGATCTTTTGAAAAAGCTTCATAAAGCGCAACCAGCTCGCTGCGAAAGATTCCCATCGACCGCTGGTCGGTAATAAGATGGTGCATCGTCACGAGCAAGACATGCCGCTCGCCCGCAAGGCGTACCAGCTTGACTCTTAAGAGCGGCGGCTCCCCCGCATCGAAGCTTTGCGCCGCGTCCTGCTTTGATATCCGCTCCAGCTCCGCTTCCCTTTTCAATTGCGGCAAGCGTGTCAGATCGATCAGCCGAAGCTTCGGCTGCAGCCGCCGACGGATGAATGATCTCGGCCCGTTCTCCGTCTCTCTAAACCCGGCACGCAATACGGCATGGCGCCTGACTATCTCGTCGAGCGCCCGCTGGAGCGCCGATAGGTCTAAAGGTCCGTTGAGACGATAGGCGTAAGGCATGTTGAGAAAATCCCCGCCGCCGAACAACTGGCTGAAGAGAAACAGCGGTTCCTGACCGAGAGACAACGGCAGTCCACGGTTTCCGGGCGCCGGCTCGATCGACGGCAGTTCCTTGCCGCTGCCTTCTTCAAACATTTTTTCCAGCACCGCGGTGAAATCGGCCAACCGAGGCGCCGCGAAGAGATCGCGCGCCGACACCGGCCGGTTCAGAGCGTCACACAGCCTGACCGCGACTTCGCCGGCCAGCAGCGAATGGCCACCGAGCGCGAAGAAATCGTCCTCGATGCCCAACGTCTCGACTCGTAACGCCAGCCGCCATACCTGCGCCACCAGCGCTTCCAGCTCCGAGCGCGGTTCTGACAGCATGGGCCTGGCGCTCGATGCAACCGGCACCGGCAGCGCGCGTCGATCGATTTTCCCGTTGGGCAATCGCGGCAGCGTTTCGAGGAAGACGAAACGCGCCGGCAGCATGAACTCCGGCAGCCGGTCTATGAGAAAGGCGCGCAGCTCACCCGCCGCCGGCCGCCGAGCGCGGGGAACGACATAGGCAGTGAGTGAGGATTCCAATTTTGAGTTGCCGGGCTCGACCCCCGACGCAACCAAACATTCTCGCACGTCCGGGTGGCGCCCGAGCGCAATTTCGATTTCGCCGATTTCGATCCGGCAGCCACGGATTTTGACCTGTAGATCGACGCGGCCCAAATATTCGACGTTGCCGTCGGCGCGATAGCGTGCCAGATCGCCTGTGCGATACAAACGCGCCCTCGTTGCCGTGCCAAAAGGATTGGCGACAAACTTTGCCGTGGTCAATTCGGGGCGACGAAGATAACCGCGGGCGAGATTTTCTCCGCCGACGTAGAGTTCCCCACGCACGCCGATGGGCACGGGCACCATCCGACCGTCGAGCAGATAGAGCTGCGTATTATCGATGGGACGGCCGATGGGAATGGACGGACTGCGATCGCCGCCGACTTCGTAATAAGCCACGTCCCCGGCGACTTCCGTGGAGCCATACAGATTGATCAACCGACAGGACGGTAAAGTTGCGCGAAACTTCCGAGCGAGATCCGCCGGCAGCACTTCGCCGCTGCTGAAACAGTACCGAAGAGCAGGGAGCCGATGCGGCGCCGCCCGGCAGTTGAGAATCTCCTCCAGTAACGACGGCACCGCCACAAGGCGCGTGACCCCATGCTCAGACAAATAAGCGATGAGCAGCGCGGGCTCCTTCGCAGCCGAATCGGGAACGATCGCCGTCGGCACCCCTTGCAGCAAGGCGCCGAACATTTCCCAAACCGAATCGATAAAGCTCAGGGAAGTCTTTTGGCAGCTCTTGTCATCGTTGCCGAACGGATAGCGTCGCCACATCCAGGCGAAGCGGTTTAGCGCGCCGCGATGGAGAGCGATAACGCCCTTCGGTGTGCCGGACGAGCCTGAAGTATAAATGACGCACGCGGCGTTTTCAGGGCGCGCTGATTTCATGAGATTCGTCGCGTCGCCGGATCGGCCACGCAGCAATTGGTCCATCGACACTTGCTTGGCGCTGAAATCACCAACCCGTCCGGCGTATTTTTCTTGGGCTATCAAAACTGCGGCCCGGCTGTCGCTCAACATGAACTCCAGCCGTTCCTTGGGATAAGCAGGATCCAGTGGCACGTACGCGCCGCCGGCCTTGAGAATTCCCAATAGCGTGGCCGTCGTTTCCATGGAGCGGTCAGCCATCACACCGACGAGTCGTTCTTTCTTTACGCCGAGTTTTCGAAGCTCACGGGCAGCATGATTGGACCGGCAATTGAGCTCTCGATAAGTCCATTTCTCGCCCGCACATTCCAGGGCAATTCGCTCGGGTGTGCGCGCTGCTTGGGCTTCGAATAGCTCGTGAATGCACGCGTCGCTCGGACAATCAGCCGCGGTATCGTTCCATTCTGCGATCAACTGCTTTCGTTCTGCCGCTGAGAGCAGCGGCAGCGCCGCGATGGAACGGTCGGGACCGGCCACGATCCCTTCGAGCAAAGTCTGAAAGTGACCGGCGATCCGCGTAACGGTGGCACGATCGAATAGCTCGGTAGTATATTCGAGAAAGCCGATCAGGCGACCGCGCCGCTCGCGCAAGTAAAGTGACAAGTCGAATTGCGCCGCCGCGCTGTCGATCTCGAACGGCTGCAACGCCAGACCCGCGGGTGCGACCAACTGTGCCGGGGTATTCTGCAAGACGAACATGACCTGGAACAGCGGCTGGCGGTTGAGCTCGCGCTGCGGCGCCAGATGCTGCACCAAGATTTCGAAAGGAACGGCCTGATGTGTGTAAGCGCCAAGGCAGACGTCGCGCACGCGCCCGAGCAATTCACGGAAGCTCGGCGCGCCGGACAAGTCCGTCCGCAACGCCAGTGTGTTGACGAAAAGGCCGACCACGCCATCGACAGCACGGGTTTCTCGGTCGGCCGCCGGCGCACCGACGACGATATCCTCTTGCCCGGAGTAGCGGCCGAGCAGCAACTGAAACGTCGCGAGCAGTGTCATGAACAAAGTCGCCCCCTCGCGCCAGCTCAGCTCATTGAGCCTTCCGGTCAACGCCTCACTTAAAGTGAGCGGCACCTTGGCCCCGGCAAAACTCGGAAGCCGCGGGCGCGGGCGGTCCGTAGGCAGGTCGAGCGGCGGCGCACCGACAAGCCGCTCTCGCCAATATTCGATCTCGGCCTCGAGCGCATCGCCCTTCAGCCGCGCGCGCTGCCAGGCAGCATAGTCGCGGTAGCGGCAAGCGGGCTCGAATAATGGGCGGCTTTGGCCGGAACAAAAATTTTCGTAGAGCGTCCAGAGCTCACGCGCGAGGATGCCCATCGACCAGGCGTCCGCGACCAGGTGATGGGTGGCGAAGACAAGAATATGTTCGGCATCGGCGAGGCGGAGCACACGGACGCGCAGCAAGCGATCGTCGGCAAGATTGAAAACGGCTTGGGCAACTTCGCGAGCCAGGCGCACCGCCTCAATTTCCTGCTGCCCTCCGGCAAACGATCGGAGATCTACCGACTCGAGCGAAAACTCTTCATGGGGCTGGACACATTGTGACGGACGGCCATCGACGACAATGAATCTGGTGCGCAGCGCTTCGTGGCGCCGTACCAGCTCGTTGAAACTCGACTGCAGCGCTGCCGCGTCGAGCGGCCCATGAATGCGTGTTGCGCGGCAAAGATTGAATACGGCGCTACCCGGCGCCCACTGCTCCATGAACCACAAGCGCTCCTGAGCGAAAGACAAGGGCGCCGGCTCGTTTTCACCGAGCCGAGGAATCGGCGCCACCGCATCGGCGCCGTTCAGTAGCGCCAGGATGGTTTGCTTTTGCGCCGCGATCCGCTGCCGCAGCTCGGCGCTGAGTTTGCCCGCGGGCGCGTTGATGCGCAGCCGCTCGCCGTCGGCGGCGAGCCGCACATCGAGCGCTTGCAAATGGGCCATCAACTCGCTCGTTTTTATAGCTCGATCTCCTCTCGTTCTTCAGCGCACGCGCCTTCGATGCGCCGGCAGATCGCCGCCACCGTCGGCGCTTCCAGGAAAGCGCGCAAATCCAGCTTGACGTCAAGGGCTTCACGGATGCGCGCCGCCGCTTGAGCAGCAAGCAAGGAATGGCCGCCGAGCTCGAAAAAGTGATCGTCTCGACCAACGCGCTCGACGCCCAATAGTTCCGCGAGAACTATTGCCACGGTTGCTTCGATCTTGCCTCTGGGCCGCTCGTAGGGACGCTCATCGGGGCGCTCAGGGGGCTGCAGCTTCGCCAGCGCGGCGTAATCGGTTTTGCCGTTGGGATTCAACGGCAATCGCTCCAGGAAATAAATCGCAGTGGGAATCATATAATGAGGCAGCCGCGCGCTCAGGAACTCGCGCAGGTTCGCGGCGTCGACGCTGGTTCCCGCGCCGCGCGTCACGTATGCAACCAATCGTCCGTCTTCAAGTGCCGCTCCGTCACGGGCGATCACGGCGGCGCTGCGCACTTCGGCGTAACGTTGCAGCGATGCTTCGATTTCAGCGAGCTCGACGCGAAAGCCGCGAACGTTGGCGGTCCTCTCCTTTCGACCGAACCACTCGACGGCGCCGTCCGGTAAATACCGCGCGAGTTCACCGGTGCGATACAAGCGGTCCCGCGTTCGGCCGGTGAACGGATTGACGATAAAATTCACCTCGGACAGGGCCGGATCGTTAAAGTAGCCGGCCGCCAAATGGGGGCTGCGAATATACAGTTCTCCGATCTCGCCGACGCCGGCAAACTGAAGGCTCGCGGTCAGCACCAGCAGTTGCACGGCCGGGGCGCCGCGCCCTGTCGGCACAAACGGGCTTGCAGCATTGACCTTGGTCGCGCTCTCGTCGACGACGGTGTAACCGACGGCGCGCTGGGTCTCGGTGGCGCCATAAAAGCTCGTCAACGTCGCGTTGACGGCAAGCTTGCGCATCGCCGCCGCATCCGTCCGCGTCAAGACATCGCCGCCAAAAAAAATCCGCCGCACGGCGGGCAACCTTTGCCCTTTGACCGTTTGGAGAAGGCGGCCGAGTGCCGGTGTGAGATGAAGAATCGAAATCTCGTGGCGGCGCAGCCATGGCACCAACTGCTCTGGATCTTGCAATTGCTCAACGCTCGGAACATACAACGTGGCGCCGGCAGCGAGCGCGGTAAACAGATCGCGATGGAGATGATTGTAGCCGAGACCGGATAGCAGGCTGTAGCGGTCCGATGCCTTTAGCTCGAAGACTTCGTTCTGCCAGGGCAAAAAATAAGTGATCGGACCATGGCGGCATAAGACACCCTTGGGCTCCCCGGTCGAGCCGGAAGTGAAAGCGAGGTACGCAGGGTCGTCGGCGCCGAGCGGGATTCTTGGAGCCTGGTTAGAAAATTTTCCCAATTGCTCGGCAATCGCTTTTTTGCCGCGCGGCAGCGTCACGCGCAGGATAGCTGCGTCCCTTTGGGCGCACGCTTCGACCGCTGCGGGCAATTTTCCCGCGCCGGCCATTCGTAGCAATGCTTTCGGCCGCGCGATGGCGAGGTAATCGCTCAAGCGCGCCGCCGGATAGGCCGGGTCGAGAGTGACGAAAACCGCGCCCGCTTTGAGCGCGGCGAGAATCGCCAAAGTGATGGTCACGTCGCGGTGCGCATAGATCGCGACCACGTCTCTCGGGCGGATGCCGCCCCGCACCAGACGATGGGCCAGTCGATTGCTTAGCTCATCGAGATCTCGGTAACTCCAGCTTTCTTTGCCGTCGACGACAGCGGCTTTGTTCGGACGAAGCGCTGCCTGGCGCGCAATTAGCCCGTGGATCGGACCGAACCATTTTTCATCCAACGGTTGTTGCGGCTCCGGTAGCAGCGCCTGCGCCGCCGACGTCACTAATGACAATTCCCCAATACGCCTCGTCGGTTCGGTGGCGATCTGGGCCAATAGGCTCGCCCATTGTTCCAGCATCGATTGCGCCCGCGCCGCGCTGAAGCGATCGGCATTGTAGACCAGCGTGAGCTCTACGCTGCCGTCCACTTCGGGAGCGTGGCAGACCAGATCGAATTTGGCGCCGGGCGAAGCGCGCTGCAGTTTCACGATATCGCATCCTGGCAGCTGAAGCTCGTGCTCCGCATTATCCGTCATGTTGAAGAGCGCCTGGAAGAGCGGATTGCGGTCTGGAGCGCGCTCCGGACCGAGCCCTTCGACAACCTGCTCGAAGGGCAGGTCCTGGTGCGTGTATGCGGCGAGGCAAACTTCGCGCACGCGGCTGAGCAGTTCGACGAACGGCGGATTGCCGGATAAATCGGTGCGCAGCGCGACCAGATTGATAAAAAAGCCGATCAGATCTTCGAGCTCCGGCCGATTGCGCCCAGCGATGGTCGACCCGACGACGATGTCGTTCCGTCCCGACAGGCGCCCGAGCATAATTTTCAGCGCCGCCAACAGCGTCATGAACAGCGTCGTGTTCGCAGCTCGGCTCAATTGCGTCAGTGCGACAGTCACTTCAGGCGACAGGCGCTGGCTCAGTTTTGCGCCGCGATACTGCGGCGCTTCGGTTCGCGCGTAATCGGCCGGCAGCTCAATGGAGTCCGCGCCGGCGAGCTGCTCTTTCCAGTAAACCGCCTGCGCGGCCCATGCGCCGTCGCGCAAACATCGAGCCTGCCACGAAGCGAAATCGCCGTACTGCACGGCGAGCGGCGGCAGCGCCGGGTCGCGGTTGGCGAGCAAGGCTTGGTAGCGCAGAGCCAGCTCGCGGAAAAACAGCGCGAGGGAACCGCCGTCACAGATGATATGATGAAAATTCAACAGCAGCACATGGTCATCGGTGCCTATGCGCAGGAGTAGGGCGCGCATCAGCGGCGCGCGATCGAGAGCGAACGGCTGTGCCGCATCCGCCGCGACGTATTGCACGATTTCCCGCTCGGCGCGCTCCTTGGGCAAGCCGCTCAGATCGATCAGCGGGACGGCCAGACGCGCTTTCGCCAGTATCTCCTGCTCCGGCTCACCGTTGTTTTCCACGATCGCGCTGCGCAGCGCGGCGTGGCGCTCGATGATGCCGTTGAGCGCATCTCTTATGAAGGAAACGTGAAGCGGCCCCTTGACGCGATAGGCCCACGGCATGTTGTACGCGGTGAGATTGCCGTCGAGCTTGTGCAAAAACCAAAGTCGCCGCTGAGCAAACGAAAGCGGCGCTCGCAGCGAATCGAGTGCCGCGACCATCGGCGCTATCGCCATACCGTTGCGTTTGCGGCGCAAATCTTCGACATGGTGCGCCAGCCCGGCCACGGTCGGCAGCTCGAAGAGCTTGCGCAAAGCCAGATCGACCCGGAGCCTGATGCGCAGGCGCGCCGCGACCCGTGTCGCGCGCAGCGAGTGGCCGCCGAGGTCGAAGAAATTATCGAAAACGCCGACCTGCTCGATGCCGAGCACGTCACGCCAAGTCTGCGCGATCAGCTTTTCGATTTCCGTGCGCGGCGCGATGAAGACCTCGGTCGAAGGCAGCGCCTGGGCAATGGGCGGCGGCAGCGCCCGGCGGTCCACTTTCCCGGTAGGTGTAAGTGGCATCCGATCGAGCGGCACGAAAAGCGACGGCAGCATGAATTCCGGCAGCTTTTGCCGCAACCAGCCGCGCAGCTCGGAAGCACCAGTCGGCGCCGCCGGGTTGATTACGATGTACGCGACGAGCTGTTTTTCTGATTTTAGATTTTCGATTTTAGATTTTGGATTAGAAAATACCTTCGGATCGGCGTTCTTCTCATCGGCCACGACTACGCACTGGCGGATCGCCGGATGCTCGGCCAGCGCCGCTTCGATCTCGCTCGGTTCGATACGATAACCGCGAATCTTCACCTGTTGATCGACACGACCGAGGTACTCGATATTGCCGTCGGCCAGATAGCGCGCCAGATCGCCGCTCCGGTACATGCGCGCCCCGCGCTTCCTGGCAAAGGGATCGCGGAGAAATCTTTCTGCGCTCAAGTCGGGCCGGTGCAGGTAGCCGCGTGCGACCCCGGCGCCGCCGATATAGAGCTCGCCCGGCGCGCCTACCGGCATTGGCTGCCGCGCGGCGTCGAGCATATAAATTTTTGTATTGTCGATGGGTCGGCCGATGGTCGCCCTGCCATCGGGGCGGCGCAAGGCAAAGGTCGAATAGGTGGTCGTTTCCGAAGGGCCGTACAGATCGTAAACTTTTTCGACCGTTGCTGTGGCGTAGAGACGACGCACCAGCTCCGGCTTCAATGCCTCCCCGGCCAGGTTGATCGTCCGCACCGATCGCGGTAGAGCGCCGGCTTCGAGCAGTTCAACGATGGCCGAGGGGACGGTGTTGATCAATGTGATATCGCAGCGTTCGATGAAGTCGGCGGCTGCGAGCGCGTTCTCGACTAAAATAATCTTGCCGCCCCAACCCAAAGGCGCGAACAGCTCGAAGACCGAAAGATCGAAACAGATCGAAGTCGACGCCAAAACCCCGGCGAGCTCGGCCGGCGAAAACGCGCGACCGGCCCATCGCAAAAACGCCGCCGCGTTTCGATGCTCGATGCCCACGCCTTTGGGCCGGCCGGTGGAGCCGGAGGTGTAAATCACGTAGGCGAGGTTGCACTCTCGTGACGATTTGCCGAGCCGTTTTGCGCTCTCCTTTTGGATCGCCGGCAATTCTCGGTCGACAGCAACGACTTGCATGTTCAGCTCGGCAGCCAGAGGAGCGAGCGCGGAAAAACGATCACTCGCTTTAAACTTTGTCTGCGTGAGCAGCAGGCTGGCGCGGGCGTCGGCGAGCATGAAAGCGATCCGCTGGCGCGGATAGTCGGGATCGAGCGGCAGATAGGCGCCGCCGGCTTTGAGAATTGCCAAGAGTCCGATCGCCATTTGCGCCGATCTTTCCATGCAGACGCCAACCAACTTTTCCGGGCCGATGCCGCGTTTCTGCAGATAGCGCGCCAGCCGATTGGCGCGTTCTTCGAGCTCGCGATAGGTGAGCCGCGCGCCGGCGCACTCCAGCGCCGCGGCATCGGGTGTCCGATTGACTTGGGCTTCGAAGAATTCATGAACGCAACGTTGGCGCCCCATCGCGGCGTCGGTCCGATTCCAGTCGATGACGATCTGCCGGCGCTCCTTTCGGCTGAGGAGCGGCAAGCGTGCGATGCTTCGATCCGGAACGGCGGCGATGCCGCGGAGGAGATAAATAAAGTGGCGCGCCAGGCGCGCGATTGTCGTACGGTTGAACAAATCGCTGCTATATTCGATAAAACCGTTCAGGCCCCCAGCTTCCTCGGCGAGAGATAGCGTCAAATCAAACTTCGCCGTGGTCGATTCGATGTCGACGGTCTCGACCCGGAGTCCGGCAAAATCGGCTGCCGCGGCGGAAAAGTTTTGAAAAGCGAACATGACTTGAAACAACGGATTGCGGCTCAAGTCCCGTTCGCGCTGCAACGCTTCGACCAGCCGGTCGAAGGGAAGCTCCCGATGCGCCAGCGCGGCGCGACACTGCTCGCGCACGCCGTGGAGCAATCGGCGAAATGTCGGTTGTCCCGACAAGTCCGTGCGCAGCACCAGCGTGTTGACAAAAAATCCGATGAGATTTTGATGTTCGCGCGCGTCGCGATTGGCGACAGGAAAGCCGACCGAGATATCCTCCTGACCACTGTAGCGCCAGAGCAGGACGTTGAACGCCGCCATCAGCACCATGAACGTCGTCGCGCTTTCCTCGGCGCCAATGCGCCGCAATCGGTCGGCCAGCGATGCCGGAACGGCCAACGGCAGCCGGCCGCCGCGAAAGCTCTGCGCCGCCGGCCGCGGCCGATCGGTCGCCAGCGCAACGCCGGCGAGATTGTTTTTCAGCCGTTTCTCCCAGTAGACGAGATCATGCTGCCATGCGCGGTTTACCAGCTCTGCCCGCTGGCGCGCCGCATAGTCGCAATATTGAATTTTGATCTCGGGTAACGCCGCGTTTTGGCCGCTCACCGAAGCGCGATACAAAAGCGCCAGCTCGCGCAGCAACAAATTCATCGACCAACCGTCACAGACCAGTTGGTGCAACACCAAAAGGAGAATGTGATCTTGATCAGCAAGTTTGATCAGAGTCGCGCGCATGAGCGGCCCGCGCTCCAGTTCAAAAGGCACCGCGACGCTTTCGACGAGCCGGCTCGGCAGGTCGCCGCGCCGCTTGCCCGCTGTCAGCGCGCTCAGATCAACAAGGCCGAGCACCTGATCGAGCACCGGCACGACCCGCTGGACCGGTTTGTCATCGATGCAGGGAAACACCGTGCGGAGAACGGCATGGCGCCGGACGATTTTATCGATTGCCTGGCTCAGATCCTGGCAATTTAACCGGCCCCTGAGCCGCAGCGCGCGGGAGATATGATACACCGCGCCTTGGGCAGCGAGCTGGTGGAGAAACCAAAGGCGCTCTTGCGGGATCGATAGCGGCGCCTCACGGAAGTCCGCGCGCGGGGAAGCGAAACCATCGGACGGCAGATCGATTCCCTGCGCTCCGAGCAACTTGGCCAGGAGCTTGCGCCGTGCTTCAGCCATCGTTGGGCGCCTCGCCGTTGTCTCTCAAGGCTTCGTCGACGTCGCGGTCGGACATCGATTGGATTTTCAAATAGAGCTTCGCGATCTTTTCCGACTGGCCGGTTCTGGTTTCGTGCGCGCGAATGAATCTCGCTAGCGCCGCCACCGTCGAAGCATCGGCCAGAGTGATCAGCGGCTTACGCAGCGGAAACAAATCGAGAACGCGCCCGATGACCTGCGCCGCTCGCAGCGAATCGCCGCCGAGTTCGAAAAAATCTTTGTGGATGCCGAAAGAGTCAAGCTTCAGAACCTCGCGCCACCATTCCGCTAACAGTTCTTCCACGGCGCTCCGCGGCAAGGCCGAACGCGGGCTCCGCCCGCCAAGCACTCTGTTCGCCGCGGGTAAGGCACGCCGATCGATCTTGCCGGCGGCGTTGAGCGGCAGGTTGTCGAGCACCACGAACTGAGCCGGAACCATGTATTCCGGGAGACGGCTTTGCAATCGCGCGCGCCAGTCGTTGCGCCGATTGGCGCGTTTGTTTTTCGCCACCACGTAGGCAATCAGACGGTCGCCCTTCGTCCCGCCGCGTTCGCTGACGACAACCGCGTGCTTCACCGACGGGATTTCATGCAAGGCGGTCTCCACCGCGCTCACCTCCACCCGGTGTCCCCGGATCTTGGCTTGAAAATCCCTCCGTCCAACGTGAACCAAGCAACCGTCCGCCAGCCGATAGCCGAGATCGCCGGTGCGATAGGTGCGCAGGTTGCCGTCCGCGCCGTCGCCGCGAAACTTGCCGCGGGTCAATGCGGCCCGGCGCCAGTAGCCCAACGCCAGGTAGGGACTGCGCACCGCAATCTCCCCTACCGAGCGCGCGCCGAGCGGCTCACCCTTGTCATCGAGAATAATCACTTCGTTCCCTTCCAATGGGTAGCCGACCGGTACCCGCTCCTCGTCGATCTCGCTTTGCTTGTCGATAAAAAAATAAGCGACCGCCTGGGTCTCGCTCATGCTGTAGCGATTGACGAACAAACAATGATCGCTGAAGCGGCGTTTGTACAATTCCACATCGGCTTTGAAGACCGGCTCGCCGCCGATATGGATCAGCCGCACGCTGGGAAACGGATCGCAGCGATGTGAACTTTGCGCCACGTGGCGGAACAGGGTCGCCACGCAGCTAAAGACGCTGATTTCTTCCTCGCGCAGCCATCGCGAGAGGGAAACCAGGCCGGTCTGGTCGAGATCGAGGGTGAGCAAAGCCGCGCCGTTAAGGAGGGCAAGAAACATATCGCGCGCCGCGCCGACGTTGTTGGCGCGCAGTAAGCTCACCCGGTCTTCGGCCGCTAGATGCAGCGCATTGGTTTTGGTCCGGATGCCGAAAAGCTCGCTGCGATGATTCCACACTACCCCTTTGGGCTCTCCGGTGGAGCCGGAAGTAAAATTGATATACGCAATCGAATCCGGAAAAATCGCCAGATCGGGATTATGTGAAGATGGCCGGCCTTGCAGTGGGTCGATGTTGATCAAATTTATGCCGCCTGTTTGCAATGTTTTGGCGGCGACGCAGGAGTTATCGTCGGCGAGCAAAAAGCGGGCGTCGAGGCCGGCTAAAATCTCGGCGATTTTGTTTTGCGGCCATCGCCGATCCAGCGGCGCAAAAGCTTTGCCCGCTTTGAGAACGCCCAGAGCTGAGACAATCGTCGACAGACCTGCGCCGCAAAACAGCGCCACTGGCTCTTGCTCGGCGCCGGCGCGATCGAGCAACGCGTGAGCGACTCGATTGGCGGCGCGGTTTAGCTCGTCGTAGTTCAGCGCGGTCTGTTGGCTTTTTAAGGCAAGGCGATCCGGGTAGCGGCGCGCCTGCTGTTCAAACCGGCCGGACAGGGTTTGCGCCGTATCCTCGAGGCGAAATTCGTCAAAGGGATTGACCGGACGAGGTCCTGGACTCGAACTCATGGACGTTTGCTTTCGGTTGGCTCCCTGAGCTTCGTTTGGTGTGAAGATCTAACTCGGCGGGTTTTTAAGCAGGATCTCGACGCGGTTTTGCCAATGGGTCATCTTCATATCGCGAAACTGCGCGCAGGCCGCCGCGTACTCTTCGCGCGCTTTATCCGTAACGCCCTGCGCGACGTAGACCGAACCGATGCCGAACTGGCAATGGGCTGCGAGCGGGCGCATCTTGAGCTCATTGGCGAGTGCCAACGCCTGGCGGTAATCAGCCTCGGCGGCAACCGGTTCGCACCGCTGCTCATGCATCGTAATATCGCCGCGGATTTTTAGAGCCCAGGCCTCGTGTCCGCGTTCTTTGTACTGTGTGGCAAGCTCGACGGCGCGCGCGGCGCAGTTCGCCGCCTCGTTCAGCCGGCCCGATAAGAGATAACCCTCGGCGAGCGACGCCATGCAGAGCGCGGAAAAAGCCATCCTCCCGGAATTGAGCGAATCCTCGACTCCCTGCTCCAGATAGGGCAGAGCGTCGGCGATCCGGCCGGCGCCGACGTAGGCGGAACCCAAGCGCGAAGCCGTGAACGGCAAGTACACCCGGATGTTGGCGGAGCGGCAAAGCCCCAAGCTACGCTCGATAATCGAGATCGCTTCCTCCGTGTCGCCCTTGAGTAAACAAAGCATTCCGGCACTGCATAACATATGGATCAGGCTGGTGGCGTGATTCGCTTCCTCGCCGAGCCGGATGCCTTCCCTGCCAAACTCCTCGCCTTCCGAGAAGCGGCCCATCGCCGCGAGACACTGCACCAGATGGCTCCGGCAAATGACCGATAAAACCGCCGCCGTGCCGAAGCGCTCGTGGCGATGATCGGCATCGATATTTTGGATGCCCCGGAGCAGTGCGTCGACCGCGAGCTCATATTGGCCGGTCTTGTTGTAGGCCGCGCCGAGATAATAATGAGTCACCGTCCTGGAGGCCAGATCAGCCTGGACGACGCCAAGCGCAAGCGCCCGTTGGCCGATCTGAACCGCGCGCTCAGGATCGCCCGCCAAACCGTAATAACTGTTGAGAAAATTGAGAACGCGGGCAGTGCGCTGTTCGTCGCCGAGCCGTTCGGTCAACGGTTCGGCGGCGTGCAAATGCTCCGCGACCCGAGTTGACTCGCCGAGCAAGAACAAAATGTTGCGCGCCTCGAGATGAAGATCGATCTGCTCCGCCAGTTTCTCCTGACCGTCGGGCAGGTGGTCCGCCGCGATCAACCCCCGCTCGTAACAAGACACCGCTTCGAAAAAAGCCGAGTGCGCGGTTGCCTTGGCGCCGGCATCCCGCAGGTACGCAACCGCCTTGGGCCAGAGCTCGCCGTGGAAAGCGTGATAGGCGAGGGCTTCGATCTCTTCGTGCAAACCGGTGCCGCCGATCCGCTCCAGCGCCGCGACCACGCTCGCGTGCAGCGCCGTTTTGCGCTCGTGTAGTAGCGCGCCGTACACGACCTCGTTGGTCAGCGCATGGGAAAAGCTGTATTTTAATTCCGGAAACAGACTGTACTCGTAAATAAATTCCGACGTCTGCAAATTGAACAGATGGCGGTGCAGCTCTTCGGTCGGCAAACCGGCGACCTCGTCCAGCAAGCGCAACGGCACGACTACGCCGATCACCGCCGCGATTTGCAGCAGCTGTTTCTCCGCCGCGGACAATCGATCGATGCGATCGGCGAGCACCGTGCGTACCGTGCTCGGCACGCGAATGCTGTCGATGGCGATTCCCGGCCGATATTTTCCTTTGGCGCCGACGAGCACTCCTGTCTCGGTCAGCGATCGAATAATTTCCTCGACGAAGAACGGATTGCCTTCGGTGCGTCGGATCAAGAGCTCGGTCAGCGAAGCCAACTCCTCGTGATCGCCCAAGAGCGATTGGATCAACTCATGGGCCCCGGCCGAGGGCAACGGATCGACCCGGACCCGGGTATAGTAATCCTTGCTTGCCCAGGTATGCGTGTAACCGGGCCGGTAGTTCACCAACAGATAGATTTGCGTCTGTGGTAGACTCTCCACCAACAGGTCGAGAAAGGCTTGGGTCTCGCTGTCGATCCAATGCAAGTCCTCGAAAACCACCAGCAACGGCTGGCGAGCGCTCTCGCGCGTCAACAGCCGGCGCACCGCATCAAGGATCTGAATCCTCCGCTCGCGCGGTTCCAAAGCGTCAAACTTCGTTCTTGCCGCCCCAACCTCTGGATAATCGAGGAATCGACTGGCGCCATCGCTTGAGTCTTTTGCCGGCGGCAGGGCATCGAGCAGCATCAACAGCGGCGGGACGGCGTCCAGCAACTGGCGGTCGAGCGCTAAAACTCCCTGCAAAACCTTCGCGCTCGCGGTCTCGGCATCTTCGCCCGCGGCAATTTCGAAATAGTGGCGCAGGAGCTCGATCACCGGCAAGTACGGTGTGGCAGCGCCGTAGGAGACCGAGAAGCCTTGAATCACTTTCCAACCGGATGGCAAATGGAGCTGAACAAATTCTCGAACGAGACGCGATTTGCCCATGCCCGCCTCACCGGCCAGGGCCAGGATTCGTCCTGTCGCGCTCTCCGTGGTGAAGCGTCGGAAAGCTTCAATCTCGGCCTGCCGGCCGACAAAGGTCGATAGCCCGCGCCCGGCCTGCGCCTGCAGACGGTTGCGCGCCGTCGTCACGCCGAGCAGCTCAAAGGCATCGATAGGATGGGTAAACCCTTTAACTTGCATGGAACCGACGGAACGCACTTCGACAAAGCCCTCGACCTCGCGCAAGGTATCGGCGGTCAACAAGATCGAGCCCGGCGCCGCCAGCGCTTCCATGCGGGCGGCCAAATGGGTCGTATGGCCGAGCGCGGCGTAGTCGATGTTCAGATCGTTGGTAATCGAGCGCACAACCACCTCGCCGGAGTTGATGCCGACGCCGATCCTTAACGAATCATGGGCTAACCGATCGCTTCTTTCCGCGGCGCGGCGCATTTCTTCCTGCATCGCGAGCGCGGTATAGCAGGCGCGCACGGCGTGGTCTTCATGGGCCAGTGGAGCGCCGAACAAGGCCATGATCCCGTCGCCTAACACTTGATTGACCGTGCCTTCGTAACGATGCACGGCGTCCATCATGATCTGCAGAATCGGATCGAAGCGCTTGCGGACTTCTTCAGGATCGACGTTTTCCACGACCCTGGTGGATCCGCGAATATCGGCGAACAGGACTGTGACTTGCTTGCGCTCGCCTTCGATGAATCGCCGCCCGGCGAGCATTTTTTCGGCGACGAGATTCGGCGCCGCCGTGGTGGCCGATCCCGAGCGTGGCGAGCTAGCGACGCTCGACGACGCCGCGTCAACCAAACGCTGGCCGCATTTTTTGCAGAATTTGGCGCCGCGCCGATTGGGCTCCCGGCATTGCGCGCAGAGAGTCTCCAGTGGCGCGCCGCATTCATCGCAAAAGAGTGCGTCGGCGAAATTTTGCGTCTGGCAGTGCGAGCAAATCATAAAACGCGCTTGACCGAGTTCGTTGAATTAATTTGCCAAAGGATTCTTGTGCCTGAGATGCTTCACGGAATCGGTTCAAGAATTTTTTTCCCGCCAAGGCGCCAAGCGCGCAAAGAAAACCGTTTTCAAAATTCCCAGAACTCGACGTCTTTGCGCCTTTGCGAGAAGCATCTTCTTGCCGATGCCGAAAAGTCCCGCACAACGAAAAATTCAAATATGCTTGGTTAGGTCTTTCCGGTCGTTCGCACCCAGCATATATTACCGGTGCGAATCGAAAGCAAGAAAAACGCGCAGTCGTCCGCACCCGAAGGATGGATCGGCCGCTGCCGTTTGCACCGCGCGAACAAAAAATAAAAACGACGTGTTCTAGGACAAATGAAAGAACGTACGGGCATTGCCGGCGAAAATCTGTTTTTTTTTGTTCTCGGATGCGGCGGTGAAGGAATCCTGGTTGATTGGCGGCTTCTCTCCGTTTCGAACGGCTTGAACTTTTTGAGCGCCTTGAATGTCTTGAAAGTCGCCAAAATCAAAACGTCAACCGTTTATACAGCTGCGGCAGCCGGCGCGGCAGCAAGCTCACATCGGCCAGAACCTCATAGCTGAAGTCGTCCATCATCGTGCGCAGGTAATCGTTGCCTTCCTTGTCCACGGTGAGGCAAAAGGGATGCAGCCCCTCGCGGCGCGCTTCGATCAGCGCCATGCGCGTGTCCTGCACGGCATAGGCCTTTTCGGAATCCTCCTGCGAGTAGCCTCGGTCCTGGGGCCGCCCGTCGCTGATCAGAAACAGAAACTTAGCGCGAGTCTGTTCCTGTCTCAATTTCGCGGTAACGTGGCGGATTGCCGGCCCCATACGGGTGGCGTGCAGCGGATTGATCCGGCCGAAGCGCTTGGCGATTTCCAGATTGAAGTCTTCCGCGATGTCTTTAATCACGTAAAATTCCACGTTGTCGCGCCCGTGGCCGGAAAAGCCATAGACGCCATAGCGGTCGCCGATGCTTTCCAGCGCATCCATCATCAGGATGATCGCTTCCCGCTCGACGTCGATGATGCGCCGCTGGCTGTGCGCCCGCGGCAAGCCATCACCCGCCAACAACTCCGAGTCCGTGGATTTACCGATCGCTTCTCCGGTTGAGCCACTCATATCGAGCAGAAAGGCCACCGCCACATCGCGCTCGATCTTATGATGGCGCCAGAAAACTTTCTCCGACGGGCTGACGCCGATGCGCAAATCCGTCATCGCCTCAATGGCCGCATCCAAGTCATGGTCGACGCCGTCCGGCAGGCGCTTTTCCTTGCGATAGACCTCCGGCATGACCTGCTCGAATTCGCCGCGGATCTGCTTGAGCAGGCCGCGATGGCTTAGCAAGGTTTCGCGATAGAAATGAAGATCGCCCGTCGGCATGGTTTTTTCGTAGACCTTGCACCAGCGCTCGCGGAAGCGGCTCGCGAAGACATCCCATTCGTCGTAAAGAAAACTGTTCGGCTGCGTCGCCGACAACGGTCCCATATCGTCGTCCGCCCGTGGCGACGGACGGCGCTGGACGCTGCGCATGCGCGGGTCGCGCCGCTCGATCTCGCGCATCAAGTTTTGCACCATCTGTTCGGTGTGCGGATCTTCCTCTTCTCCGTCGTCATCGGCATCCCTGGGATTCGGCTGTCTTTGGCTGCGCAGCAGATCGGCAAGCTCATCCGCCGTCAATGATTTTCTCTGTTCCCGTGCGTTCGCCTTGGCTTGGGTCAACAGCTGCGCCAGCTCGGGTCGAAATTCGCCACGATAGTCAATCCCCTGGGGGGACTGGTATTCTCGCTCTCGCCCGATCAACGAGGGCAGCGCAAACTTTCCGTCGGCCCAATTGTCATCGAGCCACCTATTGGAACCTCTGGAACCATTGGAACCACTCCTCGTTCGGCTTGAACGATTCGAACGAACTTCTTCCGCTGGCAACACGATAAACTGATTTTCTTCCAAGTAATCGTTGGCGACTCGGGCCAAGCGGGCGTAGATCCTCAGCGTCGCCTCGGCTGCGTCTTCGACCGTCGCATCGCGTTGAAATACCAGACCCGCCAGACGGCTCACCTCTCCGGCAAGATTGCTGCGGCGCCGGGGAATCTTGAGCGCGGCGGCTTGGCCGAGACTCAGCCGAACTAAGTATTCGAGCAACGCCTCCCGCGCCGGCAGCAAAGTGATCTCCGGCCGCAACGCCAGCACCCGCTCGCGCATCGTGCGATAGACCGGCGCGATGCCGGAGTATTCTTGTATGACGCAGGACTCCACCCGGCCGCTTTCGAAGACGGAAAAAATATCCAGCGCCAGGCGCTTGTTCGGGAACAAACCGAAAAAGCGCGTCAGCTCCGTTGCAGTCGGACGCTCGTAGTGGCCTTCGTGGCCGTGATCATGGTCGTGATACTCCGGCGGCGCGCTCAGCTTGGCGCGCAGATCATCGAACCGCGTCGAGGGACGCGCGAAGTCAAATTCGAAGCTGCCGAATTCGATATGGCCGGCCTGCTGCGTCAGCGCGACTTTGAGGAAGTCGAAATTATCGCTCTGCGCGGGAAAGCGCTCGACCACGGCGGGCAGAAATATTGCCGCGCCGTCGCTAGTCGCCGCGTCGCTCTTCGACCAACCGATGTTTTTGTCGACGAGCTGCCGGAGATCGTGCAACTCAATGCTGCGCTCGGTCAGCGCATGACAGTAGAGCCGCAGCATGTCGCGGAGCGGCGCCAATTCAATAGCGGGTGATTCGACAGTCTCCATTGCTTGGTTTTTTACTCGCCCTCAACGCAAGAGGATTGAGGTAAGGGCAACAGCAGCGCTGACGGCACTTGGAATCGCATATGTTCCCCGCCAAGGCGCAAAGTCGCCAAGTTTATAGGGAAACGATGAGAACTCTTACGAATGATTATCATTCCTAACCGCCGACCTTTGCGGTCTTTGCGTCTTTGCGGGAGATATTCCGAGATTGTTGCGACACGGAGGCACTGGTTCCTACGCGGGGAGCACAAAAGGTCACGGAAAAATCGCCGCCACCACTTCGTCGAGACTGCGCTGCACCTGGGCATCGTCGGTGATACCCCAGGTGACAGCGACGTGGCAGGCGCGCCGCGGCGCGATGCCTTCTTTGATCAGCCGTCCGGCGTAAATCAGCACGCGCGTGCTCGCACCCTCCTTGAGCCCGTGCTCGCGCAGATTGCGTACTTTGTGGCCGAGCTTGGCGAGCTGCTGCGCGGTGGCGCTATCGACGCCGGATTCATGGGCAATGATCTTCGCCTCGCGCTCGGCGTCGGGAAATTGGAAGTCCAGGGCGACGAAGCGCTGGCGCGTGCTGTGTTTCAAATCCTTCAACGCGTTTTGATAACCCGGGTTATACGAGACCACGAGCAGAAAATTATCCGCTGCCTCCACCACCTCGCCGAGCTTGTCGATCGTCAGCAAGCGCCGGTGATCGGTCAGCGGATGAATGATGACGGTGGTGTCCTTGCGCGCTTCGACCACCTCGTCGAGGTAGCAGATGCCGCCAACCTTGACCGCACGGGTAAGCGGCCCGTCGATCCAGTGCGTGCCGTTGGCATCGAGCAGGTAGCGCCCGACCAGATCGCTCGCGGTCAAATCCTCATGGCAGGCGACCGTTACTAGCGGCACCGCGCCGATGCCGTTCCCGTTCTCCGTGGGCGGCTTGGCGCTGTCTTTGACGATGGTGAGCGGCTGGCCCAGTTTCCAGGCCATGTATTCGACGAAGCGGGTTTTGCCCGTGCCGGTGGGACCCTTGAGCAGCACCGGCACGCGTTGGCGGTAGGCCGCCTCGAAAATCTCGACTTCGTCCGAGCTCGGCACATAGAACGGCTCTGCTTTGATGATGAATTCTTCGATTCGGTACTGCGCGGCGGCTTGCTCGGTCGACATTCGTTGTTTCACTCTCGCAAAATTTTTCAAAAACCGTAACCGATGGACCAACCCGTGTCAAATCAGCAACGGCATCGAAGCAGCCGCCCTCGGGGAAGAAAGGCGGAAAAGGCCGAGGCAGGAGCCTGGTTTTCGCTTTTTCTGTGTTATTCTCGACGCCCGGGATGGGTTCCGGCAACTTGATCCCGTTAACAACTCTAAATACGCGCGCCGGAGCCGCCCGAAAAGTGATTCGTAATAGCTATTTTCACGAGGAGTAAATGCGATGAATCTCAAAGATCCCGTTCTGCAAACTTATCTGATAGCGGCGTCGCTGATGTGCCTGAAGTTCATGCTGCAAGCTTGGGTGACCGTCTATCGAATGATCAGGGTTAACGGCGGCTTCCTCCATCCCGAAGATATCAAGAAAACACCGCTCAATCCCGATCCGAGTCCGGACCAACTGAAACCCAACCCCTATGTCGAGCGTTCGCGAAGCATGCAGCGAAACGACATGGAAAACATTCCAATCTTTCTGGTCGTCGGCTTTTTGTTCGCACTGACCCAGCCGGCGCTCTGGGCCGCTCAAACTCTCATGTACGGCTACGTGGCCTCCCGCTTGCTGCACGCGTACGCCTTGGGCACCGCTAAGACCCATGATCTAAGAGCGGTATTCTTTTCGATCGGATCAGTGATCGTTATCGGCATGAGCCTCTACACGCTGATTTTTGCGCTTAAAGGCTGAGAGTCAGCATGACAAGGATAATTTCAAACGCAGAACAGCCAACAGGCTTCGCAACAGAGCTTCCAGTCAATGCGCCGAATTCGAAAAGAGTAGAGATCAGCCGGCCACGACGGTCGTAGCGCGATCGAGCTGCAACCAAATTTCGGTGTCTATATCGCAAAGACGCAAAGGCCGGACATCAGGAACGATAAGCAATCACAACGGTTCTGATCTTCCCCCTCTAAACTTGGCGCCTTTGCGCCTTGGCGGGAAATATTCCGAAGTTCGCTCGCCCGTGGCCCGCGCTATTGCCGAGCCGCGGTCGCGCTGCGCGCCACTCTCCCGGGATAGGCCCCGGTATGCTCGCCCCTTTCCATCAGCACTTGTCCGTTCACCACGGTGTACTCGATGCCTTTGGCGAGCTGCTTCCGCCTCCGCGAGCCACCCGGCAGGTCGTACGCTTCGCCCGGTTCCAGCGGAGCGATGGTATCGGGATCGAAGATCATTAAGTCCGCCGCCATGCCCCGGCGCACAAGGCCGCGATCGTACAAACCGAAGAGCGACGCCGGAATGAAGGTGAGCTTGCGGATCGCGTCCTCCAGCGACATGATCTGCTTCTCGCGAACCCAGTGCGACAAAAGATACGTCGAGTAACTATAGTCGGTGCGAAAAACCACATGGGCACCGCCGTCCGACTGGCCGATCACGGTGTAGGGACTCGTGAGCAGCGCCTTCATCGCCGCTTCGTCGCTGTTCACTTCGCGCCGTTCGAATTCCGTTTCCAAGTTCTCTTCCAAGGCGAGATCGAGGAAGGCGTCGAGCACGTCTTTATTCTGCTCCTGTGCGATCTCGGCCACGCTCTTGCCGATGAGATGGTGGTTTTTCGCTAGCGCCGGCTTGAAAACGAACTGCAAATCCCAGCGGCGTGTGAAGTCGCCGGCGAGGTTGGGATTGCTCGGCGTTTCCACCGCCTCTTTGTGCAACTTGGCGCGTGTCGCAGGGTCGCGGAACGCTTCCTTGCGCATTTCCAGCGGCAACAGCATGACGTTTTTCCATGTCGTCATGGCGTCGAAGTGCTGCGCGGTCTTGAGCGTGTAGCGCAGGTCGCCGGGCCGCGGCATGACGAACTGGTAGGCGCGATGTCCCTTGCGCATCAAGCTTTCGGTGTCTTCGAGCTGCTTGCGCCAGCGGTCGGGCGCCACCGCCGCCTGCGTGATGTTGCCGTAGAAGACCGGACAGCGGCTATTCGTTGCGACCGCCGCGCCGAGCTTGCGGTCGCCGCCGCACTGGATGACGCCGCGCCCCACTTCGTCGACCACGCCCGCTACGGCGAGGATCTCCGCGTCGGAGGCGAGATTGGTCGGAGCAAGCCGGCCGTCCCAATCGAAATGGCGCGGATTGCGCTCGAAGGACACACCCACGGCGCCGGCCTCGATACCTTCGCGAACGATCCTCTTCATCGCTGTTACTTCTTCGTCGGTCGCGTGCCGCTCCTGGGATGCTTCGCCCATGACATAGCGCCGCACGGCGGAGTGACCAATCAAAGAAGCGACGTTCAAGCCAAGCTTCCGGTCCAGCAAATCTAAATATTGGGGAATGGTTTCCCAAGACCATTGGACTCCCGCTTGAATCGCCTCCAGCGGAATCGCTTCGACATGAGATAGAACCCCGGCGAGGTTTTCACGGTCTTCTTTATGCGCCGGCGCCATCGCCAGGGAACAGTTGCCGATCACGACGGTGGTAACGCCGTGAAAGCAAGAATAAGTGCAAAGCGGGTCCCAAGTAACCTGCGCGTCGTAGTGCGTGTGGTTATCGATGATCCCAGGCGCGACCACCAACCCATCCGCGTTAATTTCTCGCTTTGCCTCCCCACTCATCCGCCCCATCTCGACGATCCGCCCGCCGCTCACGGCGACGTCGCCGTGGAAGCCCGGCAACCCTGAACCGTCGATGATCGTCCCGTTCTTTATAACCAGATCGTAAGCCATTGCTCCTCCTAGATCACCTGCGGCTGGTAAACTTGCCGAGCCCGGTTTCCTGTTCTCTATGCAAAGTATCCGTTGCCTCGCTTGCTGTCAAAATGAAATAAGTTTCATGCCATCAAGATCGCTAACAAAAAACAATTACAATAAAATGGACTGATTCTATTCCTTGCTTTTCGAAATTCGTCGCCTAAACCAGTCGAGATCCCGAAGAGAAATTGGCCGACGCTTATTGCTCTAGATCAGGCCGCTTACTTTCTGACGTCGCCCAGCTCCGAAGTAAACCGCCTTGTAGGCGATTGAGAAAGGTGCACGGTTCAAAGACGTACTCTTTCTCTCACTTGGGAGGATTTTCACCCACTCGCGCGCTTGCTTCCTCATCCGACATCAATTCGATGACGCTCAATATCTCTTCTAGAGCCTTCGCGCCACGATTCATTTCTTGATGGCTGCCAATCAAAGCCGCCATTTCCGCTACTGTAGGCGCCTGAAATAAGGCCTCAAGCGAAATTTCTACTTTAAACTGCTGAAATATACGAGATGCGATTCCGCTCGCCGTAAGCGAATTGCCTCCGAGGTCAAAGAAATTGTCGAGGATGCCTACAGGATCGCGGGATAAGACATTCGACCAAATTTCAGAAACTTTTATCTCAAGCGAAGTCCGAGCCGGCACGTAGGGGGTATCCAGCAAAGGTCGGCCGCGTTCGGGTTCCGGTAATGCTTGTCGATTGACCTTGCCGGTTGAAAGCAAAGGAAGCTTATCGAGGAGAACAAATACACTCGGAACCATATAGTCTGGGAGTCTCTGCATTAGAAAGGCTCGTAGAACCGAGGTCGTCGGCGCGCTTTGAGTGCGCGGGACATAGTAGGCTATCAATCTTGTAACGCCCGACAGGTCCGTTTTCCCGACCACGACGACTTCCTTGATAGCCGGGTGAATCGCCAAGACCGCTTCGACCTCGCCTACGTCGACGCGGAAGCTCCTGATCTTGACTTGAAAATCTTTTCGTCCAAGAAGGTTCAAGCAACCGCCCTCGGAGAATTGTCCCAAATCACCGGTGGGATAAGTGTGTACCTCTTGTTTCTGATTTTCTTGAACAAATTTGCTTCTCGTTAACTCGGGCCGCAGCCAGTAACCGGAAGACAGATATTGGCTTCTTACGACGATTTCCCCCGACTCGTTGCCTTCCACCTGTTTTCCGGATGGATCCAGAATCGCAACATCCATTCCGTCGACAAGATATCCTGCCGGAATCGAGGTGCCTGTTATCGCGCTATCCTTATCGAGAAAATAGAGACTGATCGGACCTGTTTCCGTGGAAGAGAACGAGTTGACCAATACACAGTTCGAAGCGAAACGCCTTTTGTACTGGTCGATATCGCTTTGATACACGGGCTCGCCTTCAAGCCGGATCAGACGCAGACTTGGGAAGTTCTCCGAGTTCGGCAACGTGTTCATAAATTGACGAAATGCTGTCGGGAAAGAGTAATAAAGGGAAATTTGTTCTTGCGTTATCCAATCGCTCAAACGAAATAGCCCTTCCTCTGCAATGTAAAACGGGTAAAGTGTCGCACCGTTCAACAGGACCTCAAACGCGTATTTGCCAAAGGAGGAGTTTCGACTTAGCAGCACAGACTTGTCCGCTGCACTGATATGGAAAGAGTTCGTGGCGTTCATGACCGCATGCAGGATGTGACGATGAGTCTTGACGCCGCCCTTGGCGTGTCCCGTAGATCCCGACGTGTAGCGAAGGTGAGAGTAATCGTGGGGTGATATCGAGATACCCAGATTATCGTCAATGACGGATGAACGGGTTTCATTCATATTGATTAACAGCGACAATTCTCGATTTACCCATTCGTTTGCTAGCGCGTCTGTCTCCGAATCCGTTATGACGACTGCGGCACGGGAGTCTTTAAGTAAATGCTCGGTCCTATTCCGGCCGGAGGAAGGATCCAAACCGAAGGAAAATTTCCCGGCTTTTAGAATAGCCAGATGAGCGGTGATCAGATTCACTCCGTCCTTGAGATAAACTCCAACGGGTTCCTGACCCAGCGCTCGACCGGCTAAAATCGTCCGCGCCAAACGGTTTGCGGAGCAGTTCAATTGTTCATAACTGATATGCTTTGCCGGCGTTTTGACCGCGGTTCGTTGGGGATGCAACGCGACTATTCTTTCAAATCGTTGCGTAATGGACTGGTCGATGTCGCCTTCGGAAAACTCTACGAACGTTCCTGAAGGATGAAAACACTTTGCCCTGATAGATTCCTGATCCCGTGGCAATTTCATAAAAAAAGCACGATGAAAGACATACGATTCAGCAAGAGACGGATCCGCCGGTTATTGAGCGCTCAATGATTTTGCCGGTACTAACGGCTAGATCGTGCGCTATTTGCTCCTCCTGTGCGGCCGGCGTGGCTACCGGCTCCATCCCGCGATTTTGAATTGAAAGTATTCGCTGCCGGGCCTGCTGTCAACCGATTCAATACGGTAGTCGTATAGCGGTCCAAGATCACTTCTCGGTAAAAGCGGCCCGGCAAAAAATGATTGACAACCTGGAGTATAGGATGTAGCAGACGGGGCAACCGGCGTGGCATTGCGCGGGAAACCCACCTTCAGGAGGCGTGCGCAATGAGATCGATTTACTCACTCTTCGTCTGTATGGCTCTGGCGATATTTCACTACCAGTCCGCTCATGCTGCGGCGCCTCTAACCAAAGTTGTCATGACCACGGGCTCCTTGAGCGAGCGCGAGGGCGCGCTCTACATCGCTCAGGATCAAGGTTTCTTCCGCAAATACGGCCTCGACGTCAACCTGGTCCAGGTGCGCAACGGCCCAGTGGGTATGTCTGCGTTGAGCTCAGGGGAATCTCTTCTGCACTGGGGTTCCGTTTCCGGGGCCAACCTCGGGGCGATTGCCGAAGGCGCCGACCTGGTTTTCGCCGCCGGCTTCATCAATAAACTGACCGGAACTTTCGTCGCCAACCCGAAAATCAAAACCCCCGTGGAATTGAAGGGCAAGAGCCTCGGCGTCAACAGTCTGAGCGGCGGCGCTTGGATTTTTACCATGCTGACCCTGGATTACTGGGGACTGCGTCCCGACCGGGATAACATTCAGCTCCGCGCCTTGGGAGACAATTCGGTCGTATCGCAGGCACTTTTGGCCGGCAACGTCGACGGCGCCTACTTGGGCTACACTTTCAGCAAAATAGTGCAGAGCAAAGGATTCCGTATGCTCGCCGACATGGCCAAGCTGCCGATCCCGTACCAGGGATCGGGGATCATCACTCGGCGCAGCGCCATCGCCTCCTCTTCGGCCACGCTCGAAAACGCCCTCCGAGCGCTGCTCGATGCGGTCGCCTTTATCCGCAATCTCGAAAACAAACCGCAGGTTCTGAAAAGCCTGGCCAAAGGACTTCGCCTCAAGCGCATCGAAGACGCCGAAGAGGGTTATCAAACCATCGTCGGCATCTACGAGAAAAAAATCTATCCCAGCGTCGACGGTATCCGCAACGTCATCCGCCTGCTCGGCGCCAGCAACGAAAAGGTCCGCCGCCTCAAAGCCGAGGACCTGGTGGACGACAGCCTCGTGAGAAAGTTAGAAAAGGAAGGACGGTTCTAAAATCGATTAGTGGATACTGTGACCCCAGAATACAGGCCCACGCCCCAGATTGCGTCGCGGTGAAACCGTTGAGGTCAAAAGCCGAATTAACGATTTTTCGTGGTGGTCTGTCGTTTATTCGATCGATGCGGTGGAGAAGAGATTGCCTCGGTAAGGGCGCCGTTGCTGCAATTAATTGCATGCTTCTTCACATGCCAGCGTTTTTGATCGAGTAGAAGCCGCACATCGCCAAACTCCGCCGGTGTATCGACTACTGGGTAAATCATCGATTTAAACTCGCGCACTTTATCCTCACGAGGTCGACTAGTAAACAAAACGTGTACCCGCTCATGATCGGTCCGGAGATTTTCCAAAAAAAGATTAAATTCTCTGGAGGGTCGATGCGCGTCCTTTGTAGCGTGAGATACGAGGAGATATGAACGATTGGACTGACGGCCGTATCCAGCTGCCGACAACACGCGGTAGAAATGCGCGTTATTGCCAGCATGATGAGCAACTTGTATTACGTGCAGAGGGCGTAGTGTCGAAAGAAGTTGACGGTAATATCCCGTTCTCTTATTCGGTTTGAAATCAACGCATCCCGCGTCACCCGTGATAAGAATGTTTTGCTTTTCGGCGCTAAACCGCGCTACATAACTCAGTTGGTTGCTGGGTGTGATGTTTTTGCTCTTCATAAGTGCCAAATCCGCAAAACCGACGTAACTGCCAAGTGGGAGTCTATTCCGATGTTTTTCAACAAGGCCTTCAGAAGGACCCAAGAGCATAATTTCCGGCCCATATGTGGCTAACCTGTCGCCACCTTCGAATCGTCCCGAGTGATTCCGCCACGCGAAACGTCTCGATCGACCGTTAGGCACGATCTGGCACGCAATCGGCACCGGCGGATTTCGGTTCCTGAGCGCGTCAACAACCCTTGATAGTGATATTGCATTTATCGCGTCGTCTGCAGCAGATTTGCGAATCCATGCGAGATTATAATCGGCTAGGGAGTTAGGCACCACCGATTTCATTAGTGTGTCTATCGCTTTACTATCCTCGCGACCGAAGAGTGAGTTAGGACCGAGCCACCACCGATAGGATCTGTGAGTCCAGTCAATCAGGTCCAACAATTTCTGCGGGTCTCTTGGTTCGAAGCTGGCGTCGTCGGCATGATTATGTTCGGCCATGCCTAGCGCCTCTAGCGCTTCGCTTCTATGTTGGGAGAAAATCTGCTTGGCTTTATCGAGCGTTGACTCAAGCATGATTTCTTCTGTCAATCGAGATTCTCTGCTCGTTGGTTCGTTATTGCTAAGCTCGTCTCTCACAGCGAGCTGTATACAGGTCCGGTCTTTCGTCCGCAGGTAGTCGCCTAAAACACGCCGTTCTCGGTCATCATATAACTGGCGTGCCAGAAGGTGGTGTTCGGCGATTGGTTCATCGAAAGCGTGGCGTTCCGAGTCATTTGCTACTGGCGGCAGCCATACCTCACCAATCTCAATCTCAGAATCCTCGATGATAGGAACGAGTCCGTCAAGATGATCGGCGTCGTAATGAGTGCCAATTATGAGGTCTAAACGTTGATTCTTGTCACCGAATTGCTCGAACGCACTCCGGAGCTTTTTGTGAACATGGTCGAGGGGATAACCGGACCCTACACCACCATCAGCCAATATCCTGACAATTTTTCTTTGGGGTGTCCTGAATTGCAGAAGCAGCGCCGCACCCAGCTGCACTTCAAACATATCAACTTGGATCATCTTTGCATCTCTTCGATTCAAGCGCGAGTCATGGGTCACGCAAAAATGCAGAACTCAGCGTTCTTGTAGTGAGCTTTACGAATCTTGTTTTCGTCGAGTCTGTTGATTCTTAGACTTGCTCCCAAAATCTCTCGCGCTGATGGATCAACCTCTCTCTTAACGATTTTGTACCGACTCCCGGCTGCGGCCCAATTAGTATTTGACGAATATTTCCGACTCCAACCGCGTGAGCTGATCGGCAATCGCTTGCTGTTCGATCCGCTCAGCAATTTCCTCGTACCCGCCTCGTTGACCATCGAGGGGAACCGGGTCTTGAGCTGCTCCAGAGTCCAGCGGACCGGGTCGTCGATACCTTCGTATTTCATTTTACAAGCCGTATTCTCGCTGCCGGAGGCACCGACGTGGTAGTGGGGATTTTTGTAGAAGCAGTCGAAGCGGAGGATTCCCTTTCCGCTATCCTCCCGACCGGCGGTGATGATGTCAAACGTCAGCCCTTCATCGCTGCCGCCCAGACCTTTCCGGTGCGCAATAGTCATGCGCATCCCCGCCTGCTCAATGACGATCGGATCGGACTTCGCATTTTCCACAGATCGGCCTTCCTTGATGATCGTTTGTACGCGAATCATCATGCCGCAATCTTGCGCAATATCTCCGGATGAAGCTCGGCGACTTTGATGAGAGTTTTCGCCGCAGCATTCGGTTCGCGACGTCCCTGTTCCCAGTCTTGCAGTGTGCGAACGGACACACCGAGGAGTGCTGCAAATTTGGCCTGAGACAATCCCGACTTCTCTCGAGCGCGCACGATTGGATATGAGCGCGCCGTATAACGCCGGCCCACTCGGCCGGCCTTGGTGTCTTGAATCCCCTTTAGGATCTCTTGACCGATATTCCGGCCCCTTTCCCATTTTGCCCGCTGCTTCTCAGTCATCTTTCGCATCGTCGATCGCCTCTCTCATTTGCCTCAGAAGGTGCGCTGGTATGGTTTCGCGCACATTCTTTCCGTAAATTGTAAGCATCCATATTTGGCCGCGCCCACGTAGTAGGTAGTAGATCACCCGCAGTCCGCCGCGTTTGCCTCGACCTTCCGCCGCCCAACGCATTTTGCGAACGCCGCCGGAGCCTGCAACGATTGCACCGGATTGGGGATGCTGGTTCAAGTAGCTCTAAAGCTTCGCGTACTCTTCGTCATCGAGATACCGCGCAATGATTTTGGTGAAAAAAGGCGTCTCGATGAACTCAAACATTTTTCATAATACGGCGTTGCCGTAGGGAGCGCAAGACGAAAGATTGATGAAAGCGCAGACTGGACGGCGTCCCAGGCATCAACTTTTTGAAAAGAAGGCCGGCAACAGAAGTCGGTCGCCGTTTATCTTTTTAATCCGTCCGACCTACCTACTCCGCTGCTTGGGAAACTGGGGGATCGAGTGCAGGTCCATGACCCAGTCGCGGGCGGAGCGGCACCAGCCTTGGGACTTGGGACGCAACTCGGCGCGCTGGCGTGAACTGCTCACGCGAACGTTGAACACCTGCGGGTCTTCCGGAGCGGCGGAGTAGAGCGCCGTGCCGCACTCGGGACAGAACGCCTGGGCGCGCTTGGCGCCGCTCTCGGCGGTTTTTATGTAAATCTTCGGCTGTCCGCCGCTCAGGCGAAAGTTCTCCTTCGTAGCTGGAACGCTCACGCGAAACGCGGAGCCCGAAAACGTCTGGCAGTCCGTGCAGTGGCAGATACCCGCGCGTTCGGGATCGACCTCCGCGACGTAGGTGATGTTGCCGCAGTGACAAGCGCCGTCGATCTTCATTGAGGGTGTCCTCCTTCTGTTTGGCGATCCCCAACCATGTTCTCCCGCTGTGACCAATGAAACAAAGCTATTTGCAATGACCGAAAGCTCCGAACCGTGATTATTGGCGCATCACGGCAGTAGCGTTTGGGCGAACCAGTCGGCGGGCAGCTCGCGGCCCAATCCCTTTTCGCGCGCGCGATCGAGGACAAAGCCCGCCACTGCGGCGAACTGACCGCCGAGCTGGTAATTGCTCGCTTCGTTGGGAAACAGCGTCCGCTCGCGAGTTCCGGCTCTCTTGATCCCTTGCCGGAAAAAATCGCGCACCTCGATCGCGCCCGGCGGCAAGGGCGGCACCTTGGCATCTTTGATGTCCTGCGGGCAGAGCTCGCCCAGATAATGATTTTGAATCCAGGGCTCGGCCCGGTTGACGATCACACTATCGCAGCCTGCGTAGCAGCGCGGATCGAGCTCGAGAAAGCGCACGGAGCTCAAATGCTGCCCGGGCTCGAGCCAGGCGGATTCCATTACCTTCTCGTTAGCGTTGGTCGCCAATGCGACGATATCCGCTTTGGCGACCGCATCCCGCGCGGCGGCGACCGCCTTTACTTCGATTCCCAGGCTCGCCTGCAGCTCGTTGGCGAAGCGACTGCGGCGTTCGGCATTGGAGCTGTAAACCCGCACCCTCTTAATGTTGCGCACGCAAAGCAATCCCAGAATTTGCCCGCCGGCCTGCCAGCCCGCGCCGATCAGTCCGACCTCTTCGGCGTCCGGGCGCGCCAGGTAATCGGCGGCGAGGGCGTACAGCGCTCCCACGCGGGTGCGCTGGAGATAGCCGTCGGGCATCCAGCCGAGCAGCTCCCCTGTCTCGGTCGAGAAGACGAGCAGCGTGCCCATCCAGCTCCCATTGCCGAAAGGAATATGCTCGATCCGGCTAAAACCACCTTGCTGTTTTTTTCTGGTAACGTTGGAATCGATCCGAATCGCGTACTTTCCGATGTAGGGAACTCCCCCTTCCATCGTCTTGCACTGGTAGAAGGTGTCGGCCGTGCGGTGGGGCAGCCAGCTTTCCGTGCGCTGCCGCGTCAGCACCTGGCCTTTCGCTTCCTCTTCAAAGAAACGACGCAGCACGCCGACGCAGTCGGCCATGGTTAAAACTTGCTCTACGTCGTTGTTGGTTAAAAGTAACAAGATGGCACCTTATTGAATCGCCGGCCGCAAGCCTGAAATCGCTTAGACAAATGGATTTCTAATAGGGACAGGCAATAGGCTCAAGCATATCAACCGTTACAAATTCTCAGTTTCGCTGACGGGCAATTGACCAATAGGGAATTGTTGCCTTGCTCTCTCATCTGAAGAATCTGTGCGGACTGACAGCGCAACCCAAACGCCGATTAATATCTAGCGAGTATTCCCGTCTCTAGCCGCGCAAGCTGATCGGCAATCGCTCGTTGGTCGATCTTCCCGGCGATTTCGTCGTATCCGGCTTGTTTGACCATCGCACGGAGCCGGGTTTTGAGCTGCGTCAAAGTCCAGCGCACGGAGTCTTCCACGTCTTCGTCTTTCATTTTGCGAGCCGCGTTTTCGCCGCCGGAAGCGCCGACGTGATAGTGCGGATTTTTGTAGAAACAGTCGAAGCGCAGGATTCTCTTTCCGCTATCCTCTGGACTGGCCGTGGTGATGTCGAACGTCAGCCCTTCATCGCTACCGCCCAGACCTTTCCGGTGCGCAATGGTCATGCGCATTCCCGCCTGCTCGATTACGATCGGATCGGTTTTCGTATCCATCAATCGGCCCTCCTCTGACGTTAGATTTATTCTGGCCGACTCATTACACTTTGTTTTCTACCTGTCAAACTAAAGTGAGAATCCGCAGAAAAGAAATTCCGGCAGATCTTACAAACGAGGCGAGAAGCACTCCACGCCACCGGGGCGAGCGGCCTCACTTTGCGGTAGCATTCATCCGAACGACGTTCGTAGTCGGCACTGCCGCGCGATCATTATCGAACGACAAATCGAACGTGACTACGTTATCGTTCGCAAGAAACGATAACTCGCCCAAAAAATGGCTCATCATACTGAAACCGCCGAGTCGAACCAGCCCTTCCCGGTCATCGTTGGCTTCTCCACCGGCGCGGGGCGACAATACTCGGTTCGGTTTTCCGTCGTAGAAGCCGGCCACTAGCGGCTTTCCGTCGACCACGCCCACCCCCGATCCATTATCGCCGGGACCCGAATGTACGGCTGCATGGTAAATCGCCACGAGTGCCGGCTCACGGAGCAGCGCCGGCAAAATTTCCTCTCTCGGAAGTCGTTTATATTTAGCCGCATATACATCCGCCGGCACAGCCAAGTCGGCAAAACCTACGTCGAGCGGGAAGAGATACTTTGCAGCGCCCGATTCCAGAAGCTCTCTTAACTGGCGCATCGTCTCGTCAACGAATCGGCAAGGAACGACGAACTGTTTGCCTTGATAGGACGCGTCAAAATCCTTTTTGCCCTGGAAACACGTCTGCGGATCGATGGGATTGCTCAGACGCGCGCCAAACTGTTGCTGATAGCGATAGGCAGCGGCGATCTCGGTGGCGCTAAAGAACCACCGATCGTCGCTGGCAAAGGATTGTCTGTAGGAGCCCGCGACGACGAACGCCACGGTTAGGAAGAATCTGAGTTTAGACATAGTTCCCTCCGCCACTCATTTGCTCCGCCTCGCCCTGCTAAGTCCTGGCCAGTGGATCAAAGACAACGAGCGGAAACCCCGAAGGAGTGGAAAGTGAAACGCTACATAATCGCTTTGAGCAAACCGCATGCCCTGCAAAAAACACCTGAGGTAAAATGCAAGCGCTGATAGCTAAAGGATTTTTTTGCGAACTCTATCCGCTCTCAGCGAATGGGGAACCAACGAGCGAAACTTTTGGATACATGATGTATCCAAAAGTTTCGCTTCTATTTGGTCTAATCAAGCGAGACAAATAGGGAGACAAGCAGGCAGGCAATAAGCGCGCCTACAGTTAGTGTCATAATCGATACAGTTCCGCCACGTTCTTCCACAACACGCTTTCACGTGCCTCAGTCGACACGCCCTTTAAACAGTGATCGATGGTTTCGCGAGTGCGCGGCCAGATGGAGTTTGCCAGGGGAAAATTGGCCGACCA
>JBLMXG010000414.1:0-45381 GCA_050257635.1 Chloroflexota bacterium
AACGCACCACCGATGTCAAAGACGCAGCGCAAAGACTGCTGGAGAACTTGGCCGGCATGTCGGGACAACAGTATAACATCCCGGACGATGCAGTTTTGGTCGCCGAGGACCTTTCGCCTGCCGACCTAAGCATGCTCGAAGGTGATAAATTCAAGGGCATCGCGCTGGCCACCGGCGGCGTAACTTCGCATGCGTCGATTCTCGCTAAATCTTTCGAGATTCCCAGCGTCGTCGCCATCGATGGGCTGATGGAATCGGTTCACGCCGGTGACATGCTGATTATCGACGGCAACGCCGGTAGCGTACACGTCAACCCTAATGCCGAGGTGATCCGTGAATATGATCGATTGGAGCGGGATTACGCAGAGTTAAACCGCGAGCTTGGAGCGCTTAAAAACCTGCCAGCCGAAACCATCGACGGCCACCGCGTGTCGCTCTATGCCAATATCGGCTTGCTGAGCGATATCGCCTTCGCCCAAATGCACGGCGCTCAAGGCGTCGGCCTCTATCGCACGGAGATTCCATTTTTGTCACATCGAGACTTCCCCAGCGAGGAAGAGCAATACACGCTTTACAGCCGCGTCGTCGAGAGCATGGCCGGCAAGCCGGTGACGATTAGAACGTTGGATATCGGCGCTGATAAATACCCGACGTATATGCGTAGCGTGACGGCCGAACCAAATCCGTTCCTTGGCTGGCGCTCGATCCGTATCTCCCTGGAAGTGGAAGAAATTTTTAAAACTCAATTGCGTGCAATTTTGCGCGCTGGAGATCGCGGCCGAGTGCGCTTGCTGATTCCGATGATTTCCAGCCTGGAAGAAATTCAAAAAGTTAAGGAAATCATCACCGAAGCAAAACACGAGCTTCAACGAGAAGGTACACCCTACGATCGTCAAATGGAGCTCGGCATTATGGTCGAGGTTCCTGCTGCCGTTCAGCTTGCCGACCGTTTTCTTCGGGAAGTGGATTTTTTGAGCATAGGGACCAATGATCTCATCCAATACATATTAGCTGTGGATCGCAGCAATCGAAGAGTTGCAAGTCTCTACGAGCCGTTACATCCCGCGGTGCTTTCAGCCCTGAACTCGACCATTGAAGCTGGCAAGCGGGAAGGCAAACGAATAGGCATGTGCGGTGAAATGGCCGGTGACCCGCTATGCGCCCTACTTCTCCTAGGCATGGGCCTAGAAGAATTTAGCATGGGGTCGCTTTATATTCCGGCGATCAAGAAAATGATTCGTTCGATTAGCTTTCAGTCGGCCAAAGCGGTTGCCGATATCGTCATCGAAATGGATACGGTTGGCGAAATTAAACGGTACTTATTTGACCAAATGCGTCAGCTCGGTATGGTTGAGATTCTCGAAATGTATCACTAGCTCTTGGTTTGGGCCTGATCGTCGATCGGCTTGGTGCAGGGTTGATTTGGCGCAAGATGCCAGGTATATTTAGTTCGAACGATCGTTCGAATCGAGGACTCTCCCATGGTGAAAATTTCCACTTTCGATGACTGGGTTGATTACTTTCAACACTGGCAAAAAGACATTGGCTACGACCCGGAACTGCTGGCTAATTACAAATTTGAAACTAAGCTCGGCGAATTGCACTGTCCCGAAATTGAATTCGGGGATTTTAAGGGGCAACCGAAGTGGCAACGGATAACACAAATCCCCAACCAAACAATCCGCGACGCGCTGATGAACCTAATTGTTTATCAAGGGGATACCGAATTCGCTTCCGTTGAGCAGCAAAGGAATTTGCTCGACACGGCTCCTACGGAATACGACCGCCAGGCGCTAGTCCGTGTCAACAGCGAAGAGATGCGTCATGGCTGGCAGATGTGCTACTTGCTGGTCAACTATTTCGGCGATTCAGGTAAGTTGGAAGCGCGAAAACTTTTGGAGCGACGGGCATTCAAAGGCGAACGCCTGCTCGGTTCTTTCAATGCCCCGGTCAACAACTGGCTCGACTTTTTTACTTATACCGAATTTGTCGACCGTGACGGCAAGTACCAGCTCACGATGCTGTCGCACTCTTCCTTCGCGCCTTTGGCTGAAAGCGTCACCGCCATGCTCAAGGAAGAATTTTTCCACATGTTTACCGGCCACACGGGATTAACCCGCATCCTTCGAGCCGGGAAGATCCCGCTTCCGATCGTGCAAAAATACTTCAACAAGTGGCTGTCCACCGCCTATGACCTGTTCGGTACCACTCGTTCCTCTTCAGCCCACTGGGCCTATACCTGGGGCTTGAAGGGCCGGATGGACGAGCATGAATCTAGGGTTCCCGCTGATAAGGATAAGCTCAACGATCTGGCGCGCGGCCATTATTTGATCGAGAGTGCTAAGCTCGTCGAGCAGTTGAATCAGCTGGTGCCGGCCGATCAGCCCAAGCTCTATGCTCCGGATTTGAAGTTCAATCGCTCCATCGGCGAGTATGTCGCCAAGCCCTACAGTGTCACTGGTGAATTGCTGTCCCCAGAGGCTTATACGAAACACGTGGCTGATGTTTTGCCCACCGAAGCCGATGAAAAGGTTCTCGCGGAAATCATAAAAGGCAAAGACTGGGTCGCGCAAATGCAGCTCAACTGACTTTAGCGTCGAGCTGTTGCATCTCAATTCGTAGGCGAGTAATTAGGACGCTGAAGGAGAAACCGGTGAGCCGAGTCTGTCTCGTCTGTCAGAATATTGATTGTAAGTCGCGCGGTTCGGAGCGGCTGATGGCCGAACTTCAGAAGCGTGTCACCGCCAAAGGATTGACCGATGTCGAGGTCAAGCCCTACATGTGCTTCGGCGCCTGCCAAGAGGGACCCAACATCGTGCTCTACCCAGAAAAAAGTTGGTACGCGAAAGTCAAGGTCGAAGATCTTGACGAAATCACGGAACATCTCGCCGGCGGTCCCCATGTCCAGCGACTGGACACCATCGACTCATCCCTAAAGGATCTCATCTACCAGCTCCTCGATACGGGGGTTATCTAATTCATGGAAGGTATCCTTTTCCCTCATGGTGTTCCGGAAGGCCGTGAGGGATTGGAAAAATACCGCGCCCGCGGCGGTTATCAGCCCCTGGCTAGGGCCGTGAAAGGCCCGCGCGAAGAAATCATCGAAGTCATCTCGGATGCCGGTTTACGCGGCCGAGGCGGCGCGGGATTCCCGACCGGAAAAAAATGGCAGTTCACACTCGAAGCGCCGGGAGAGCCGCGCTACCTGGTATTAAATGGCGGTGAAGACGAGCCCGGCAGCAAGAAAGACCGAGTGCTGTTGGAAAACCTTCCTCACCTGGTTCTCGAAGGCGCGATCCTCGCCTCCTACGCAATCGGCGCTGCAAAGGCGTACCTGTACATTAACGCGCGCTACGACGCCGCGATTCAGAGCATCAATGAAGCTTTAGCGGAGGCGAGAAACGCGGGTTACTGGGGAGAGAAAATTCTCGGCAGCGATTTCAGCCTCGGCATAGAAGTGGTGCCCGCGCCGCACAACTATGTTGCTGGCGAAGATACCGCGGTTCTCGAAGTCATCGAGGGGAAAAAACCGATGCCCCGGCAGAAGCCGCCGTTTCCGGTGACAGTCGGCTTGTTCGGTAAGCCGACATCAGTAAACAACGTCGAAACCCTCGCCAACGTAGCGCCGATTCTCTTGAAGGGCGCCGACTGGTATCGTAAGTTCGGCACGGCCGAAAGCCCGGGCACGATGATTTTTTCGCTCAACGACGATGTCAATCGCCCCGGCGTTTACGAACTCCCCTTCGGCACGCCGTTGCGCTATCTAATCGAAGAATGCGGCGGCGGCATCAAGGGCGGCAAAAAAATCAAAGCGATCATGCCCGCTGCACCGTCCTCGGCATTTCTGCCGCCGGAGAAGATCGACACGCCACTTGACCACAATTCGATGCGCGATGCCGGCTCGGCTTTGGGCTGCGGCGTGGTGCGGTTAATCACTGAAGGTAGCTGCATTGTCGAAGAAGTTTTGAAGATTGCCGAGTTCTTCGCTGCCGAATCTTGCGGTCAGTGCCCCGCCTGTCGGATGGAGACCAATACGCTGTCGATGCTGATGAAAAAAGTCCAAACCGGACAGGGAGGCCAGCCGATTCTCGATCAGTTCAGCAAAATTCTCGCCTTCAACAAGGGGAAGGGCTTCTGCAACCTCATCGCCATGCCCGGCCCGCCGATCGAGAGCGCGCTCAAACTTTTCCCCGCTGACTTCGAAGCCCATCTAACCACCGGCAAGTGCGCGGCAAACTGATCTTCGATTTTCCTCCGCCAGCGCCTCTGCCGCATTTATTTTCTGGCCTCAGGTTGACGTTCTTCACCGCCGCTTGATACTAATGACCTCGTTCCCCTGGCGAGGCAAAAATGCGGTTCTCGTCGATCCTAGCCTTCTCACGGCTTGCATTCATCTTCGTCGCGATCCTCATAGCGCCGCGCGCGGCGCATGACGAACGGGCCCAAGGCATTGTGAAATTAATTCTCGTCATCGACGACATCGGCGCGGGCGAAGACTTCAACAAATATTACGAACTCTTTCGCGCCATGTTCGGCGCTCCCAAACCGTAGCGAGGTAAATCCATGAGATCCCAGCCGATCCGATGGCCTAACGGCGCCAAAATCGCCGTCAGCTTCTTTGTCGCGTTCGAGGCGTTCGATAAGTCTTCCCAATATCGCCGCAGCGAAGCCGGCAAACCCGACTACGCGTCGCTGGCTTACGGCGAATACGGCGGCAAGGCCGGTATTTGGCGCATCTTGGAGGCATTTTCTCGTAACGCTGTAAAAGGCACCATCGACACGAACGGTCGCATCGCCGAGGTTTTTCCCGACGCGTTGAAGGAGGTGCATAACGGCGGCCACGAGATCGTCGGCCATGGTTGGGTCAACGACGCTCCGCTCGTTTCTTTGGAGCGACACCAGGAAAAAGAACTGATCCGGCGAACACTGGACGCACTCGCCTCGGTGACGGGTAAGCGCCCAGTCGGCTGGGTCAGCCCCGGCCATCGAATCAACGAATATACCTTCGAGCATTTCGTTGACGAAGGAATCTATTGGACTGGCGACCTACCGGGTCCAGACATTCCGGAACATCGGATGATCAACGGCAAACCGCTCGTGATCATGCCGCGCCTGGATTATGCCAACGATCTTTCCCTGATCTTCACCCCTAAAAACCCCGCGCGCGTTTATTTCGACAGCTTCAAAACCGCCTTCGACTGTCTTTACGCGGAGGGAGAAGCTGGGTCGCCCAAGCTGATCGACGCGCTCGTCCATGCGCACATCGGCGGGCGGCCGAACATCATCGGCGTCTTTGAAGAATGCATCCGATATGCCAAGAGTTTCAAAGATGTTTGGTTTTGCACTAAAGGTGAGATCGCGAAATATTACCTCGACCATTACGTCGACAAACCGTAGAGGAAATGTTCAATGTCCACTGACGCAATTTCGCAAAAACTTCTCGACGGGCTCAAGTCGAAAGAACTGCTGTTGAAGCTCACCTGGGATGAATGGCTGAAGATCGGCCCGCCCTACGACGATCGCTCATTTTCGAGCGCGGATGTAACGGTCCGCTATCTGCGCAACGGCTACGATTGGGACATACACGGCACCTTGTATTCTCCGCAGACGGAGACCGACTCCCGCCGAGCCTTCGTTTTTTTCCACGGCGGCGCCGGTAGCGAGAAAATCATGGACCTGACACCGGACGGACGGCCTGGACTGGCTCGGGTCCTCGCCGCCCAGGGTTTCAAAGTATTGGCTCTCACCTACCCCGGGCACTACCCGCCGGGCGGCGTCTGGAAAGATCCCGTCGCGGTGCGCAGTCCGATCTATCTTTTCGATCGCGACCTGAGCCAGGAGGAAATTGCCGATCGCAATCTGAAATGCACGTTCAATGTCATCCTCCAAGGCGCGGGCATGCTGACCGACGAATGCTTCGCGGGGCGCGAAATCATCGGCTTCGGCCATTCCACCGGCGGACCGATGGCGGTCCACCTTCGGCGCTTTTCAATAAAGACCAATGTCATCGGCATCGTTGGTTTCGGCAGCGGCGGACCCGATGCCTGGCGGTTGGAATGGCGCGAAAAAACCGGTGCCGAAAAGTACGTCGAGAAGCCCATTGATCAGGTTTCGCGCCGCTCGCCGAATTCCTTCAAGGAATCGGGCTACGTCGATCCCGATGACCTGACGCCGTGGGGTGGCGCCGACGATTATATTCGCTTGGTCAGCCCGCTGCGCTCGCAGATGAAAACCAGCCTTTGCGACAATCAGCACAACGCAGCCATCGCCATTCTCGAAGAGTACCCGAAATGCACCGGGCTACCGCGCGAGGAGTACTTCGATCACTTGCAGGAGCCTGATTCGGATTGGCTCAAATCCATCCACGTGCTACTGACGGTTGGTGAGAACGACAAGGGTCACTGGGTCAAAGGCGATAAGCTTGAACACAAACGTGAAATGTTCATGGGTGCCAAATATGCCGCTGCCACGGGCGGCGCTCACGTCGTCCTTATCCCGCGCTATGGCCATGTAGGTTACGCTGAGTTGCACAATGAAAAAATTGCATATCTTTGGCTTTGGGCATACAAGCACGGCTATTTCAAATAGCTGAGATATTGAGAGGAGGATCGCCGATGTTGGCGAAACTTGTTCCTGCGTTGATTTGCCTATGCATCGCGGCGAACGCCCCAACGGCATCATTTGCCGCTCAAAGTCGACCGACCACATTGGCCGAGTTGGCGCTCTACCAAGGCGCGGATCGGGAGAAATTACTTCTCGAGGGCGCCAGAAAGGAAGGGCAGCTGATCTTCTACACGTCCAACACTTGGGTCGCCGGCCCTGTCTCTCAAGAGTTCGAGAAGAAGTACCCTTTTATCAAGACCAACGTTTGGCGCAGTGACTCCAAAGCGTTGCTGCGGCGGCTAAGCGAGGAACACGCCGCCGGCAAGTTTCTCGCCGACGTGGTCGAAACCAGTCCCGAATATGTGACGATCTTGGTCCGAAACAGCATGCTTCAGGACCACTTCTCACCGGAGCTTCGCTTCTACGACGACGATGCAAAAGTAAAAGGCAAAAACGGCGTGCTGGCATGGACCAATCGGGAAATCTACATCAGCCTGGGATACAACACCAAGCTCGTTCCCGCCGCCGAGGCGCCCAAGACCTTGAACGATTACCTTGATCCCAAATGGAAAGGCAAAATGTCCATCGCCGGCACGACCACGGGTACTCAATGGGTCGGCGCTGTTTCGGAGGCGATGGGGCGCGAGTTCCTGGAAAAACTCAGTGCTCAGGACATCAACGTTCAAAACATGTCGGGAGCGGCGTTGTCCGGTCTGGTCGCCTCCGGCGAAGTGCCCCTGTCGCCGACGATTTTCAACTCCAATGTATTCACGCACAAGCGCAAAGGCGCGCCGATCGATTGGCGTCCCGTCGACCCGGTCATCGCCGGCGTCGGCAGCTCGGGGCTGATCGTCAACGCGCCCCACCCGCACGCGGCGCTGTTGTTCCTCGACTATCTCCACTCGAAATTAGGCCAACAAGTGGCGATGAAAGGCGGCCTCAGCTCGGCGCGCAACGACATCGGCTCCCTAGAGCAAAAATTTAAGAAGCTCTATTTGGAAAGCAAATACACGCCAGAGGAATTTGAAAAGAAATTCAATGAGTGGGAAGGACTCATGCGCAAGCTCTTTATCCGCAAGCGCTGAGCGAGCGAAGCTTGATGCCGCACAACGTTCTGATTACCGGCGCCAACGGATTCATCGGCACACACACGACGAAGCTGCTGGAATCACTCGGCCATCGCGTCGTGCCCATCGACATCGTGCCGCGCTCGCCGGATCTTTCTCTGCTTGGCGCCAAAACTCCGAGCCGGATCCTAAACGTCACCGATACCGGAGCCGTCCGCGCCCTCTGCCGCGAAGCACGACCGACCCACGTTTTTCATGCCGCGCACCCGCCGCGCAACGAAGATCCCTCGGTACTCGATTACTGTTATCATGCGATGACGAACATCTTGGAAGCGGCGAAAGCTTTAGGCATGAAACGCGTCGTCTATTCCAGCTCGGCTTCAATTTACGGCCAGCTCAAAAAGCCTGATGGGAGCTTGGTGAAGGAGGGCGACAGCGTTTCCATCTATCCAACCTATTTCTATCGCGCTGCAAAAACCGTTTCCGAATGGATGGGCGACTTCTACAAAGAGAAACACGGTGTCGACTTCGTCGCGCTAAGATATTCCTCCGTCTACGGTCCCGGTTTGTACCGAAGCATCCCGCTGGAATTGAAAAAGGGCATCCTCGGCCAATCCTGTCGGCCGTTTCTTACGCGGCCGCTCGACGATTTGATCTATATCGACGATGTCGTCGATGCGGTGCAGCGCGCACTGTTCGCGGAGAAACCGCTCAGCCGCGCTTACAACATTGGTCTCGACAAAACGCACGTGAATGAGGACCTCAAGCGTGCGATTCGGAAAGCCTTGCCGAGTCTGAATTTCGAGATTGGCGCGCATCCCAACGCCGCCGAAGTTGCGCCCCATCGCCTGCGCAGCGCGCTCGATATTTCCCTCGCCAGACAAGAGCTCGGCTGGAGACCAAGAATCTATTTGGAAGAAGGCATTGCAAAACTAGCCGCCTGGTTGCAAGAGCACAAAGCCGAATTGCGTCTATAGAACACCCTCCATCGCGTCCAACGACATGGATGCGGCGCACCACAGCTTCGGCGCTCTTTTGCGGTTGACAACCTTCTGGACTGCTCATAGCATCCGGCGAATCGCGAAAAGCGCAAGGAGGCATCCATCATGGCTTTCGTCATCCAGCAGGGGCTAACCGTATTGTTTCTCCTGTTATCCCTGGTCATTTCCCTTCCTTCTTTTGCTGCCACTGCGCCTCTGTCACTGGCTCAGCTGGCTCTCTACCAAGGCGCTGATCGGGAAAAAATTTTGATCGAAGGAGCAAAGCGCGAAGAGCAGTTTACTCTCTACACTTCGCACACCTGGTTTCGCACTCTGGTCAAAGAATTCGAGAAGAAATATCCCTTCATCAAAGCTTCTGAATGGCGCAACGACTCGAAAAACGTCATCCGAAAGGTGCTCGAAGAAACTAAATCCGGTCGCATCCTGGTCGACGTTGTCGAAACCACCGCGGAGGGGATGGGAATCATTAAGCGGGAGGGCATCTTGCAAGAATATTTTTCTCCCCAGGCGCGCTATTATGCGGACGAGCTCAAGCCACGCGGCAAGACAGGATTTTTCTACTTGCCGGATCGCGAGACCTACAATAGCTTGGGCTTCAATACGAAACTCATTTCACCCGCTTCGGCGCCCCGCAGTTTGAAAGATCTGCTCGATCCCAAATGGAAAAGCAAGATGGCGATCACGAGCACGTCCACCGGAGTTCGCTGGATCGGCAACCTGCTCGAGAGTCAAGGCCGCGAATTTCTCAACAAAATGGCCGAACAGGAAATTAGCGTCCAAGACATGGCACCGGCGGCGCTAATCAACCTGGTCGGCTCCGGAGAAATTCCGTTGTCGCCGACGATCTTTGATGCCAACGTCACCATCGCCAAAAAGAAGGGGGCCCCGGTGGAATGGCGTCCGTTGGATCCCGTGGTCACCACTGTGGGGTCGAGCGCGCTGCTGGCAAAAGCGCCCAATCCACATAGTGCGCTGTTGTTCATCGACTATCTGCTTTCCAAGGAAGGCCAACAATTCATCATGAGGGGCGGGCTCTGGTCACCGCGCGAAGATATCGGCACCACCGAGCAAAAGTTCAAAAAAACCTATCTCGATGAAAAATATTCGCTTGCGGAGCTTGAATCAAAATTTACCCAATGGGAAGATTTAATGCGCCGGCTATTCATGCGAAAAAGATAGCTGGCGCGCAAACCCGCGAAGGAGCCGGCAAATTTATGAAGCCCCGCCCACTGCCCTATCCGAGCCTGGTACTCTATAACGGCAAAATTCGCACCTTCGAGAGCGAAACCGCAACCTGCGAAGCCATTGCCTGCGCCGGATCGCGCATCGTGGCCACCGGCGGCTCCGACGAAATGCGCCGTCTAGCCGGGCCGGACACTCAGGTGATCGATCTCAAGGGCCGCACTGCGATACCGGGTTTGACCGATACGCACGTGCATCTTTCCGAAAAAGGCACGGCGGAAATGGAGTTGGTGGACTGCCGCGACTTTTACGTCAACGTCAACTCGGTGGCGGATATTCTGCAGCGCCTCGCCAATGCCGCCGCGGGTGCGCTGAAGGGTTCGTGGATCGTCGCCCACGGCAGCCCGATGCAGGATTTTCGCCTCACCGATAAGCGCTTTCCCAACAAGCATGACCTTGATCGCGCCGTGCCCGACCATCCGGTTTCAGTTTCCTTTGGCGCGCATATCACGATTGCGAACACCCCGGCCTTGGCGGCGGCGAAAATCAGCCGCGAGACGCCTGATCCGGCAGGCGGCCATATCAAACATGATCCCCACACTGGCGAGCCGACCGGAGAACTGCACGAGCGAGCCCAGTTGATCGTCAAGAAAGTTGCGCCCGAATTCAATTATCTCCAACTCAAAGACGGCATCGTCTTTGCCCTTAATCAATGTCTCGAACGGGGCGTGACCACGGTGCACGATATCGTCCGCTATGCCGACCCGGTGCGCGCTTACCAGGAACTGTACAAGGAAGGGCGCCTGCACGCGCGGGTGAGCATGTTGCCTCGCGTGATCGAATCGATGATCGAATCGAAGAGTTTGATCGAACTCGGCCTGATCACCGGTTTCGGCAACGAATGGCTGCGGATGGGCGGAGTCAAAATGAGCATCGACGGCGGTATCACGGGGCGCAACGCCTGTTTTTACGACCCGTATGAAGACGACGAACACAACCATGGCATCATTCGCATCCACCAGGATGAATTGAACCACACCGTCCAAAAGTGCCATGATGCTGGCCTGCGTTGCTGCGTGCACGCCATCGGCGACCGCGCCTTCGACATGGCGCTCGACGCTTATGACAACGCGATTGCCAATTCGCCGCGCAAAGACCATCGGCACCGCATTGAGCATATGGGCAATTGGCTGTGCACGCCGGAGCGGATGCAGCGCATGGTGCGCTCCGGCATCATTGCCATACCGAACATCGCCATCGGCTACTATGTCGGCGACGCTATTCTCGATTGCGTCGGCGAAAAGCGTCTGACGAAAGCGTTTCCGTTCCGCACGTTGCTGAAGAACAACGTGATCATCGCCGGAGGTTCGGACTCGCCCGGCTATTGGCCGGTCGATCCTCTGCGTGACATCGCTGCCTGTGTATCGCGCAAGATGCGCTGGGGCGAAGTGTGGGTGCCGGAAGAGCGCATCGGCCTCGCAGAAGCCTTCGCCATGCACACGACCACGGCGTCGTGGGTCGGTTTCGAGGAAAACGAAAAGGGCACCCTCGAAGTGGGCAAGCTTGCGGACATAGCCGTGCTTGCGGAGGACCCGTTCGCGATCGAAGCGGAGAAAATCAAAGATTTGAAAGTCGAGATGACCCTGGTGGGCGGTGAGGTCAAATATCAGGCTTGAATCGGCTGCCGCCTAACTCGCTCGCCCGACGCTGACAAAGGGACGGTGTGACTGGCGCTCCGTTGCCAGATTGATTTTCTTGCGTTGCTTGTAGATGTGGATGCACAGCTCTTCCACCGTTGTCGGCAGAAACTCATGGGGATCAGCGCCCGCATGGATGGGTTCCCATTGCACGGTGATCGACTGAATCTTATCCGATTGGTCCTGCCAAGAAACGCGCAAAAGTCTGCCGTGCAGGCGGTCGACATAATTTCCCGCGAGACGAAAAATCTGCGGTAAGCTCAACAAGTCGGGCGGATCGAAAAACGGCCGCCGCTTCGCGCGACCAGCCTCGTCCAAGCGGCGCAGATCTTCCAGCGTGTAATGTTTCTCATAGTCCATCGCCATCGATGTGCCCCGGTTCCAAGCCTGAACTACCAGATCGTCGCCGTGGGTCTTGATTTCTACCGCTTTAAGTTGCGTCGCCTCGAGGGACTGCCCAACGCAGCGAAGGACAGAAGCGTAGCGCATTCTTTTCGGGTTAAGCGTGGCAGCAGCAATAGCTTGCGTTGTCATGGGGCCACATGCCAGCAACGATTATGCCAAATAAATCCGCCGAAGGGTTCTTCAATTTACCAAAAATCATCGACCCGTTGTGCAAAATTGTCCGTTCACTCGACAAACTCGTCGTCGTGAGAAACGCTTCAACGAATTACAAAAAATCGCTTCGCCCAGCGCCAAATGGCGCTCGCGAAAATCAAACCGGCGACGGGGGCGATGATCCAGACGATTGTTCTCCGGCGAACGCCGCTCGGCTCAGCGGATCTTCATCTCGGCTGCCAAAATGCGCTCACCCGGCTTCGCCTTCCAATTGATGCTGTTCGCGACACCATAGAGCTCCGCGAGCTGGTACAGCGGCACCAGCGGCGCGTCATCCATCAGGATCTTGCCGGCCTTTTGCATCAGGGCAACGCGCTTTTTCATGTCGCCGGTTTTCTGCTCTTCGTCGATCAGTTTGTCGAACTCGGCATTCTTGTACATCAGACGCTTGGTAACACCGGATCGAAAGTACTGGTCGTAAACCGTGTCGGCGTCGATCGCCGGGCGGCCGACATAGTAAAATGGAAGCTTGCCGCCATTGACTCCCTCTTTGCCCCAGAAAATGATGAACTCTTGCGCGATGAGCTCGGTTTTCACTCCCGCCTTGCTCAACTGATCGGCAATCACTTGGCAAACCTCCGTCGCCTTGGGATACCTGTCCGGCGACAAATACAACTTGACTTCCAGTCCGTTCGGGTATCCAGCCTTGGCGAGTAATTTCTTCGCCTTTTCCGGATCCAAAGGATATCGCTTTGTGCCGGGGTCTGTGCCGATCACGTTGGAGGCGACGGGACCGTCCATCAGATAGCCGTTGCCTTCATAAATATGCTTGATGATCACAGAGGGGTCGATGGCGTAATTGAACGCCTGGCGCACGAGCTTGCTATCGAAGGGCTTGTAAGCCGGATTGAGCACGAGAAAGTACATGCGCTGCCCCTGCGCCCGCTCAATGCGCGTGCGCGGATTAGCCTCAATCCGGGAAATCTCTTCCACGGGAACGTTGTTGATGACATCGCCTTGGCCCGCAAGCAAACCGGAAACCCGCGCGGCATCCTCTTTGACTTTCTGGGTGACGATCTCTTTGACATCCGGCTTAGGCCCCCAGTAATCATCGCTGCGCGTCAGCACGAGCGGGCCGTTACGCTCCCAGCTTACGAATTTGAAGGGGCCGGTCCCGATAGGATGCTGATCGACCTCCGCGCCGTATTTATCGGCGGCCGCTTTGCTGATCATGAAACGATTGGTCAAGCGATCGAGCATGACGGCATTGGGCACTCTGGTGCTGATCTCCACAGTATAGTCATCCCGCGCCCGGACTTCGGTGATGTCTTTCAACCCCGACTTCTGCAAGCTCTTGGGGTCTTTCATGATCCGGGTGATCGAATGGACCACGTCCTTGGCCGTGAACGGCGATCCGTCGTGAAAGCGCACGCCTTTCTTGAGGTGGAATTCCCACTGCTTCCCCTTGAAATCCCACGACTCGGCTAGGACCCCGACATAGTCCATTTTTTCATAATCTTCCTCCACTAGACCTTCGAGCATGTGGTTCCAAATACCGTATTGAGGGCTCGACGTGTAGGCGTAGGGGTGCAGTGAATCCAGGCTCACGCTGCTCAAAATCGTCAATCGCTCTCTCGAAGCTGCGCGGCCAAGCTTTGGCCAATACGCAACGGTCCAGGCGCCCAATCCCGCTAGGGCGCTGCGTTTGAGAAAATCTCTGCGATTCAATCCTTCCTTTCGCGAAGCCATAGATACCTCCTCTTTTGCGGCGTGATTTTTTGTCGGAACGATGACTCGGGAAACGCCGGTTTCAATCGGCCAACCCGCCGACCAACTTACGCCAACAAAATCCTAAGTCTAGGGGGTGTTATCGCGAAGAGAAAAAATATTTCGGCCCGGCCCCGGGTTCTTGGCAGGGGCTTGGCCAACGGGGCAGGCGGAGTCGAGAGCGGCGTTAGGAAATGCGTCGAGGGTGCGCCAATAGCGTAAAGCGGCGATGGCCCGCGTGTTTCGTCGTAGATCGAGAATCGGAGATGGTTGGAAGGCTAGCGAATTTTCATATCGCTGGCGATGATCTTTTCGTCGGGCCGGGCTCTCCAGATCACATTGCGTGCGACTCCATATATTTCCGCCAGCGTGTAAAGCGGCACCAAAGGAACATCTTCCATTAGAATGCGGCCGGCTTGCTGCAAAATTGCGATTCTTTTTTTGGGATCACCGGTTCGCTGCTCCTCATCGACAAGCTTGTCGAACTCCGGATTCTTGTATTGGATTCGCCGCGTAACACCGGAGCGGTAGTACTGATCATAAACGGTATCCGCATCTGCGGCCGGCCGGCCGACATAGTAAAACGGCAACTTGCCGCCGTTAACTCCGTCTTTGCCCCAGAAAATGACGAATTCCTGCGATACCAGCTCAGTCTTAATGCCGACTTTCCCAAGTTGATCGGCAATCACCTGGCAAACTTCCTTTGCTTTGGGATAGCGATCCGGTGAGAAATAGAGCTTGACCTCGACGCCATTTGGAAACCCAGCCTTGGCTAATAACTCTTTGGATTTTTTCAGGTCCAGGGGGTAACGTTTCATCTTTGGGTCGAAACCGATGACGTTAGATCCCAACGGGCCGTTCATCAGGTATCCGTTGCCTTCGTATACATATTTGATGATCGTGTTTGGATCGACTGCATAGTTGATCGCTTGGCGCACAAATTTGTTGTCGAACGGCTTATGTGAAACGTTCATGGCGAGAAAATACATCCTCACCCCTTCGACTTTTTCCGCTCGTACGCGGGGGTTTTTGTCGAACCTCGATAACTCTTCTACGGGTACGTTATTGATGACGTCGCCTTGACCAGCCAACAGGCCGGCGACTCGTCCCGCGTCTTCCTTGACCCTTCTGGTGACGATTTCTTTGATCGCCGCTTTGCTGCCCCAGTAATCGTCGTTGCGGGTCATCACCAGATTGCCGTCGCGTTGCCAACTGACGAATCGATATGGACCTGTACCAACGGGCTTACGTTCGCCCAGTTCGCCGCCCTGCACCTCCATGCCTGCTTTGCCCAGAATAAAACGGTTTTGCAATCTGTCGAGAAACACTGCGTTCGGCGCTTCGGTAATAAACGCGACAGTATGATCGTCAAGCGCCTGCATTTCGGTCAGGTCTCGAAAATTATCTTTCTGCAGACTTTCCCGATCGTTTTTGATCCGATTGATGGAGTAGATCACGTCCTGCGCCGTGAACGGGGCGCCGTTGTGAAAACGGACGTTTTTCCTCAACTTGAAGACCCAGCGATTGCCTTCGAATTTCCACGACTCGGCAAGCACGCCGTAGTAATCTCTCTTGGCGTAGTTTACCTCTACAAGCGGCTCGATCATGTTGTTCCAGATACCGTACTGCGGGCTCGAGCTATGCGCGTATGGATGCAGCGTATCTAAACCGATACTACTAAGAATCGTCAGGCGCTCTCGCGATGCGGCGTAGCCCGCCTTGACCAGCGAGCCGCCCAATGCCGCGCTTAGCCCCAAGAAAGCGCTGTGCTTTAAAAAATCCCGGCGGTGGATGTTCCAATGGTGTGATCTCATAGTTTCCCTCCAAGAATGATGTTAACCGATTCTCTGAGCGTCAATATTGCAGATTTATTTACTTGATCTTCATGTCCCACGCCAGCACTTTCTCGTCCGGGCGCATTTTCCAGATTAAATTCCTCGCTAGGCCGTAGATATCGGCAAGATTGTAGAGCGGTATGAAAACGGCCTCGTCCATAAGCATCTTGCCGGCTTTTTGTAACAGTGGAACACGCTTTTTTGGGTCCGGTGTTGTTTGCTGTTCTGCAATAATTTTGTCGAGTTCGGGATTGCTGTAATTCGTCCTCTTGGTCGTTCCCGTGCGAAAATACTGATCGTAAAGCGTATCGGCGTCCGTGAGCGAGCCGCGCCCGATATAGTAGAACGGCAAGCCGCCGCCGTTGACGCCCTGCTTCCCCCAGAAAAGCGCCCATTCCTGGGAGATCAACTCGACGCGAAAGCCGCCTTTGACCATCTGCGCCGCCACGACTTGGCATACTTCCCGGTCTTTCGGATAGCGGCCGGCGGAATAATAGAGCTGAATGTCGCAACCGTTAGGAAACCCTGCCTGGGCCAGCAAGGCCTTGGCTTTTTGCGGGTCGTAAGGATAGCGTTTGAGTTTGGGATCGGAGCCGACCACGTTGGAGCCCACCGGACCGTTGCACGGATAACCGACGCCGTCGAAAATGTTTTTGACGATCGCCGGCGCGTCGACGCAATAGTTCGCCGCTTGGCGCACCAGTTTGTTGTCCCAGGGCTTATGGGCCATGTTGAAGGCGAGAAAAAACATTCGCAATCCTTGGACTTGGTCGATCCTTACCCGCGGAAGTTTTCGCAATCGCGGGACATCGTCTATCGGCACGTTGTTAATGAAATCCGCCTGACCGGCCTCCAAAGCCGCCAACCGCGCCGCATCCTCGGTGACCTTGCGAAAGATCACTTCCTTGATCGCCGCCTTGCCGCCCCAGTAGTCGTCATTGCGAGTAAAAACCATATTACCGCCGCGCTGGTAGCTCACGAACTTATATGGGCCGGTGCCGATCGGGTTTTCGTAAAGCTTATCGCCGAATTTATCGCCGGCGACTTTGCTTAATATAAAGCGATTTTCGAGGCGATCGAGAAAAATCGCCAGCGGCTGCTTGGTAACGAATACCACGGTCAAATCATCCGGCGTCTGCACTTCTACGACGTCTTTGAAATTGGGCGCCTGCAGGCTGCCGCCCTTGGTATCGCGCATTTTCTCGACGGAAAATGCCACGTCTTTCGAAGTCAGCGGCGCACCGTTATGAAATTTGATTCCCTTTCTAAGCTTGAAAACCCACTTGTTGCCTTGAAATTGAAACGACTCGGCGAGGATACCGACATATTCCTTTTTCTGGTAGTCAAACTCGACCAGCGGCTCCATGATATGTTGCCAGTTGCCGTAGATGGGGCTGGAGCTGTGGTTGTACGGATTGATCGAGTCGGCGACGCTGCTATGGTAGATTGTTACCCGATCGCGGGAGGCGGCATAAGCGTGCCGCAAAAAATACGGCGCAGCGACCGCGCCGGCGCCGAAAATCGCGCTGCGTTTTAAGAAGATCCGTCGGTCCATATCGATCTGTTTTTTAGCCATGCTTTTCCTCCCGAAAATCGTCAACCTTTATCGTTGCCGCCTTAATTTCGGATCGAAAATATCGCGTAAACCGTCGCCCAGCAAATTGATCCCGAACACGGTGATGAAAATTGCCAAGCCGGGGAAAATAGTCAGCCAAGGGGCGCGGTTGATGTAGCTCCGGCCTTCGCTCAACATTGAACCCCAGGTTGGAATCTCGACGGGCACACCGAGACCGAGAAAGCTCAAGCTCGCCTCGGTGATGATGACGATCGCCATGCCGAAGGTCGCGATCACGGTGACGCTGGCGAAAGTATTGGGCACCACATGGCGAAAGATCACGTACCAATCCTTGCCGCCGAGCGCTTTCGCTGCGGTGACAAAATCACGCTCACGAATCGACAGCACTTCCCCGCGGACGACGCGGCAATACTGCACCCAGCGGCTGAGCATCAGCGCCATGATGAGATTGCCCACCCCCTGGCCGAGAAACGCCATGATTGCAATAGCGATTAAAAGGAATGGAAAGGCCAGAAAAATTTCCGAGATTTTACTGACGATCTCATCGGCCGCATGCCCGAAATAGCCGGCGACCGCGCCGAGCGTGCAGCCGAGCAGCCCCGCGAAGACCACCGTCGCGGCGCCGACCAGCAGCGAAATGCGCGAGCCATAGATGATTCGGCTGAGCATATCCCTGCCGAGATTGTCAGTGCCGAGCAGATAGGCCGGCGAGCCGTTTTCAACCCAGCGCGGGGGGCGCAACCGATCCTCCAAGGTCTGCGCCTGGGGGTCGCGCGGCGCGAGCAGGGGCGCGGCCACGCCGCAGACAAACAGCAGCGCGAGAATCGCCCCACCGACCCAGACTTTTAGATAGCGCAAGCTAAACATGATAACTTGCCTCTTCGAACATTTGTGGCAACCGCCGGATCGCACCCTAACGGACTGTCCGATGGATTGATGCACAGCAAAAAAATTGCTGCTCCCTTATAGTCTGATTACATAACCTCCTCAACCATCGCTCTGCCTTGAGCACGCGGCTGCCGGCGGCGGATTTCGACCTATCATCCTCAATTGAAATTCTACGTCAACAATCATCAGTCCAGCCTATGCATGATCGAAGCACGTCGCCGGCACGCAGCACGCGGCGAGAGCGTCTCTTGAAGACAACCAAGGGGCAGCGCGAATTCTTTGTGATCGAGCATCGGACAAAACCATCCCTGGATCGCACAGCACCGAGGAATTAAGACAGCTTGATCCTGGGGTCGATCAAGCTGTACAGCACGTCGACCAAGAGATTGACCACGAAATAGGTGACGGCGAAAATCAAGATCAAGACCTGGGTAAGTTTGTAGTCGCGCGCCGATATCGATTGGATCAGCAGGTCACCGATACCGGGAAACGAAAAAACCGTCTCGGTGACCACGGACCCACTGAGCAAGGCGCCCAGCTGAAGACCGAGAATGGTAACGATGCTGATCAGCGCGTTGCGCAAGATATGGCGCCAGATGACGTTCCTTTCGCTCAAGCCTTTCGCCCGCGCCGTCGTGACATAATCCTGGCGCATGACTTCGAGCACACTCGAGCGCGAGATGCGCGTGACGATCGCGGCCAGTGCGGACCCCAAAGTGACCGCCGGCATCAGCAGATGCTGCAGCGCGTTCCAGAAGGCCGCAAAATTTCCGGTCAACAGGCTATCGACGAGATACAGCCCGGTGATCGACTGGATCTCGATGCCATACTCGATGCGTCCCGCCACCGGCAGAAGATTGAGCTGCCCGCCGAGGAAGTAGATCAGCATAATGCCGAGCCAAAAATTAGGTAGGGAAACTCCGACAAGCGCGACGCTCATCCCCGCATGATCGAGCAAAGAGTTATGCTTGATCGCCGAATAAACGCCCAGCGGCACGGCGATCATGATTGCCACGCACAGACTGGCAAAGGCCAATTCCAGCGTGGCGGGCAACCGCTCGGCCACCAGTTTCATGACCGGTTCGTTGAACTTGAGTGATTTACCGAAGTCACCGGTGACAGCATGGGAAAGGAAATCCCAATACTGCACCAGCAGCGGTTGGTCCAAACCCCACTCGTGGCGGGTGCGCTCTACATCCGCGGGGGTAGCGTCATCGCCGAGCAGGAGCGTCACCGGATCGCCCGGCGCGATATGCATCAAGAGAAAGATCAGGAAAGAGATGCCGATGAGGACAGGAACAGCGCCGACGATTCTGCGGCTAAGCGTATTCATGCCGAGCAATTTTTCAAGCCGATGGGAAGCGAATTTCCATTACGCGTGACGACTCTTTTCCGACGGCGTTCACTGACCCAGTCGGCCGAAAGACTGGTCCAGGGATTTTAAAGCTTGGTCGATCTGGTCCTTGGTGACGGTGAGCGGCGGCGCAACACGCAGCACGTTGCCGTAGGTTCCGCCCTTGCCGACCAACAAGCCGTTGTTCCGAGTCAGCTCCATGATCCGCTTGGTGTTTTCCACGTCCGGCTTTTTCTTCTCCCCGACCAGCTCCATGCCCTGCATCAAGCCCATGCCGCGCACATCACCGATGATCGGATACTTTTCTTTGAGCGCGTTCAATCCCTCGCGCAAACGCTGGCCCATCGCTCGGGCGTTCTCGACGAGATTCTCCTCTTCGATGACTTCTATGGTCGCGCGCGCCGCAGTGGCGGTCACCGGATTGCCGCCGAAGGTCGAGATCGTGTTGCCCTTCATGCTGTCGGCAACCTCGGGAGTTGCGATCGTGGCACCAATCGGCACGCCGTTGGCCATGCCCTTGGCGAAGGTCATGATGTCCGGATCGACGCCCCAGTGTTCGATACCGAACAGCTTGCCGCCGGTGCGTCCCCAAGCGGTCTGCACCTCATCGCAAATGAACAGGCCGCCGTACTTGCGGATGATGCCGACGATCACCTTGAAATATTCCTTGGGAGGAACGATAAAACCACCAACCCCTTGGATTGGTTCGGCCAGAAACGCGGCGACGCGTCCCTGCGAAGTCATGGTTTGAATCGCCTCTTCGGCATCCGTAGCGCATTTCAAATCGCAGCTCGGGTAGCTCAGGCCGAACGGGCAGCGGTAACAGTAAGCGTTGGCGATATGATGCACGCCCGGCACCACGTTGGGCATCAACCGCCAACTCGATTGCGCCGACAAGCTCAAAGCCAAATAGGATCGTCCGCTGTAACTATGGCGCAGCGTGATCACGTCTTGGCACTTAGTATGAAGCTGGGCCAGCAGCACGGCGGTCTCGTTCGCTTCCGTGCCGCTGTTGGTGAAAAAAGATTTTTCCAGGCGCCCCGGGGTGATCCGCGCCAATTTTTCCGCCAAGCGCACCTGCGGCTCGTTGGCGTAGAGCGTCGACAGATGCTGCACTTTGTGAGTTTGCTCGTCGATCGCCCGGGTAACCTTATCGTTGCAATGGCCGATGCTGACCGTCAGAATGCCGCCGAAGAAATCCAAAAACTCTTTGCCGTCGATGTCATAAACGTACTGATCCTTGGCGTGATCGACCACCAGCGGCTCGTCGTAATAGGTCGACACGCAGGAGAACAGATACTTTCTTTGCTTCTCTAAAATTTCTTTTTTGTCCATGGGACCTTGCCTCGCAGTGCGCCGCTTCAGTGGCGCTTGAGGAAATTCAAGATTGGCGGATGGCCCTTCTCCGGCATTTCCCGCAGATAACCATGCCGGCCACCCTCGATGAGAACCAACTCGGCTCCGGAGATCCTTTCTGCCAGCACCTTGGCCGATTCCACGTGGTTGCCGGTGCCGCCTTCGTGGGTGTCGTGATCGCCGACGATCACGAGCGTCGGCGCCTTGATTTTGTGAATGAGGCCAGTGGTTTCGTGGCACTGCCGCGCCACGACATGGCGCAGATAGCACTTGAGCGGCGGCACCTCGTCGACGATCAACTCCTGATACTTTTTGACCACCTCGGGGTGCTCTTTCGTAAAAGCTTCGCTAAACATAAATCCCGGTCCCCAGTGATCACTTTGGTATTTCGCGTAACCCTTCTCGATCATCTCCAGCGCAGCGTCAATGGGTATACCGCGTGGATAATCTTCGAGTTTTTCGCTGTACTTTCCTGAGCCCGGACCCGACAGCACCAAGCTGCGCACTTTTTCGGGATAATCCAAAGCGATCCACTGGCATACCCGCGCGCCCATCGAGTGGCCCATCATATGCGCTCTTTTGATGCCGAGGGCGCTCATCAAGCCGACACAATCCTTGGCGAACAGCCGGGTCGTGTAATGCATATCCGGTTTGTCGCTGCGGCCGAGGCCACGGTGATCGTAAATCAGCACCTGGTAGTGTTTGGCGAACTCTGGCACCTGCGAAACCCGCCACGGCGCCAGACTGATGCCGGTGCCGGCAACGAGCACAAGTGGATCGCCTTCGCCGTAAAGTTCATAGTAGAGATTGACATCGTCAACTTTGACTTTGCCGCTCTTGACCGGTTTGAGCTCTTCCAAATTCGTCTCCGACCTCCCGCGATTGCTAAACTCCACCCACTGTTTACTACGCGACGCTACCGAATCCGAAATTTAGTGTCAATCACGCCTGCAAAGCGGTACTGGTTCAGTTAGCCCAAGATCTCTCACTTCATTCGAGATGACAGGACCTCTACTCACGTGTCATTTCAGGCAAAGCGAGGGATCTTTTTCTCGAAGCGGTGGGCCATGTGCTCAAACTGAACCACGGCCGCTAAGTTGACGACCCAAACAGCCGACTGATAATCTTCATGGTTGATCGGTAACTGAGCATTGTCGTAGCCGGTCGGAGGCCGACGCTACGACAGGGGCGGGAGACGGGCTAGATCCATATTGCTGAGTGAAAACGCAGTCGCGTTTCGACCTGACGGCGAGTCAAGAAGGTATTCCAAACCGAGCTTCGATTCTGCGCCAAGATGCGCGTTGCGATCACGATCTAAACTCCGAACCAGCCCTTGAACAGATGGAGTTTCTCATCGTGTTCTGAATTCGACAGATCCTTGTACTCTGCGCCGATACGAATCGAGATCGATTTGCCGTCGCCCCACGGCCACCAGGTACAGAACAGCAAAGCAGCTCCGTTCGGATCCGAGGTAAACAACAATTGTCCCGGCCAAAGCCCGCCGAAACGATCGTCGATTTGCCGCACCAGCCCCGGTGCGTTGCCGACGTTTGAGCTATTGAATAGATGGTTCAGATGCCGTTCCAGGATTTCGCGGATCTTGTCCTTGTCGTTGACCAAGAACTCGGCCAACAAGGTTTCGAAGCGCTTGTCCCACTTCCACGATAACAAGCCCTGAAACGCGCTCGAAAGATTTCGGCTGGCATTTTCGAGATCGGGTTTAGTCAGATCATCCACAACCACTCACTTCCGCAGGAAACAGAAAATTTTTCTCAAGTCTTAACCGGTCGCTCTGGCAAGGTTTATTCATGTTCGCTTCATTGCCCCTGATATGCCCTGCCGCGTAGAACTTTGCCGGCCATCTCGCCGCTGATCTTGCCATCTTCGTAGACGACTTTGCCATTGACGATCGTCTGGCAAACGCCTTCCGAGCGCTGAATCAGCCGCTTGGTGCCAGCGGGATAGTCTTCCGCCCATTCCGGGGCGCAGGCTTTGATTGTCTTGGGATTGAAGATCGTCACATCGGCGGCGAAGCCGGGGCGCAAGAGGCCGCGCCCTTCGATGCCATAGATCGAGGCGACATGGAACGTGAGCTTGTGAATTGCCTGCTCCAGGGAAATCATCTGACGGTCCCGCACCCACATGCCGAGCAGCGTCGTGCAATAGCCGAAGTCGGCTCCGAACTGCACATGGGCGCCGGCGTCCGAGGTACCGATGATCACGAAAGGGCTCTTCATGATCGTGCTCATCACTTCAGGATTGAAACCCCGGTTGGTGGTTTCGAAGGTCGTTTCGAGGTTGTCCTCCAGGGAAAGATCCAAGAAAGCGTCGAGCGGATCTTGTTGGCGCAGCGCGGCGACTTCGGCAACGCTTTTGCCAACGCATTCTTGATTCTCCGGTTTAACGACTTTCTCGACGAAGACCCGTCCCCAGTTGCGATGAAACGATACCGGTCGCGGCTCGGCCATGTCGGCGCGCATTTTCTGCCGGGTCGTCGGATCGGCGAATGCTCGTTTGCGAGCTTCCTCCGGCAAGAACATCAGATTTTTCCAAACCGGAAACTCGTCGAAGATCTGCGCATCTTTCATGGTAAAATGACGCATCAGCGGCACCGTGTGAGTGAGACCGTAGGCTTGGTAGCCGTTGCGAAACGTGTTGGCGATGCCGTCGAGCATATGCTTCCAGAGCTCGGGCTCGCTCTCTTTATACTGCACGCTCTGCCACACGACCGGGCGGCGCGTGCGCCGTGCCAGCTCGTCGTATTGGGGAATTTGCTCGACACAGTGGCGCCCCATGTTCATCTGAATGACGCCGCTATTCGATTGACTGACGACCTCGCAGAGCGCGAACAATTCGTCATCGTCTGCCAGCCGGCTCGGCACCGGCAAGCCGTCCTCGCGCATATGCCGCTCGTTGCGGTTGGTCGAAAGACCGAAGGAACCGGCGCGCATCGCTTCGTCCACCGCGCCGCGCATTTTTTCGACTTCCGCCGGGGTCGCTCTCCGCTCCGTCGACTCCTCGCCCATGACGAACTGGCGCACGGCGATATGGCCGACGATGCCACCGACGTTAATACCGACCTTGCCTTCCAGTTTGTTCAAGTAGTCGCCGTAGCTCTTCCACCCCCATGGCACCCCTTTTTCGAGCGCCACGCGCGGAATCGCCTCGACGCGCACGAAACTTTTGACGATGGCGTCCTCGTCGCCGTTTTTCACCGGCGCGAGCGCGAGACCGCAATTGCCCATGATGATCGAGGTCACTCCATGCTGGGGCTCGCAAGTGCCGAAAGGATCCCACAAAATCTGCCCGTCCATATGCGTGTGATGATCGATGAAGCCGGGCGAAACCACGAGGCCGTCGGCGTCGATGACACGCGCTCCGCTGCCTATGACCCGGCCGACATCGAGGATCCTGCCGTCCTTGATCCCTATGTCGGCGATGAAGGAAGGCAAGCCCGATCCGTCCACCACCCGCCCATTTTTAATCAGCAAATCGTAATCCATCGTCGTTTCTCCTAAACCTCTGATCCGTTTTTGCCTCCCGGCTTCAGCTTCCCTAACTCCGACCTCCGCCGATTTTTAATTTTTACTTCTCTCTCCCCATATATCCCGGTCCATAAACTACTTTTCCCGGCCGTGCGCCCGTGTGGTGGCCGTTGTCGATCACCACAGCACCGTTAACCAAGACATAATCGATTCCCTTCGGATATTGTTTCGGGTTGTCGTAGGTTGCAGTGTCGGCAACCCTGTCGGGATCGAAGAGTACGACATCGCCCCAGTAGCCTTCCCGCAGCAATCCGCGATCTTTCAGACCCAGCACTTGCGCCGGCATGGAGGTCATCTTGCGCACCGCGTTTTCGAGCGTCAGCACTTTTTCATCGCGAGTATACTTGCCGAGCACCCGCGGGTTGGTGCCGAAGCTGCGCGGGTGCGGTTTGCCCGGATATTTTTGATTGAGCGCGCTGCCGTCCGACCCGATCGACACCCAGGGAACCCGCATGACGGCTTTTACATCGTCTTCGTTCATCGTGTGATGCACGCCGTGGATGAAGACGCCTTCTTCGTAAATCAGATCAAAACAGGTCGACACCGGGTCGTCCTCGCGGACCTTGGCGATCTCCGCTATGGTCATGCCTTCGAACTTTTTCAAATTTGGCCCATCCAGCCGCGCCGCGACGATGCCTTCCCAACCGCCGTGCTCGTCGACGTATTGAATGAATTCCTTGTCGCCGATCACGCGTTCGCGAAATGACGGATCTTTGAATTTTGCGATGGTTTCTTTCACCGGCGCGTCCTGCACCCAGCGCGGGAATAGCCGGCGCCAGGGATGCTGCATGGCGGTGTAGGGATATTGATTGGCGCTGATGTCCAATCCCTCCCGCCGCGCTTCCTCGATCTGCGCGATCACTTGCCGAATTCGCCCCCAGTTCGCCTTGGCGCGCATTTTCAGATGGTAAACGTGCACCGGGATTTGCGTTTCGCGCGCCACGCGCAGCGCTTTCGCCAGTTCTTCCATCATGTCGAAACCTTCGCTGCCCACGTGGACGCCGTAATAGCCGCCGTAGCGTTTGGCCACCTTGGCCATCTCGACGACTTCGCCGGGATTCTCCGGTCCCTTGGCGTGCCAGGCCGCGGTCAACCCGAGTGCGCCTTCTTCCATCGCTTGCGCCACGAGGCGGTTCATCTTCTCTTGCTCGGCGCCGTTGGCCGGCCGTTCTTCGAAGCCGCAGACCAGCCGCTTGACTTGTTGCGGCGATACCCCCGAGGCAACGTTGATCGACACGCCGCCGCGCATGAGCGAATTGAAGTAGCCGGTGAACGTGGTCCAATCGGTTTCGATCCCGTTGCGTTTGCGATGCTCGGCCCGATACTCTTCCAAGATCGCGCCTTCGAGCGGCGCCACGGTCTGACTCTCGCCGATGATGTCGAGCGTCACGCCCTGGCGCACTTTGCTTTCGCCGTTGCCATCGGCGATGAGTGGTTGGTCGCTGTGCGTGTGCATGTCGATGAAACCCGGCGTGACGACATAGCTTTTCGCCGAGATTGCGCGCGCTCCCGCTTCCGGATTGATTCTGCCGATGCTTGCGATCTTGCCGTTTTTGATCCCCAGGTCGGCGTAAAACCACGGATTACCGCTGCCGTCGATCATCCGGCCGCCATGGATGACGATATCGAATTCCGCCATGATCCGTTCCCCTTCTTACGACTGGTTCTTCGTGCCGTATATCACCGCATCCGGGACCCGACAACCCAAGCGGCGCGGCCGCAAGACAGATGGATCTCAGCTATGCTAATACCTTGTCGAGGCAAAACCATGATCCGACCCGAATTTAGAAAAATCCTCCTCGACCAACGCGGCGCCGCGGTTATTCTCTGGAGTTGTTTTGTCATCTCCATCCCGATTTATGCGGTGATCGCGCGCGAAGTTTTGCAAAATCCCAACTTCGGCGCCAGCCGCGCTTTCGCCGAGCCGGCGAGAATCGTCCTCTGGCTGCTCACCTTGGTCGACCTCGGCTATTATTTTTATTGGCGCAAGCGCAACCTGACCGCCGACGCGATCCTGCGCCACGCGCGCTCAACCAAACTGTTTCGCGCTCTCGAAGAGTTCCACGGCGCGGTCGAAGAACGCGCCGCTTACGTGGTGTCGACCTACGTGACGCGCAAGGTCGTCATTTTCGCTATCATCGAAGCGATCGCGGTCTATGGCCTCGCTCTCGCCGTTCTAGGCCGTTTTGTCCAAGACCAATATTGGCTCTCATTCTTTAGCGTCGCCATGCTCGCCATCGAGTTCCCTTCGAAAAAGGTCGTCGAGGCCTTGGTGGACGCAGCGGAAAATGCACCGCGAGAAAACACCGGCTGAAAAACGTCGGCGCGATTATTAGTCTTCCACACGCCACTTGCCGCGTTTGGTCGAATGGCGCAGCGCCGACTGAAGTCTTTTCACGAAGATCCGCCGGGAAATTTCTTTGGCACCCAGGCGTTGCATGTGGTCCGTGCTCATCTGCGAGTCGATGAAATGAAAGTTCCAGGCCTTGAGCTTCTCGACAAGCACAGCCAGCGCTACTTTCGACGCGTCCGCCTTGCGGTGAAACATCGACTCGCCAAAAAACGCTTTGCCTAATGAGACGCCGTAGAGGCCGCCGACTAGTTTTCCCTCGCACCAAGCCTCCACCGAGTGAGCATAGCCCAGGCCATGCAGTTTGATATAAGCGTCCTGCATCTCTGGCGTGATCCAGGTGCCGCTCTGGCCTTCGCGCGGCACTTGCGCGCAGGCGGCGATGACATCCTCGAAGACCCGATCGAAAGTAACGTGGAAAATCTTCCTGCGCAGCGTCTTCGCCAGGCTGCGCGAAATCTTGAATTGATCGAGATCGAGAACGAAGCGGGGATCGGGCGACCACCAAAGAATCGGCTGGTCGTCCGAATACCACGGGAAGATGCCCACACGATAGGCTTCCAGCAGGCGCTCACAGGATAGGTCGCCGCCCACAGCGATGAGACCACTCGGATCAGCGTAATCCGGCGGTGGAAAGACCATATCGTCAACTAGTCGAAAAACCGGCATAGGCGCGTGTTCCGGAATTGATATTTTAACTCTCCGGCAGCAAGAATCCCACTGAAAATCGCGCTTGCAAACAGCCCTCGGAAAAGCCTATCCTTTGACCAGGGAAAATCAGATGTTCAAGCGCATCGATCACGTAGCGATTCACGTTGCCGATCTTGAACGTTCGGTAAAATTCTACGAACGGCACTTCGGTTTTAAACGTTACTTTCAGCACGCAGCGGGGAGCGGCGCCCAGATCGCCTATTTGAAGCTGGGCGACACCGTGCTCGAGCTGACCCATCATTCCGATGGCGCTATGGTCGGATTTCATTTCTGTCTGGAAACGGACAGCTTCGATGAAACGGTCGCCCGACTACAAGAAAATGGCGTTAAATTAATCCGCGCACCCCACGATACCGCGGCGCGCGAACCGCGCGAAAACGGCTGGCGCCGCGTTGTCTTCGGCGGCCCGGACGGAGAGCAGATAGAGCTGCGGGGATGAGTATAACAGTCCGGTGTCTAGCGTCTGGACTTTAAGGTCCTAGACTCAAGGCCCCAGACGCTCGGCGAGGTCATTATAATGGATGAAAAGCGATCAGACACAATTCAAATCACCTGTCCTTGCTGCGAGGCGACTCTGACCATCGATCCCACGCTGGCCGCGGTGCTCGATCACAAACTGCCGGCCAAACCGCAGGTGGCGGTTGAGCTCAAGGACGCCGTGAAACTGGTGCGGGAGGAAGCGAGCCGCCGCGACGAAAAGTATCAAAAGATCGCCGAAGCGGAAAAAAACAAATCCAAAGTATTGGAAGCCAAGTTCCAAGAGCTGTTCAAAAAAGCCAAGGAAGAACCGATCACCAAGCCGCTCAAAGATATCGATTTGGACTGAGTCACGCCTCGACGAAACTTTTCGCCTGCTTGACCGCCTTGCAGCGGCCGATCGGAAACGACTTATGCGCGCCATGATTTTCGAACGGCCCGGCACGGGTTTGCGTCTTGTGGACATCCCCGTTCCCAAGCCGGGCCCGGAGCAAGTCCTGATCCGCGTAAGCGCCTGTGCGGTCTGCCGCACCGATCTCCACGTCGTCGACGGCGAATTGACCAACCCCAAGCTGCCCCTGATTCCGGGTCACGAAATTGTCGGGACCGTAGCTGAAGTCGGTGCGAGTGTCAGCCGTTTCAAGGTCGGCGACCGCGTCGGCGTACCCTGGTTGGGTTGGACCTGCGGCCAATGCGGCGATTGCCGGTCCGCCAGGGAGAATCTCTGCGATCGGGCTAAATTCACCGGTTACACGCTCGACGGCGGCTACTCCGAATACACCGTCGCCGATCACCGCTTCTGTTTTCCGATCGCCGATGCCTACAGCGATGCCGAAGCGGCGCCGCTCTTGTGCGCCGGACTCATCGGTTATCGCAGTCTTGCGAAAGCCGGCGCCGGTAAACGGCTTGGCATCTACGGCTTCGGCGCCGCCGCGCATATCGTCGCGCAGGTGGCAAGGTATCAGCAGCGCGAGATTTATGCATTTACAAGGCCGGGTGACGAAGAGGCGAAGAATTTCGCTCTGGATCTGGGTGCAGTTTGGGCGGGAGTTTCCGACGAACTCCCGCCGGTTAAGCTCGACGCCGCGATCATCTTCGCGCCTGTAGGCGCGCTCGTGCCCCAGGCCCTCAAAGCCGTCGGCAAAGGCGGAACCGTCGTCTGCGGCGGCATCCACATGAGCGACATCCCGTCTTTTCCGTATTCGATCCTCTGGGAAGAGCGCTCGATCTGTTCCGTTGCCAATCTCACCCGCCGCGACGGCGAAGAATTCATGGCTCTCGCACCCAAAATCCCCGTGCGCACGGAAGTCGGAACTTTTCCGCTCGAACAAGCAAATGAAGCTTTGAACCGGCTACGTGATGGAAAGGTTCAAGGGGCGGCGGTGCTCGTGATGCAATCTAGGGATTCTTAGCGGCTCGTTAACTTGGATTAGGAACCGGGTGGCGCTCTTCAGTCCGCCGGCGTTTGCAGTGGTTGAATCACTTCCCTCACCAGTGTCTTCACTTGTTCTCGCCAGCTTTCGAATCGACCGCATGGCCGCATGACGAATTTGGTCGCTCCGGCGGCGATATAGGCCTGGACTTTTACGCGCACATCTTCTGGAGTGCCAAAGGCAGTGAATTCGGCGATTGGCATATCCAAGCGCGGCCGAACCGAGCGGCTCGCAGCTTCGAGCGCCTTTTCTGCGCTGGCCGCAAAGAAAAACGGGATCAGCACGCCGTAGTGATCTTCTGGCACTTGCCGGCCGACTGCTGCGGCATAAGTGCGGATCGACGCAATCCCGACTTTGACCTCCGCCGGCGAGGCTGATGATACCAACCACCCGTCGCCCAAGCGTCCCGCCCGCCGCATCGCCGCCTGGCTTCGACCCCCGATCCAGATCGGCAGGCCGTTTTTCTGCCACGGGCGCGGCTGGATCGTAACATTTTGCAAGGAGAAAAATTTTCCCTGAAAGCTGACGTTGTCCTCGGTCCATAAACGGCGCATCAGCGCGATCGCCTCATCGGTGCGCGCCGCGCGCTCCTTTTTGTCGACACCGACGGCAACCAAGTCTTGCGAATCTTCACCGCCCAGGCCGACGGCGGGAAAGAGCCGGCCCTGCGAGAAAAAATCGAGCGTAGCGAGTTCCTTGGCGAGAACGATCGGGTTGCGCGCCGGCAGCACCAACGCGCTCGTGCCTAACTTCAATTTGCGAAACCGTCCCGCGATAGCGGAAAGAAATGTGATCGGTTCGAGAATCAGCGCGCTCGATACCAGGCGCTCGCTCACCCAGAGTGAATCGATGTCGAGCGCTTCAAAACGTTCAACTAGATCGAAGATCGCGTCCGGGTGAATATTTTTATCCGGCCATTGCCCGACTGCGATGCCGATCCTGATTTTCATAGGAGCGATTTACTTCTCGTAGAGCCTTTTGATAAAGCCACTCTTGTCCAGTTCCTCGACGAAGCTCGAATCGACAAAGTCCTCCGGCTTATGCTTCCAGACCTCCGCGCGAGTTTGGACAACATACGCGCAGGTCGTTTTCGTGCCCTTGATATTCGGGTAGGGCGCCGCGATGCGGTATCTTTGTCCGGGTTCATCCCCTTGAGCTTGGCGAGGTGACGCACGAGGAAATCGGCCAGCGATCCAAAGGTCGTCACGGCGACCGTCTTGCCTCTGAAATCTTCATCTCGCCTGACGCCGGGGCGGACCATCTGCCTTTGTACGACTCCCGGCATGGTATGGGCGAGGATCACCATGTCGGAACCGGCGAGGACGGCGTTCATGACCGTGGGCGTCGCGATCGGCGAGATGATCACGGCGCCGGCCATCAGCGCGCGCGACGCGATGCCCGAGCCGCTCATCACCACGGGTTCGGCATCAAGTCTGTATTTTTCGTAAATCTTAGCTTCTTTGGCGAAAAAAATGATGACGCTGCCCATGCTCACCGCGGGCACACCGACCTGGACCTTTCTCAAGAAGCGGCTCTGCGCCGACAGTAATCCGGGCAGACCGAGCAGCGCCAGTAGTCCAACCAAAGATAAAAATTTGCGATGGCAGGCCGTCTTGGTTCGCCCTTTCTAATCGTTCTCTTTTTTGGCATTTAGTCGCGTGCTCGGCGCAATGTCAATCGGCTTCTCGGCGTTGACAAACCCCTCCGCTTTGAAATAAGTCACAAGTCATATGCTACCTCAACTGCCACGCGAGTCGCTGTTAGAGCTGTGCCGGCGGATGTTTATCATTCGCCATTTCGAAGAGAACTTGGTGCCGCTTCACGATAAGGGAGTGTTCGGCGGCCATTATCACTTGTATGTCGGACAGGAAGCCACCGGGGTTCCGGCGATCTCCTGCTTGCGTGCCGACGACTATCTCTTCACCACGCACAGAAACCATGGTCACCTGCTCGCCCGCGGCGCCGACCCGAAAAAACTTTTCGCCGAGATCCTCGGCCGCACCGACGGCTTGAATAAAGGCAAGGGCGGATCGTTCCATTCGGTGGCGCCGTCTCTCGGCTTTCTGCACAGCTCCGGTGTCGTTGCAGGCATCATCCCGCTCTCCACCGGCACGGCTTACGCGGCCAAAGCACAGAACAACGGCCGCATCACCGTCTGCTTGTTTGGCGACGGCTCCTTGGAAGAAGGTGCCGCGCTGGAAGCGTTCAATCTGGCCTCGCTCTATAAGCTGCCGGTGCTGTTTCTCTGCGAGAACAACGGCAAGTACGGCGCTGGTCGCGCTGTCGCCGCAGCGCAGTCAACGTCGATGGCGGCCTATCCGCTGACCGATCTGCCGAAGGCATACAAAATCCCCGCGCAGCAGATCGACGGTATGGACGCCGGCTTGGTGCACGCGACGGTTTCCGCAGCGGTGCAGAAAATCCGTGCCGGCGACGGACCGCAATTCATCGAAGCGCAAACCGTGCGCTATCCCGGCAGCGAGACCAACTGGCCTACCATACCGCAAGCAACGGATATCTCGCTGGCCTGGGACGTGAGCAGCGTGCCGGAGAAGGCGCGCGAATGGTATCGCTCCTGCGATCCGCTGCTGATTTACATTCGCGAGCTGGTCGAGGCGAATCAAGCGACGAAAGACGAAATTGCCGGTATCGAACGCCAGGTCAAAGCCGAGATCACCGCTGCGGTCGACTTCGCGGTGGCCAGCCCCTATCCCAATCCCGAAGAAGCGGAAAGAGATTTTTTTGCCTAAGAGTTGCTTATGAGAGAACTGGCCTATTACGAGGCGAAATTCGAAGCGCTGGAAGAAATCATGGCAGCGGATCGGCGCGTCCATCTGATCAACGGGACATTTTTAAGCTTGAGCCCGCACCGCCATGTTTACCAGAATCTCAAGAACAAATACGGCGAGCGCATGATCTCACCGCCGATCTCGGAGCTCGGCTTTTGTGGCTTGGCCACCGGTGCGGCGATGGCGGGGTTGAGGCCGATCGTCGACCTGAGCACCGGAAGCTTTATCTACGAAGCCTGGCCGCAGGTTGCTAACGAGGCAGCCAATGCTTTTTCCATGTCGGGCGGCCAGACCCGCGTGCCCGTTGTCTTTCATCTCTTTCATGGCCTGCGCGGCGGCGGTGCGGCGCAGCACTCCGGCAGCCCGCAAGCGATGCTATGGAACGTCCCCGGCTTGGAGATCGCGATTCCGTCTTCGCCGCGCGACGTGAAAGGCTTGCTCAAGACCGCGGTGGCGACAGATAATCCGACCATCTTCGTGGATCACACCCGGCTGCTCGATATTCGCGGCGAAGTGCCGGAAAACAATAAGCCAATTCCCTTCGGCGTTGCCGATATTAAGCGCAAGGGCAGCGACGTCACGTTGATCGCGACTTCCTACACCGTGCAAGTGGCGCTGCAGGCGGCGGCAAAACTCGCCAAGGAGAATATCGAAGTCGAAGTGGTCGATCCGCGCACTTTGGTGCCTTTCGATCTGGCGGCGATTCTTTCATCGGTTGAAAAAACCCATCGCGTCGTTATCGCAGACGAAACCCATCAAAGCTGCGGGGTCGGCGCCGAAATCGCCGCGCGTATCGCCGAGACCGGCTTCGACAAGCTCAAGACCCGCATCCGGCGCGTCTCGACCCTCGATGTGCCGGTGCCCTACAGTCCGCCGTTGGAAGCCCATATCGGCCCGTCCGAGGCGCGTATCATGGACGCGGTGAGAGCGGCAGTGGCCTAAAAATCGTTTCGCGTCTAGGGTCTCGCGTTTAGCTGAGGACCAAAACCTCGCCGCTGTGCATTCTTTAGCTGTCATTTCGAGCAGAGTAAGAAATCTTTCTTTATCGGCTCTCACAGCGGATAGCGCTTCTTTTATTGATGGCCAAGTCAGGCATTTTTAACTATCCATCGCGCCATGGCTAAGAAATCATTTACGAACCCAATCGACCTCCTTCGCCGCATGTGGCTGATCCGAGCCTTCGAGGAAAAACTTTCCGCGCTTTACGCCGAGCGCCAGGTGGTCGGCTTGCTTCACCTGGGTATCGGCCAGGAAGCCGTCGCTGTCGGCGTTTGCAGCCTGTTACGCACGGACGACCTCGTTTATGGCGGCCACCGCTCGCATGGCCACGCCATTGCCAAGGGTGCCGACATCAACCGGCTCATGGCGGAAATCGCCGGACGCGCCACCGGCTACTGTGGCGGCAAAGGCGGCTCGATGCATATCGTCGCCAAAGAGTGCGGATTTATCACTGCCACCGGCGTGGTCGGCGGGACGATTCCACTGGCGCTCGGCGCAGCCTTCGCCGCCAAGGAAAGGAAACAAGGGCAGGTCGCCGTAGTCTTTTTTGGCGACGGCGCCGGGCAGACTGGGCCGTTTCACGAGTCACTGAATATCGCGAGCCTGTGGCAATTACCCGTAATCTTTGTCTGCGAGAACAATGGCTACGCCGAGTTCACGCCGCTCTCGGCGCACACCAAAGTCGAAAGGCTGGCGCAGCACGCCAAGACCTACGGCATTCCGGCGAGCACTATCGACGGCAATGATCTCTTTGCCGTTCGCGACGCGACGCAGAAAGCGGTAGAAAAATGCCGCGCCGGTAAAGGGCCGGTCTTCGTCGAATGTTTGACTCACCGTATGCGCGGCCATTACGAAGGTGATCCGGCGAAATATCGAGAGCTCTCCCAGCTCGCCGAGTGGAAAAAGAAAGACCCCATCGCCCGCGCCGCGCGGAGGTTGAAGGGCAAGAAAGCGATTGCGGACAAAACGCTGCAAAGCGTTGAACTCGAAGCACGCGAGCTGGTTGAAAAGGCAGCCGCGTTTTCCTTGTCATCGCCCTGGCCGGCGGCGAGCGACGTCGACAGTCAAGTCTACGCAAGTGATTAACGCGTGGGGGCGCAAAATTTTGTGCCCCTACGACAGAAATATTCCTCCATGCCAGAGCAAACTTATCTCGAAGCCATTCGCGCCGGTCTCGCCGAAGAGATGCGCCGAGATTCCTCGATCTACGTTTTCGGCGAAGACGTGGCGCTCGGCGGCCCATTCGGTGTCACGAAGGGACTCGCGGAGGAATTCGGCGCCCGGCGCTTGGTCAACACGCCGATCAGCGAAGGCACGGTCATTGGTCTCGCCATCGGCGCGGCGACTGCTGGGCTCCGGCCCGTGGTTGAGATCATGTTCATCGATTTCATCACGCTGGCGATGGATCAGTTGGTCAACCATGCTGCCAAGTTGCACTACATGTCGGGCGGGCAACTAAAAATCCCTTTGACCGTTCGCGTCCAGTGCGGCATCAGCGGCGCAATGGGTGCCCATCATTCGCAGAGCCTCGAAGCCTGGCTCGCTCACGTGCCTGGATTGAAAGTGGTCGTGCCGGCTAACCCCGCCGACGCCAAAGGTCTGCTCAAAGCAGCAATCCGCGACGATAACCCGGTGGTGTTCGTCGAGCATCGCGGCCTCTACTGGGCGAAAGGACAAGTTCCCGACGCCGATCTCGTCTTGCCCATCGGCCGGGCTCATATTTTGCGGCACGGCGCACAAGCGACGATCGTCGCGCTGTCGAGCATGGTTGCTCCGGCTCTGGCCGCAGCGGATCAACTGGCGTCCGAAGGAATCGCCGTGGAAGTCATCGATCCGCGCACCGTGTCACCACTGGACGCCGCGACGATTCTCGATTCGGTGAAAAAAACTGGACGTATGCTCGTTGTCCACGAAGCCGTCGAACAGGGTGGTATCGGCGCTGAAATCGTCGCGCGTCTCCAACAAGAAGCTTTTTATTATCTTGATAACCCAATCATCCGCATCGCCGCGCCCTTCGCGCCGATTCCCGCCAGCCCGACTTTGGAGGCGCAATTTGTGCCGGACAAAGGACGAATCGTCAATACGGTGCGCAAAATGGTGAGGCAGATTTAAATTGAACGGACTAAGCAGCGCTGAAATGGTGCGCTTGCCGATAGGGAAAAAGATCATGCTCCGGATCGATTCCGACACCCACTTCACGCCGCTCGACGCTTTCGCCGACCTCGATTCAAAATATACGGCGCAGGGACCGCGCGTGGTCGAGTTGCCGTCGGGATATTTGCGCATCGACTATCCGGCGCGCGCGCCTTTCGTGCCGGCGCATATCAAACCGCTGCGCGTCAACGGCCGGCCCAAAAGCGATTTTGAGATCGAGCCGCGGCTCGCCGCCATGGCGCAAGACGGCTTCGACATGCAGGTTTTGATTCCCAACAACGCGCCTTTTTACTACGATGTCGAGGCCGCCATGGGTGCCAATGTCGGCCGGGCTTATAACTGCGCCATTTCACGAATCCTAAAAAAATATCCCGGCAAGTTTATCGGCATCGCCGCCGCGCCGCTGCAAAATATTCCGCTAGCGGTCGCCGAAGCGGAGTTTGCGATCAAAGAGCTCGGGCTCCACTCGGTGATCCTTTATCAAAACGTCAATGGCCAAGATCTCGACAGCGAGTTTCTCTGGCCTTTCTACGAGTCAGTGGAGAAAATGGGCGTGCCCCTCTCGGTGCATGGCGTCGACAGCGGCCCGCTGCTGGGTATCGAGCGTTACGCGCGCTTCAACCTGGACGTCTGTCTGGGCTTTCCGTTCGAAGTCTTCACTGCAATCTCGGCGCTGGTTTTCAGCGGCGTACTCGATCGCTTTCCGGCGCTCAAATTCGGTTTTTTCGAAGTTGGCATCGGCTGGATTCCCTGGCTGCTCGACCGCCTAGAGATGGCCTATGACGCCCGGCCCGCCGCGCGCGAACGGGCGCGACGCCGGCCGAAAGATTGTTTCGACAATTTTTATTTTTCTTTCGGCTCGGAAGATTCCACCCTGCCCGATGTCGTCAAACGCATCGGCAGCGCGCGCCTGATGATCGGCAGCGACTATCCCCATCCCGACGGAACTTCGCCCAACACAATCTCAATGCTACGAGCCCGAGAAGGCTTGTCGCTAGCGGATATCGATAACTTGTTGGGCAACACCGCCACCGATTTTTTCGGCTTGACGCCCCCCGCATAACTGACTCGTAGCCGGTTCCGTCGAAATGGCTGCCCGCCGATTTTTGCCGGCAAAAATGGCGTACATGCCACGATGTCCGTACAGATTGGCCGAAGCGCTCTCAACCTTTGGCTGCGTCCCTGTGACCGGCGAAGGGTCAAAACTCCCTACGCCGCTCCGTGCCAGGACTGACATAGGGTTGACATAGGTTGTCTGGCAAAACGGCGCCCATGGTGGCGCTCATCCTTAGGAAACCGTTTTTTTACTCTTCTCAACGGATTGGCATAAGGCTTGCTCCATCATTGATTCGGAAAGAGAGAAGGCAAAACATGCAGGCAAGCTCTCGCCCCCAGTCAAAGATTATTTCTATAGATCAAGCGGACCTGCCTGCGGCAAAATGCGATGAGTGTGGCGCGAAGATTTATCCCTTATCGCTTCTCGAGCCGCATCTGTTGCGCCATCGCCGCCACAAGCGCTGGCTTAACGCCGAGTTAAGAAAGCTGCGATTCACCTTCTCGCATATGCGTAATTTCGCTTAAGCTGTGCTGCGAACTTCCCCGTTTGGGGAAGCTCTCCCCGACGAGCCCGTGTGCGCCCCCACGCGTGCGGGCTCGTCCCCTCCCCTTGTTTCAGCGGCGTTTAACATTATTCAAAAAATGCCCCTTCGATGAGCACGGGCTTGGCCGCCCCTTGCTCATGGGCTCTACCGGGAATCGCCGAGCCATCGGGATTCAGCCGCTGATCCGCCTTGTCCGACCCGGCGCCTATGCGCGCCATCACGAGCGGCTCGGTGCCCGAGTTGCGAAACTGATAATAACAGCCCGCCGGCAACACCACAGCTTGATGCTTCCCCGCATTGACGACGCCCTTGCCGTCCCTGCCGGTGTTGAATTGCGCCGTGCCCTGCAACACCAAAAAGATGTGATCTTCTTTGGTATGGGAGTGCAGTGCATTTTCGCCGATGCCCGGCGCGTAGCAGTGAATCCGCAATGTCATCAGACCGGTTTCGGCGAGCAGATATCGAGTGTGTCCCTCTTTGACCAGTTGCGTTTTCAGTTGCACGGCCTTCGCTTGCTTTTCTTCCATTGGGCCTCCTTGAGCGGAACATTTTTAAACCGAGCGATCATAGGACGGCAGCCGCGTCCGACGCAAGCCGAATTTCCCGCACGTGATCTCGAATTTTCCGACTTCCGGCGTTTCTCCGTTGCAAATGCTCTCTCACTCGGCTTATCTGAAAGCTTTGACGAATCGAGCGCCGACTTGACCCCTTTCTTCGCTGAAATTGTCGCGATCTGCTCGGCCATGGGCTGGGCAACGGATTCCATACTGGTCCGCTTCGGCCTGCGCAAATCCAACATCTTTGCCGCCACGTTGGTGAGCTACACAGTTTCAGTCACCTGCATGTGGGGATATCTCATCGCCACCACTTCGCTCGAATTTCTAAAATCTCCCGCGATGATCTATTACGTCATCAGCGGCTGTATCCAGCCGCTTGTCGCCCGCGCACTGTTTTACCAGGGCATTACACGCATCGGCGTTGCCCGCGCCGGTCCGCTGCGCGGCATCGAGCCACTGTTTGCCACCGCTATCGCCGTTGTCCTGCTGCATGAGCGGCCGGGTTGGCTGGTTTTTGTCGGGACTTTACTGGTCGTCGGCAGCCTCTGGTTGATCTCGGGAAGGCAGCAAGGCGACAAGAACTGGCGTCTGATCGACACTCTGTTTCCGATCAGCGCTGCGCTGATCTCTGCGATCTCGCAAACCCTGCGCAAGCAAGCGCTGGCGATCATTCCCGATCCCTTCGTTGCCGTCGCGATGGTGACGACTGTATCTCTGATCCTTTTGATCGGCTTTGTTTTAGTGACCCAAAGAACGTATCAGCTGCGCATGGAGCGCGACGGTTTTCGGTTTTTCTTGTGCGCCGCTCTCGTCGCCGCATCGGCGCAAGTGGCCAATTTCATCGCGTTGGGTCGCGGCCAGTTGTCGGTCATCATTCCGCTGCTTAACACCACGCCGCTTTTCACCGTGTTTTTCAGCGCTATCTTTCTGCGCAATGTCGAGACGGTCAATTTGCGCATTGTCCTAGGCGCGGCCTTGATGGTCAGCGGTGTCGTTTTGATTACCGCGCGCTGAGAAGGCGACGAGGCACCGCAGCGAATGGCTCAAATCATGACCGACAGGTTCGCGGAAAAAGGACTACGATCCGGAGAATATTTTTTGCTTTAATCAAATTATATATCTTCTAGGATTCCGGACTGACTTATCGGCTTACGTGGTTTCCTCGACCCGATTCGGACCCCGCAGCGCGTCCCCGTGCCCGTATTCGGCAGCGCAAATGTATGAAAAAAAGCTCAAGCGCGGAGAGGGCGAGGCCGTTCTCATTCACTGGCACCCGAGTCTAACAGTCGTTGGCTTGACGCTGCCGGCTATTCCTAAGCATATTTAGCTTCTATGACTACGGCACTGCTTACGCTTCTCGCGCTCGTCGCTTTTGCCGCCAACTCCATTTTCGCTCGGCTTGCCCTCGGCGGGTCGAGCATCGATGCCGCCAGCTATACCGCCGTGCGTCTACTCATGGGCGCGGCGACGCTTTGGCTCATCGCTCGCTTCCGTCGTACCGTTGCTGAAGCACCAACAGGCGGCAATTGGACTTCCGCTGCCATGCTGTTCCTATATGCCGCGATGTTTTCCTTTGCCTACGTAAAGTTGACTACCGGAACAGGCGCATTGATTCTATTCGCCGCCGTGCAGATCACCATGATTGCTGTCGGCCTTCATCGGGGAGAGCGGCCCTCCGTGCGTCATTGGGTTGGACTAGCGACCGCGATCACCGGTCTGGTCTATCTAGTCGCTCCGGGCGTTACCGCACCGTCCTTGACCGGTTCCCTTCTAATGGGAACCGCAGGGGTGGGATGGGGCGTCTATTCGCTTGTTGGTCGCGGCGTGACCAACCCGGTGCAGGCGAGCACCGGAAACTTTATCCGGACAGTTCCGTTTGCTTTGATCACACTAATACCCTGGTCGTCTTCGCTTGCGATCACGGCGGAAGGATTTCTTTGGGCCAGTCTGTCGGGTTCTCTCACTTCGGCAATCGGCTATGTGATCTGGTACGCCGCGTTGCCCCGTTTGAGTGCAACCCTAGCGGCAACCGTACAACTTCTAGTCCCAGCGCTGGCCGCCCTTGGCGGCGTTGTATTTCTATCGGAGCGGATGACTCTGCGGTTGTTTGTCTCCGGAACAATGATACTCACCGGTGTCGGACTGGCGATCCTCGGCCGAAGAAAATAGTCTCAACCGGGTTTCCAGCATCGATGTTGAACCTTGCTAAAACAACACCGGCTAAATCTACAAGGTCGATTACGACTTCTTGACCGGCGGATAGCTCTCCTGATAGCAAGAGTCTGCTTCCATGCTGCGCCACATTTACAGTTAAGGAGACCCATCTCATGGATAGCCGTGAATTCGCCAAATCGATCGAGACGCGAGTCGCCGAATTCTGCAGAGGTCTCGATGCCAAGTTGCCCGCTTACAGCTATATACCACTCTCCACCGATGAGACGCGCATCAAAGTCATGCAGAGCCGCTTATTCAACGAGATTCGCGCCGGCGAGATTTTTGGCGGGTGGCTCAAGAGCACGCCGGAACTCGATGTGAAGAAGACCCTGGCCGAAGCGACTCATGAAGAATACGTGCACGCGGGGTTCCTCGAAGCAGCGCTGCGCGGCAAAGACGCAATACCGCATGACTATCAACCCCTACCGGCGCAGATGGCGATGTTCAACGCGTTCGAAGGACTTACCGACACGGTGGAAAGAATCGCCGCTTTCCCAATGGCCGGCGAAGGCGTTGCCGATTATCTGATCGCCAAAAGTCTCAAAGCAGGCACGGTACCGAACTGGGTCACCGAGCCTTACAAACGCATTCACGAAGACGAAGAAGAGCACGGCAGCTACCCCTTCAACATCTTGGTCAAATACGCGACGACGCTCGAAAGACAAGAGCGCGCCGCCCGCGCCGTCGCCATGAGCCTAGCGCTCCGCCGCTCATACTTTGACGATCTCGACCGTTGGGTGTTTGAAGGAACAACGTACTAGGCCGTCGATCCCTGGTGATCCTAGCCCGATCTTTTCACCCAAAGTTTCACCAGTTGGGTGGATAGGCGACGCACGACTTCCCCACTTTAGGATATATTATTTCCCTCTGGCACACGCCGGACTTTCTCTGGCAACGATGATATCGGCAATGCCTGCGCAACTCGGCGGCGAGCCGGCCGTCGAATCGCCGCTCGCACTTCTGTTCATTGTTACCTTCCCCATTTCGTGAAAGGCGCGACCCATGCCAGATATGGGGCAGGCCGGGCACAGAGTCAACGGCTACAAATTTCGGTGTCAATTGGTGGAACAGTGGGACAGTGTAAAGAACCGCTGCCTAGCTGCGCCTTCCATACCTACGTAAATCGTTGGCCTAATGGTATGAACGACCCAAGACAACTGAAATTAGAAAGAGAGTTTTAGTGTTTAACGTCTCGCAAGCGCAAGCCGTCGCGCGGTCGCGTGTGCGAATTTCAACTCAGCTCATGCCATGGACATTCAAAAAACTAGTTGCTCTCGCGGACAACTCTTTCCATATTTCAACTTGTATGTTTTTTTACGACGTTGGAGGTATCTACGCGTGGCGCTCACCGAAGTTAACAATCATGGCACGCCTGTCGCAACGCGGCCGATATCCGTGCGTATCCGGTACACGGTCGAAGGTTGTGTGGCAGGCATTCTTCCGATGCCGCTCGTCGCGATAGAGCAGAAGAATTGAGTTTTTCTGCTTTGTCCAGCTTTTTGTTTGTCGTCTTCTTTCCCGTACACTACGAACTGGCCTCACAATACCTTCAGCTCGGGAATCGGAACCAAAAACCGGCCACCCCAATCCCGTACGAAGTGCATCTGCTCCATGACTTCGTCCTTCAGATTCCACGGTAAGATCAAGACATAATCTGGTTTAGTCTCTCGGATTCTATCGGGGTGATAAATAGGGATATGCGTTCCGGGCAAGAAGTGTCCTTCTTTGTAAGGATTCCGATCCACTGTATAATCAATGAGATCCGGTCCAATACCACAATAGTTCAGAAGAGTATTTCCTTTTGCTGGCGCGCCATATCCGACAATCGCCTTTTGGTCGCACTTTGCTTCGATCAAAAATTTAAGAAGTTTGTATTTTGTCGCTTTCACCTTATCAGCAAAAGACAGGTAGCGCTGAAGCGAGGTAAAACCGGCTTCCGTTTCGCGGATTCTTAGATTGACGACCCGCTGCTCAACAGGCTTCGAAGTATCTTCGATGTGGCGGGCGTAGATTCGGAGAGATCCTCCATGAGTAGGCACTTCTTCGACATCGAACAGAGTCAGTCCATGGGCGGCAAATATTTTTTCAACTACGATGAAGGAAAAATATGAAAAATGTTCATGGTAAATGGTGTCAAACTGATTCTCTTGCATCAAACGCATCAAATGAGGAAACTCCATCGTAATCACGCCGCCCGCCTTTAAAACAGTCTTCATCCCCCTGACAAAGTCGTTCGGCCTGACCACATGGGCTAGCACGTTATTGCCTACTAGCAGATCGGCCATCATGCCTTTAGCAACCAGATCACGAGCGGCTTCTTCACCAAAGAATCTTACCATGGTGGGGATACCCTTTTTTGCCGCCACACCAGCTACATTCGCTGCCGGCTCGATGCCAAGAACAGGTATGCCATTCGCGCTAAAGTATTGGAGCAAGTATCCGTCATTGCTGGCGATCTCGATAACTAAGCTATCATTGCGCAAGCGGAACCGCCGTGTTGCCATGTCGGCGTAAGTCTTCGCATGCTGAAGCCACGTATTTGAATACGACGCAAAGTAGGGGTAGTCAAAAAAAATCGATTCCGGACTTTCAAACTCCTCAGCTTGAACTAACAGGCAATCACCGCACACATAAACCCGCAGGGGGTAAAATGGTTCCATCTGATCGAGTTGGTCGGAACTCAAGTAGGAGTTGGCCAGAGGTGACATCCCAAGGTCAATTAAAATTTGTTTTACAGTCTGACCGCAAAAACGGCATACCTTTGGAAGGGCTCCCCGGCAACGAACTATCTTATTATTTCCGCAAGAAGCGGCCACCGATTGCCTCCAGTCTTCACTAGAGCTTTTGCGTTTTAAACGCTCAGCAGAACCATCTAAACCAGTGTCTATCGCCAATCCTTCGGCCTGTGACATTTTTATCTACAAAACCTTACCGGAGCTTTCACCGGCTCACCGTAATACGAAACAAAGTGAGGACCAAAGAGACCCGATGGCAAAAATTCAGAACCTTAATTCAAACGAGATTTTGGGAACGCTGGAAGCTTCAGAGCTTTTCCCCGATTCCGTACTCCAAATTTTCAACCGGCGATCTGGTTATCTATTTAATCCCATATCTGCCATGGCGCCTTCCCCGAGCGCCAAAGGTCTTCGAGAAAATTTTTCTCTCTCATCGTATCCATACAAGACCAGAACCCGTAGTGACGATAACCGGCCACGCTACCATCACGAGCCAGAGCCTCTACCGAGTCTCGCTCCCAGACAGTTTCGTCGCCATTAATATAATCGATGACCTTTCGATTGAGCACAAAAAAACCGCCATTGATCCAACCTTCAGCTTTTTCCGGTTTTTCATGAAATTCCGTGACCTGATCTTTCTTAAATACGATCCTGCCAAATCGCGAGGGGCTGCGTACAGACGTGACAGTGGCTAGTTTCCCTTGACACTTATGAAACCGCAGCAAGGCCCCGATATCGATGTCGGCTACCCCGTCACCGTAAGTGAACATAAACTCGTCATCGTCACCCAACCACTTCGCCGCGCGCTTGAGACGTCCACCGGTCTGAGTATAAAGTCCCGTGTCTACGAGGTGCACCTTCCATCTTGCCTCATTGTTAGCATGAATAGTGACCTTGCTATCGGACAAATCAACGGAAATGTCATTATTGAATGCATGAAAATTGAGAAAGTACTGTTTGATAAATTCGGCTTTATAACCAAGAGCAATGATAAATTCGTTGACCCCATGCGTGCTGTAGATGTTCATGATATGCCACAAAATCGGCTTGCCACCGATTTCTACCATAGGCTTCGGGCGGACAACGGTTTCTTCAGATAATCGAGAGCCAAACCCTCCGGCTAGTATGATCGCTTTCATGATCTCACGAGTCCTTGTCCAATAGTCGGTAAAAATAATTAGGCAGCATCCGAACTTTCTTACCGCCTTCGTAAATCATCTCATGGGTGATTTTGTCTTTGAACTGCTCGGTGTTGAGCTTTCTCAAACACATTTTTGCAACCACCCTCGCCTTCCAGGTCGAATAGATGGCTTTGGTCTGCGATATGAGTCGCGGATACCACACTTCTCAATCGCAACCGCGAAAAAAAACGGCTCCATAAGATTTGATGATCGGAATTGCTTTTCGTGCGCCCCCGGGAAATCGTAGTGCGTTATCAACGGTTCTAACGGCCTTGAGGTTGTGTCGAGGCGTGTGCTCGACTCCGTCCATTGCTTTAGCTTTTGCTTAGGCGTTTGGCCCAAATCATGTGACTGAGGATGAATCTTGGATTAATACGCGCTTCGGCGCCGCAAGATGCGCGCCAATGACAACGTGGCAAGCAACATACCGTCGCTTCGGAATTTAATGTTTTAAACAATTGACTGACTGGAGGGAAAAACCACTATAATAGTGTAGGGTGTTTGCGAATTACCGACATTGAAATTTCGCGATTCGCTCCTTGGTCGACGATATAGTACAGCCCCTATTGTCAGGTCTTGAGGTCCCAGAGCCCGGAGATAACGCCTTACGCAAAGCATTCAACGCGCAAACTAAGCTGCGGCCGATTTATTGGACGGACGAGTAGAAGGATAGGGGCGCGATCGGCTTCTTGTGGACCGTTAAGAAAAATCCGTGACATGGGGATTTTTATGAGTACAGTGAGTACAAGTACAGTAATCAAGCAACGGAGTTCAAAGAAAAAATGGATGGCATTGTGCAATAAAAACACCTTTTTCACGAAACGGTGAGAATCGTCGCGAGAAGTGGCACATTACAGGTTCGGGAATGGCAAGGCCGACTAGCCTCGAACCCGCTTCTTGAACTCCATTGGATAAATAACAAGGCTAAGGATTATGCAGCCAACGCAAGCTAATCATTTCAGCCCAAAGGGCTGCTATTTTCGGCTGTTCACACGGCTTGTATTTTCACGTACGCAGACCAAAAGCTGATAGGGCCGAGCATGTGCCCGTCGCGTTGTCGGAGAAAAGCATAACCGTATGCCAAAAATTCTCGTTGCAGAATTTGGGCTATTTCCTTCTTTCAGCCAATGGATGCTGAGGGCGTTTCATCGGTTAGTAATTTCTCTGGCTCGTAACAGTCCGCGGTCTAAACTATTAACTTGACATCCCGGCTCCTGGGTCATCAATATTGCTTTTCTTGGCGTAATGGTGATCGGGTCTGACTGGTTATGCCAAATGTGACAGCTATGTCACGAATATTGCGACACTTTGACACAGCCTACCGAGCCTTTCCCGCATCTCAAGCAGATTTTAGTAAATATTAGTCTCCATCACGGGGTGGCCTTCACCTTGCTTTACCGAAAATGTAAAGCGGATGCCATTGTCTTTCCAGGAGGATAGAAATGTCTGAAGAAGTTCTTTTTACGTTGCTGCTGCTGTTGTCCATAGCCGGCGGGACATGGCTTGCGATGGTTATTAAGAGAAAGTCTAAGCAGCGAAAAATAAGGCGCCATATGGAGCACGGAATCGCAGACTATTTAGCCAAAGCGCGTTCCGACCTGGTATCGGGTCGCTGAAGACGGTGGATGACAAAATTTAACCTGCGGTACACCCGATCGAGGGTTAGTGTTTAGCGGCGACACTAAGATCGAACATAGGTTGCTTCGGCAAGATTGTTTCTCGAGTTAAAGGCGTTCAACGATGGCTTCGTT
>JBLMXG010000415.1:0-11891 GCA_050257635.1 Chloroflexota bacterium
ATGCAGCGGAGTACGAAAAAGTGAAAACGACTTTGAAACCGCACGGTTGGGTGTCTTCCCTACTCCAGGCTCGCTCCTCGCTCACCCTGGACTGCAAGTTCGACTGCGGAATCCGGGATAAAATGAAATCCACCAGCAGAGCGGCGTGAAGAACGGACGGTCACGCTGGATATGACCCGCGGGATACGGATTTGTGCGAAGCGCGCCGCTTGGCGGGCGGCGGCCAGTCGTCGCTTTGCAAGAACACGCCCATGCGCCTACCGTCGACCTCTATTGTATCCAAAGTATGTGGCCCCGCGGGCACTAGCGCTGGCCCAGGTTCAGGCCGTTGCGCATGGGGATCTCGCCGCCGAAGACTTGAGCGGAGAATTCGTCGTCGGCGACCAAGTCGTCCACCGCCACGTCGAAATGGTCGAGGGACTGAGCCAAGTTCAATGCTGTCATCGGGCCTCCGCGTTTTACCCTCCGCCGTTTACGCGGCTTTGAGCTGCTTCATGAACCAATCGGCGATGAAGGTCCGCCGATCGAAGCGCTTCTGGCCGTGGCCGACGCCGTTCACCATCGAGCGATCGGGCGAGTTGACGACGTTTTCATAGAGATTTAGCGCGCCGCGCGGATCCATGACCCGGTCGTCGATACTGTAGCCGACCAGCAGCGGACATTCGATCCGGTCGGCTCTGCCGATTAAGGTAAACTCTTTGATTCTTTCACGCGCCTCTTTGAGATCCTTAGCGCCCATAAGCCAGCGCAGCCGATCTTGGATCGGCGGGTAGTAATCGAAAATATCGTCGACCAAGTTGTAAGCGCCGCTCCAGACGGCTACCGCTTTGAGCCGTTTTTCCACGGTAGCCGAGCGCGGCCCCGAGTAACCGCCCATGCTCGAGCCATGGAGTCCAATGCGCTCAGCATCGACATCGCTCCGGGTAACGAGATAGTCGACGACCGCTTTGGTGAATCGTTCCGCATCGGGCGGCGCGTAAAGTTTGTGGTGGCGCAGCGTCCCGCCATGGCCTGGACCGTCGACGTCGATGAACGATATGCCGCGGCGCGTGTACTGGCCGGCGCCGCCGTCTTCGCCGCGCAGTAAGATGCCGTCGGCGCCGCCATAGTTGAAGACGACCGGGAGCTTGCTGCCGGGCTTGCTGCGGCCAGGCCAGAAAAGCCCCGGTAATCGGCGCCCCTCGTAGGGGATTTCGACCCGTTCAAATGGCGGCGTGACCAGGCTCCAAGCCTTGTCAAAGTTTTCTTCAAGCTTCCTGAAGGTTGGGAGCATGCGCGGATCGGTGTCGGGCATGTAAACCACCGCGCGGCGATAAAAGTCGGTGGCGCGAAGATAGAACTCATGGGCGGTTTGACTGCGCTCTTCCTGCTCGAAGCCGGCGGCGAGTTCTTCGTTCTTCTTGGCGACCTCGGTCCATTCCTTGTGCCAGCTCTCGAGATTGAAAAATTTTACCCGCCGGGCCACCCCGCGGATATCGGGGTCGGGATGATCCGCGGAAATCTCCATGCGCACTTCTAGCTGGCCGCCGCCGGGCAAGCCCCGTGCCGGATAGAGCAGCCTCGCGGCTTCATCCCGGTCGAATAGATCGTCGCCGCTTTTGTTCGCCATGATGATCGCTCCTTTCACACACGGAGGAATGAGTTCGCCCTTTTCTTTGCCCTAGGGCGCGTGGGATTGCAACCGCGCGATCGGTTCGGAAGGACGCGACCTCGAAGCGTTGGAATCCAGCGCAAAGTATTTTGCGATGCGACCGGTCAGCGCCGCATTGATTGAAGAAGTTCAGTGCCGGCTTGGCCCTGTGCGGGGAAATGTGAGGGTGAAGGTCGTTCCCTGGCCTGGAATGCTCGCGACTTCGATCCCGCCCTTCAGGAGCTGGGTAAATGTTTTGACGATGTGAAGACCTAGGCCGACGCCGCCGTGAGCGCGGGTGCGCGAGCTGTCGACCTGGCGAAAGCGTTCGAAAATGAGCGGCAGGTCCTCGCGTGGGATCCCGATGCCGGTGTCGCTGACGGTAATCTCGACATCGCTCTGCGCTGCAGTTTGCTTCGCGGTAATTTTGACGCAACCGGCATCGGTGAATTTGAGCGCATTATTGATAAGGTTTTGCAGCACATGCTTGAGCTTGCCGCGGTCGTTGTGCAGCGCTGGCAGATCGTCCGGGTAATCCCACTCCAACCTTACTGCTTTGGCCCGCGGATAATCATAGAGCTCCTTGAGCTCATTTAAGAGATCTTTCAATAAAAACTCTTGGCAGTCCACCGTCAGGCCGCCCGCTTCAATTTGGGCCGCGTTCATGATGCTGTTGACCATGAAGAGAAGCTCGTCGGCGTGGCGGCTCACGGTGTCCAGCGCTTTCCGTTGCTCGGCGTTGACCGTGCCGACCATCCCTTCTTGCACGAGCTTGGTGTAGCCACAGATGACGTTGAGCGGCGTGCGCAGCTCGTGGGACATGACGCTTAGAAAGTCTTCCTTCACCTGATTGGCCTTCTTCAACGCGGCGGCTTGCCGGCGGGTCTCCTCGTAGAGCGCCGAATTGTGAATCGCCACGGCCGCCTGACCGGCCAAGCTGCGCAGGAAATTGATTTCTTCATCGTTGAAGCGGCGCACGTCGCGGGAGTAGAAGGATACGATGCCGATCACCTGGTCTTTGGCGATGAGCGGCAGCCCAAGATACGAGCGAAATCCTTGACGGATGAAGTAGTTCACGTCCAATCCTTTTTGGGGCTGACGGATATCGCCGAGCCAGATGACGTCCTTGGCGACCAACACCGGGTGGCTTATCTCGGTAGCGGCGTCGGGCTCGCACTGCCAGGCGAGCTCATCGATGCCGCGGCAAGCGACCCTTCGAAGGGGTTGATCCAAGGCGCTGCGCAGCATGACGGTGGTGGCGGTGCGCGGCACTAAAGATTCAAGTCGCTGCAAGAGCACGTTCAATACCGCGCTAAGCTCCAGGGTCGATGTCGCCGCCACATTCAGCTCGTAGAGAGCGGCCTGCCGTTCGGTGTGGGCGGCGATTTGACGCGCGGCGGCCTTCGACTGGGTAATATCGCGGATCATACAAACCGTAGCGATGGTATTCTCGTCTTTATCGCGCATCAGAAACGATGAGAGGCTCACGGTCAGCGCGCCGCCGTTCGTAGCGCATTCGTAATCGCGTAAGCGACCCTCGGTCAATTGCCGCGCCAACTGTTCCGCTGGCGCGCTGAATGCGCGCACGAGATCCACAATAGATTCGCCATCGAGCCGTTGTTCGGTTTGGGCAAAAATTTGTGCTGCGGCAGGGTTAGCGACTCGGACGACGCCTTCGCTGTCCAGAACGAGCACAGCCTCACCCATGGCGTGGATGATTTCTTTGGCGGCGAATTCGGGAGTGATGTCCACAAGGCGATAACGATGGATGGTGCGGCCGACCAAGCCGACAAAACCGAGCAAGGCGATATACCCGAATGGGTAGAGCGGAACGCCCAATGCAGGTAGGTAATCGAGGGAGCCGAGGTAGGCGACGCAAAAAGCGCCTAGGAGATTCCGGTTGCGAAATCGGCGCAGGCCGGGCCCGGCGTACCGATAGGCCCGCCAGTACTCGCGTAAGCTCAACGCCATAAGAACGAAAAAAAAGCCGATAAAGCAAACGCCGAGCCAATTGTAACGCGGGTAGTAACCCCACGAGAACGCGGTGATGTCGCTGAGAAACCAATTGCTGTACAGCAACGCGAGGAGAAATGCCGCGCAAAGCGCCCAGACAAGCCAGACGCGACGGTAAAAGCGGTTGTAAATCTGCAGTACGGCGGTCGTAAAGTGAAACACCGCCGCAGGAATAAATATAATGCCGACATGCCCGGCGACGCTCCAGGCGGCGGCCAATGCTTTGGATCCGGCGCAGTACATCAACGAATAACCAAACAGCCAGGTGGCGGCGGTGGCGGTCATCACGAAGAAGGAAAGGCGGACGCGCGCGTCGCTCTCGCGCCACAGCACTATCCCGCCAAGCGTCAACATCGTGACGGCGGTCAAAAAGGGCGGTAGGGCCAGCAAACTCGCGTGGTAATATGCGCCGTTGAATATCTGCGCCGGCATGGGTGATCGTATCCGTGGGTCAGCGCGCGCTCAGGCGTTGTCGACAGATTTGCACGAAGGAAGAAAACAGGCGGCGTTGGAGTTTGTGACGCGGCGCCAGCGCCTCGGGATGCCACTGCACACCGACAACGAATCGATGCTCCGTGCTTTCGATGCCCTCGATGACGCCATCGTCCGCGAGGGCGTTGACGATCAGACCGCGCCCCAGTTGTTTCACGGCCTGGTGATGGGTCGTGTTAACCTTCAAATCGCCCTGGCCAAAGATGGCGAACAGGCGGGAGCCAGGGGCAATGTGAATCGGATGATCCTGCGCTTTTTCCCCGTTGGGTCCTTCATGGGCTCGGGCTGTGGGGATTTGCTTCGAAATATCCTGATACAGCGAGCCGCCTAATACGACGTTGATGACTTGGGCGCCGCCGCAGATACCCAGAACCGGAAGGTCGCGCTTGACCGCCGCGCCGGTAATTTCCAACTCGAAAGCCGTGCGTTCTGCTTTAATTGCACCGAGCTCCTTGATCGGCCGCTCGCGATAGCGGTGCGGGTGAATATCGAAGTTGCCGCCGCTCACCACCAGGCCGCTTAAAATGCCGAGTAAGCGGCGTACCGCAGGTTTGGAGCGGGTCGCGGGTAATACGATGGGAATAGCGCCAGCGCGCTCGATGGCGCGCAGGTAACGCTCCGGCAGGAACAAGCGGGCATCGTGGGATTCTTTCGCGCCATTGGAGGTGCTGTCGGAAACATCCGCCGTGATACCGATCAACGGGGTAAGGCGGCTGGTCATTTTTGCAGTGCGTAGAGCCTTTTGTAGATACGGTGATTACGCATGACGAGTTTAACATAGCCGCGTGTTTCCACATAGGGAATTCGCTCGACGAACTCTTCGATATCATCGGTGGCGAGCTCTTTCTCCCAGCGATCGACGGCAGCTTCGCCGGCGTTATAGGCAGCAAGCGCTTTGTACCAGTTGTTTGAATAGCGCTGCAGCAAGTCCTTCAAGTATTGCGTGCCGAGGGTTAGGTTCACTTCGGGCTCATAGAGGCGTTCCTGCGAGGGCGCGGCCAGGCCCAATTGTTTGGCGACCCGTGCTGCCGTCGGTGGAATCAACTGCATCAGTCCGAGCGCCGCGGCGGGAGAGCGCGCCCGCGCGTCGAACAGGCTTTCCTGGCGGATCAGCGCCAACACGAGATAGGGGTCGATTTCCCGTTCTCGAGCTTTTTGCTGTATTAAGTCCCAAAACGCCAGCGGGAAGCGGTAAAGATCACGCTCGGATTGCGACGATGGAAGCTGATCGGCAAATTTGAGGCTTCTTCCGTAAGCCCGATTGCGAAAGTATTCGCGCATTAGCAGCATGCGCAGCCGGGCGTTCGGCTTACTGTCGTTGATCTCGTCCAACTCGGCGACCGCCAGTTGATGGAGCGAAAGCTCGGCTAAATCGCGGGCGCGCACGAGGTGAAACGCAACATCATCCGTCATCGGCGGATCCGGTTCCTCGACCATTTTGGGTACGACCGCTTTGGGCTCATTGTAGGGCGCTCCCAAGCGCTCCAGGCCGCGCAGCGCCAGGTCCTGGTAGTAAGATTCGCCGCCGCCATTGACAATTCGGCGGTAGACCCGCACCGCGCTTTCCGCGTCCCCCACTTTTTCGGTGCTGCGCGCCTGCCAGTAGAGCGCCGCGATGGCGAAGGCGTTAGTGCGCGATTGGCGAGCCAGCGCCCTAAACGTTGCCATCGCTGCGGCTGGCTCGCCGCGGTTGTAATAAAGCCAGGCGAGACGCCAGCGCGCGTCGTCGCGTAGCGGCCCCTGAGGCGATGATTTTATAATCCGTTCATAAAGCTGTACGGCCTCGTCTTTACGGCCGAAGAATTCGTGGATATCGGCGGCGGCGAAAAGCGCGCGCCCGACCTGCGGGCTTGCGGGGTATTGCTCTATAATGATTTTAAAATAGCCGAGAGCCGCGGCGTTGTCGTGACGATTCCAAAGAATCTGGGCGATTTGAAATAGGGCTTTGGGCGCTTCGCCGGTTTCCGGGTATTCGCGCGCGATCTGTTGAAGCACCGGCAGGGCTTCATCGCGCTTGCGCACCGAAAGATAAAGACCGGCGAGCCTGCTAAGCAGCCGCAAGCGGAAATCCGCTTCGGTTACATTGTTGAGTAACTTTCTGTAAAGGATCTCGGCGTCGTCGGTCTGGCGCTCTCGCGCCAGCCGATCGGCCTCGTCCGCCAGCATTTCGATCGTTGGCAGCGGAAACATCTCGGGGTACGCTTCGCGCAGCCGCTTCTGCGCCTTGCGCGCGGCGGCCGTCCAGCGTGAAGTCGGCGCGCTATCGCGGAGCTCGTCATAAAGAGCGTAAGCGCGCTGCGCTTCTCCCTGATATTCTTGTACCCGCCCGTCGAGATAGAGCGCTTCATTGGCGATGTCACGCTTGAGGTGCATATTCGTCCGCAGCCCGCGTAGAATTTCACCGGCCTGCACATATTGTTGCTCGGCGATCTCGATCTTGGCTTGGAGGAGCGCTCCGGGATGAGACCAAAGACTCTGCGGAAAACGGAGCTTGAGCTCGGACAAGCGCCCGCGCGCGTCGTTCCAATCGGATTCGTCAAAAGCGATGGCTGCGAGATAGTAGAGGCTGTAATCGGCCAAATGAAAGTCCGCGTCGAGGGTTTTTTGAAAAAGCTCCCTCGCCTCGGCGTGTTGGCCGTTGGTGTAGAGTGCGTAGGCTTTGGCGAAAAGGTCTGCCGGTGCCGCGCTCTGCGAATAAAGCGGCCGGGGAAAAGCCAACAGGATGATCAGTAGGACCAGCGCTCTCATCGATTGCGTCTCCGGTTGAAATAAAGTTTAGCCAAGGTCAAGCTGGGATTCAAACAAAAGCGCGGACTGAGCGGTGCGAATTTGCAGCGCGCGCGGACGAGCGCGCCTTCGCACGGTGCTGTTGTTTTTTAGGCCGATGAACGTTATGGTCTGTGGCAATTGGCGCGCTTTGGACAGGTGCCGACGCGCCGGGAAAATCCGTCCCAGCAGGCAACGAAGGAAGGTTTATTTGAAAATCGAGGGTAGTTATACATTCAAGGCGCCGCGCGAGCGCGTCTGGCAAATTTTGCTCGATCCGAAGGTAATGGCGCAGTGTATGCCGGGCTGCGAAAGCATGAATGAAGTGGGTCCGGATCAATTTGAAGCCTTAATGAAAGTCGGTATTGCCTCGGTTAAAGGAACCTACAAGGGCAAAGTGACGATTAAGGACAAACAGCCGCCCGCGCATTACATCTTGAGCGGAGAAGGCTCCGGCGGCCCCGGCTTTATGCAGGGAGACGTGGCGATTGATCTCGAAGAAGCCAATGGTCAAACCCTGCTCAGATACAGCACCGATGCAAAGATCGGCGGGATCATCGCCAGCGTCGGCCAGCGTATGTTGAATGGCGTGGCCAAATTGATGGTCGATCAGTTTTTTAAAAAAATCGAAACTTTTATTTGACGGAATCTGCGGCGAACCAATCGCGGATCGCCGCGGCTGCCAGGTCAATTTGGTCGGTTCTCGTCGTGCATCCCCTGGTGAGCGTGATCATTCCTACCTTCAACCGATGGCCGATGGTCGGTGAAGCGGTCGAGTCGGTGCTGGCGCAGTCGTTTACCGATCATGAACTTATCGTCGTCGACGATGGATCCACCGACGATACTGCGAAAAAACTGGCTCGGCTCGGCACAAAATTAAAATTGTTCATCGCGCCACGGAAGGGTGTCTCGGCGGCACGCAATTTTGGCGTAAGCCGGTCGTCGGGCCGTTATCTCGCGTTGCTCGATTCTGACGACCTCTGGCGCCCGGCCAAGCTGGCGCGCCAGACGGCGTTTATGGAACTCCATCGGGAGTATCAAATCTGCCAGACTGAAGAGATCTGGATTCGCAATGGCGCCAGGGTCAATCCAAAGGCGGTGCATCAGAAACCCTCCGGTGATATCTTTGCGCGGAGCCTCGATCGCTGTCTGGTCAGCCCTTCGGCGGTAATGATGACCCGGCGGCTGTTCGATCGCCGTGGCGGGTTCGATGAATCTTTGCCGGTGTGCGAAGATTACGATCTCTGGTTGCGCATTGCCGTGGAGCATGAGGTTCCGTTGATTCCTGAGCCGTTGGTTATCAAGCGTGGCGGCCATGCCGATCAGTTGTCGCGCTCCCAGTGGGGTATGGATCGTTATCGGGTGCAGGCTTTGGCGAAGCTCTTGCGCGGCGGGCTCGCCGGGGCGCAGCGCACGGCCGCGATTGCGGCGCTGCGGCGAAAAGTTCGGGTGCTTGCCCACGGTGCGCGCAAGCGGGGCAAAGAACTGGAAGCGGCCACTTTCGAGGCGATACTCGCAGAATTTGATCAGGAGAGAGTCGATGTCGGAGAGCGCAATTCACGAATATGCCAGGGCGAAGAGTTTTCACCGGCAGACGCTTGAGCGGTGGCTGGGTTGGGAGCCGGCGGATCGCGACGCTCTGAAAGAAATCGCCGTCAGTCTCAAGATCGGCGAAAATCATCTGCGCGACATGATGGAGTGGCTCGAAGAGATTTCGCTGCGCGATCGGGTGGAAATCAGCAAGATCTTAGCCGGCGACGCGGTGGTTGCGCTCAAGACCGATCCACGGCTCGGCCGTGCCGACCGGCTCAAGCGGATTAAAGAGCATCTGCGGCGGCTGAGATTTCCGCGCCTCGCTGCAATCGAGGATCAGATTCGAGAAAAAATCTGGGCGCTCAAGCTTCCCGCCGAGATCCGCCTGAGCGTACCGCCGGGTTTGGAAGGGGGACGGCTACAAGTGGAATATAGCGCGGCCAACTTGGCGGAGCTCCGGTCGTTCGCCGACCGTTTGCGCGTGGCGGCGGCGAGCCCTCTTATGACAGAAATCTTTACGTTGCTGGCGGGTCAGCCTGCCATCGAAGATCGCGGATGATTTGACTGCAGCGATGATGGCACCATTCCGATTTGACGAAGTGGTTGTCGAGGAGGGCGCGGAGTCGAGTCCGATCTACCGCAACTTGCGGCAAAGCCTGCCGGACTTGACGTTCAGAAGCGTGGCCGTCGATCCACCCGGCGCGGGCGCCGCGGATTCGTCCCGGGACCGATTCGGCGCGGCCAAACGCACGCTATATCTGACCCGCCACAAAGGCGACTTTTTCAAAAAATGCCCCGGCAGCGAGGGCCAGGTTTGCTGCAATTATTTCGTCATCAACTTCGCCAGCAATTGCCCGATGGATTGCAGTTATTGCTACCTGCAAGAGTATTTGGCCGACAACGCGTTGCTCAAGGTCTTTAGCAACGTTGACGATTTGATCGCCGAAGCCGATCGCACGCTGGCACGCCATCGCGGGGTGTTTTTTCGCATCGGCACCGGCGAAATCACCGACAGCCTGGCGTTGGAACCTTACACCGGCATGGTAGGGGAGTTGCTCCCGTACTTTGCCGCGCAGCCCAATGTGCTGCTCGAACTCAAAACCAAAAGCGACTGCGTGGAAAGCTTGCTCCAGCTCGATCCCAAGGGACGAGTGGTGGTGGCGTGGTCGATGAACCCGCAGCCGGTCATTGATCGCGACGAGCACGGCACCGCGTCGCTTTCTAAGCGCCTCGCGGCGGCGCAGCGTTGCCAGGATGCCGGTTATCGCTTGGGTTTTCACTTCGACCCGATGGTCGAATATCCGGGATGGAAATCCGACTATCGATCGATGCTCGAACAAACCTTTGAAACCATCGATTGGCGCAAGCTCTCCTGGGTCAGTCTCGGGGTTTTGCGCCAGACCCCGAGGCTCAAGCGCACGATGCGCGACCGTTTCCCTAGGTCCGTACTCTTAACCGGCGAACAGGTGCTGTGTCCTGACGGCAAGCTACGTTATTTTCAGCCGCTGCGAGTCGAAATGTACCGCGCGATGGTAGCTTGGATTCGCCGCGCGGCCCCGACGGTCAAAATCTATCTCTGCATGGAGTCGCGCGAAGTGTGGGAGCAAGTGTTCGGTTTCGTGCCCGCCTGCGAGAAGGATCTCGGCAATCAAATGGCGCCGAACTCCCGCTAAATTCTACCGCTATGCTCAGCAAGGACAGCGCTATCGGCGTATTCGATTCGGGGATCGGCGGTCTCACCGTGCTGCACCAAATTATCGAAGTGCTGCCTCGGGAGAACACAGTTTATCTGGGCGATACGGCTCGCTCCCCGTACGGCACCAAGTCGGTGGACACGGTGCTACGCTACTCCTTTGAAAACAGCCAGTTTCTCGTCGAAAAAGGGGTCAAGATCGTGGTCGTGGCTTGCAACACCTCGACCGCCATTGCCCTCGAATCGTTGAAAGAAAAGCTTTCCATGCCCGTGCTCGGTGTCATTGGACCCGGGGTGCGCCGGGCGATCAAGAGCACGAAGAATAAAAAAATAGGTGTCATCGGCACAGAGGCGACGATTCACAGCGGCGCTTATACGCGTGCGCTCAAGGCCGCTGACTCCTTCATCGAGGTCTACAGCCGCGCCTGTCCGTTGTTTGTGCCGCTAGTGGAAGAAGGTTGGACCGACAATGCGATGGTGGATTTGACCGCCCAAGCCTATCTCGAAAGTCTCAAACAGAGCGGTATCGACACATTGATTCTCGGTTGCACGCATTATCCGCTGTTGAAAAAGGCGATTCGCAAATACCTGGGCAACGGCGTACGCTTGGTCGATTCCGCCGAAGAGGTGGCCAAGGAAATCGCGGCGCTACTCAAAAAATCCGCGTTGTCGAGAACTGCCGGCAAGGGCAGTCACAGTTTTTTCGTCACCGATGCGCCGGATCGTTTCATCAAAGTGGGACGCCGTTTTCTCGGCGAAAAAGTCGACTCGGCGGTGCGCATCGAGCGCTAGCGAAAGGCGTCCTCGGTTTCTCAAGCGAGGCTTTAAGTTGCCGGCGGAATCAGGTATTTTAACGATGTCTAGTATTGTCGAGATTTCCTCCACAGGCATACAGGCAGGGAGCAAGTTCATCGCATGATGGATTGGATAAAAAAGCTCGTCGGGACGAAAAACGACCGAGAAATCAAGCGCATTCGTCCCTACGTCGCGAAAATCAACAGCTTGGAAGGGGACTTTCAGCGCCTGAGCGATGCCGAGTTGCGCGCCAAGACCGATCGATTCAAGCAGCAGATCGCCGAGGCCACGGCCGGGTTGAAAAAAGATCTCGAAGAAGCGCTCGGCGAACTCACGGAAGCGGACGCCGAAGAGCGGGACGAGCGCAAAGGGCGCACCGACGAGCTCGATAAGGAGATCCGGCAGAAGGAAAGCGAGGTCCTCGAGTCGCTTTTACCGGAGGCGTTTGCCGCCGTGCGCGAGGCGTCGCGCCGTACCATCGGGTTGCGTCATTTCGATGTCCAGTTGATCGGTGGTGTAGTGCTGCACGAGGGCAAGATCGCCGAGATGAAGACCGGTGAAGGAAAGACCCTGGTGGCGACGCTTGCGCTCTATCTGAACGCGCTGACGGGCCGGGGCGTCCATCTGATCACCGTCAACGACTATTTGGCTCGCCGTGACGTGCAGTGGATGGGGCCAATCTTTCACAAGCTCGGCGTGTCTACCGCGTCGATCGTGCACGAGGCCAGCTACCTATTCGATCCGACCTACATTACGCAAGATTACCGCTACCTCAATCTGCGTCCAATCAGCCGACAGGAAGCCTATCTCGCAGACATCACCTACGGCACCAACAACGAGTTTGGCTTCGACTACCTGCGCGACAACATGAAATTTTCGCTGGAGGAATACGTCCAGCGGGAACTCAATTACGCGGTGGTCGACGAGGTCGACAATATCTTGATCGACGAAGCGAGAACGCCGCTGATC
>JBLMXG010000416.1:0-4910 GCA_050257635.1 Chloroflexota bacterium
GTCGAGGTCGTCCAGGCCGACGAGCTTGGACCGCACATAGTCGTGTTTCACGTCCGACATCAGCAAGCCCAGCGCCGAGTGCACCCCTGGAGTCAGCGGAATCAACAGCGTCGGAATGCCCAGATCGAGGGCCATGCGCCCGCCGTGCATCGGTCCGCCGCCGCCGAACGCGACCAGCGTGAAGTCGCGGATGTCATAGCCGCGCGCCGAGGAGACCGCCTTGATCGCTTCCTCCATTTTGACGTTGATGATTTTGAGCACGCCGTCGGCGGCTTCGAGCAAGTCGAGTTTGAGTGGCTTGGCGATCTTTTCGGCGAGCAGCTTTTCGGCTTTGGCTTTGTTGAGCTTCATTCTGCCGCCAAGAAAGTGCTCGGGGTCGAGCACGCCGGTAACGATGTTGGCGTCGGTGATCGTGATGTTTTCGCCGCCGCGGTCGTAACAGACCGGCCCCGGGTCGGCGCCGGCGCTGTCGGGGCCGACTTGCAATCCGCCTACGGCGTCGATGCGCGCGATGGTGCCGCCGCCGGCGCTGACCGTGTGAATGTCGAGCATCGGCAGGGCGATGGGCCGCATGTTGATCTTGCCTTGGGTCGTGATCACCGGATTGCCCTCATGGATCAGCGCCACGTCGCAGCTGGTGCCGCCCATGTCGAAAGTGATGATGTTATTGATGCCGACGCGATCACAGGTGCCCATCGACGCGATCACGCCGCCGGCCGGTCCGGAGAGCACGGTGGCGACGGGTTTTTCCGCAGAGCCTTTGAAGGTGGAAACGCCACCATTGGATTGCATGATGTAAAGCTTAGGCGTGGTGACGCCCATCTCGCGCATGCGGCTTTCCAGGCGGCCTAGATAACTCGCCATGACCGGTTGAATGTAGGCGTTGATCACGGTGGTGCTGAGCCGGTAGAACTCGCGGATTTGCGGCAGCACCTCGTAGGAGAGCGACGGCCGCGCTTCGGGAAATTCCTCGGCGAAGAGCTCCTTCACCTTGAGCTCATGGTCGGGATTCAAGAATGAAAAGAGAAAGCAAACGGCCACCGAGGTGACGCCTTTTTTTTTCAGCCGGCGCACCGCTTCGCGGGCCGCTTTCACGTCGATCGGTTGGAGCACGTCGCCGCGAAAGTCCACGCGCTCGGGAATCTCTTCGGTATAAAACGGCGGCGCCAGCAAGCGCGGCTTTTCGAAAAAAAGATCGTAGGTGGCCGGACCATAGCCGCGGGTTTGCTCCATGACTTCGTAAATACCGCGGAATCCCCGGGTGACCAGCAGGCCGGTCTTGGCGCCTTTCTCTTCGAGAAGCGTGTTCGTGCCAACCGTGGTGCCATGGCAGAAAAACGACACGTCGCCGGCGGACACGCCTTGATCGACCAACTCCTTAAGGCCGTTCAGAACGGCTTGAAAAGGCTCCTTCGGCGTCGATGGGACTTTAGTGATGGTGATTTCGCCCGAGTCTTCGTTGAAGAAGACAAAGTCGGAAAAGGTTCCCCCGGTGTCGACCGTAACTCGATACTTGGACATAGTTTTTTTCGTCTATCATTAAACTTTCGCTGCTTCAATTCACGCCGCCGCGGGTTGCGGCCCGCTGTGGGCGAAGAACGACAACGCATGGGCGCTGAAAGCCATCGGAAGATACTGCCGCGCCGACGACCGCAGCACCCATTCTGCTTCTTTACAGTCCGTAGAACCGCTTGGCGTTGTCGTAAATCGTTTTACGCTTAGCCCGGGGCGTTAGATCCTTGCGCTCGAAATGTTCCTTGACCAGTTTTCGCACGTCGGTGCGAGTGGCTTCGTGAGGGAAGTCGGACGCCCAGAGCAGGCAATCGTCGCCGATCAATTCGATATCCCGCTTGGTCGTTACCTCTTCGCCGCATTGAAAATAAAGTCGCTTTTGCGCCAGCAACTCGCGCGGCAACACCGGCCGCTCTTTCGGCGCGACGCGCTCTAGACGTTCTTCGATCTTGCTGATCAAGAACGGCACCCAGCCGCAGCCCGCTTCGAGAAAGCCGAGCCTGAGCCTTTTCAATCTATTCATCACGCCGGAAAACATGACGTTGGTGAACTGGCGCATTTGCGGGATCACATGGGTCAAGGTCGCGGCTTCGTTGGGGACGAGATAGCGGTCGTTGTCGCGCAGCGAATTGCACGAGTGGACGGAAAGAGCGCAGCCGAGCCGGTCGGCTTCCTGATAGATCGGCCAATACTGTCGATGGCCGAGCGGCAGTTGCAGACCATCGGCGGGCAGGATGCCCCCGACCATGCCGTAAATTTTCACCGCGCGGCGCAGCTCTTTGACCGCGGCGACCGGATCTTGCAGCGGCAGCAGCGCCATGCCCCGGAAGCGGCGGTCGTGGGACAGAAAGCGATCGTGGAGGTAATCGTTGTAAGCGCGGCAAAGCTCGACCGCGTAGGGCGGGTTGCCAATCTGGCCGATGTGCATGAAGCGGGTCGGATAGAGCACGGTCGATTCGAAGTTGCCTTCGTCGAGTTTGCTCGCCCACTCGCGCCAATCGGGGATGCGAAAGTCCTGCCGGCGAAAATCGTTGGCCGGGATCGAGCGATGCCAGCCATGATGCGGTGTCAAGGGAAAGTAAAGCATGGCATCGCGCCGGTTGCGGTAGCCGGCGGACATATATTCGATGATTTCTTCGTCGGTCTCGCGCACATGGCCGTCGGCGTCGATGATGCGCGGTTTGGTTTTGCGTGTGTTCATGGCTGCCTCCGCGGCGAATGGCCTGCCGATTTTCTCGCATGGAGTTTGTCGGCCTGTCAACGAGCGCGCTCGCGCGCCGCGCCGATTAGACTTTTCGCCGGCGCTACGCTAAGCAACTTTTGTGAGCGATTCTTTTAGCGCGCGTTTTTTCAATCAGGTCGATCGCCTTTCGCAGGAACGCGGCCGGCGCTATTTCCAGCATGGTGCGGTGAGGTTCCTGGAAGGTGACCTGGGATCGCTGCACGCCGGAGTGCAAGGAACACGCCTCTATGACGTCCAGGTCGCGATCGAAAAGCATGTGGTCAACGTTTCCTGCACCTGCCCTTTTTTCGAAAGGGAACACGACCCCTGCAAGCATATCTGGGCCGCTCTACTCGCCGCGGAGCAGAGCGGATATTTGGCCCGACTCCAGAGTATCGCGGCGCCGCATCTGCGCGGCGTTGCGGCTCGATCTCTCGAGGCCAAGAAACCGTCCGGCCGCCGCGCCGGGAAGCGCTCGCAGATCACGGCTTGGAAGCAGCAGCTGCTGCTCCTGCGCGCGCAGTTGATGGCGGCGGAGGAGCGCGGTGCGGCCGGCAATCAAACCGAGCGGCACTTGCACTATTTCATCGACACTCAAGATGCCGCCGCCAACGGCGAGCTCAGGCTTCAAGTGGCGGTGAGCGAGCGCAAACTCGACGGCGACTGGGGCAAAATCAAGTTTAAAAAGCTCAGCCGCGACGACGTTGCCCGCCTCAGCGACGGCGCCGACCGGCGCATTCTGGCGACGCTGCTTGGCGGCCAGGATCAGCCCGGCTATCTGTATTCGTCCTACGCCTATGGCGCGGCCGCGGGCGGATTCGTCCTTGCGCCGGCACTGTGGGAAGCCGTTTTGCCGCTTCTCTGCGGCACCGGCCGCTGCGCCCTGCGTCAAGCTTTTGCCGGAGGGCAAGCCGCTCCGCTCCACTGGGACGAAGGCGGCCCCTGGGATCTCTGTTTGCGCATCGCTCCTGCCGATAAGAAAAGACAGTATTGCTTGACCGGATTGTTGCGGCGCGAGGGCGTGGAAATGAGCTTGGCGCGGCCGATTTCGCTGGTGGCCGGCGGCCTGGTGATCTACGACGGGCGAATCGCGCGGCTCAACGATTTCGGCGCCTTTGCCTGGGTTACTTTGCTGCGCGCGCGTCCAATGTTGTTTTTTGCCAAGGGCGAAACGGATGAGTTTTTGGATCAATTGATTGCACTGCCGCGCCAGCCGGTGCTCGATTTGCCGGAGGAGTTGAGATTCGATTGGATCGCCACCGCGCCGAAGCCCCGTTTGACGATCACAGCAGGAAGGCGGGACCCGTGGGGGAGGGAATTTGTCGCGGGTGAATTGGCCTTCGACTACGGCGGCAGCATGATCGCGGCGAGCCTCGCGTCGCAAAACGTTTACCAGAAGGGCGAGCGGCTCGTCATCCGGCGCGATCGGCAAGCCGAGGAGTCCGCGAAAGCGCGCTTGGCCCAGCTCGGATTTCGCGACGGATCGCCGCTTGGCGACGGCGCGCTGGATCTCGCCGCCGAGCGCGTACCGCGGGTTGTGCGGGCGCTTACTCAAGAGGGCTGGCGCGTCGAGGCGGAGGGCAAGCTTTATCGCAACAGCGTCGCGGTGCGGTTGGAAATCAACTCGGGTGTGGATTGGTTCGAACTCGACGGCGGTGCCGATTTCGACGGCGCCGCCGTGGCGCTGCCCAAGCTATTGCGCGCGATCCGGCATGGCGAGCAGACCGTACGCTTGGACGACGGCAGCCTCGGCATCATCCCCGAGGAATGGCTCGCCAAGTATCGTCTCCTCTCCGCTCTTGGAGAGCTGGATGGCGAGCGGCTGCGCTTCACGCGGTCGCAGGCGGGCCTGCTTGATCTCTTGCTCGCCGACGAATCGGTGCTACGCGTCGATGCGGTGTTCGAGCGCGTGCGCGAGGAGTTGCGCGGTTTTGCCGGGGCCGAAGCAGCCGATGCGCCGCCGAGTTTTCGCGGTACCCTGCGCGACTACCAGCGCGAAGGGTTGGGCTGGCTGCAATTTCTCGGCCGCTTCCATCTGGGCGGCTGCCTCGCCGACGACATGGGATTGGGCAAGACCATTCAAGTGCTCGCATTGTTGGAAGCTCAGCGCGGCGCCGATACCAGGCAGACCCCGCGCACATCGCTGGTCGTCGTGCCGCGCTCGCTATTGTTTCAC
>JBLMXG010000417.1:0-6098 GCA_050257635.1 Chloroflexota bacterium
TAGACCGCAACCTGTATTGAAGAGACGGAGCCGCGAAAGATGTCAGTCCCGATCATAATCAAACGATACTTTTTAGCGGTTGGCCTGTTGCTGGGCTTGTGCTTTGCCTGCCCAGTGTACAGCCAGCAGAGCAGTGCGGCGGGCTTGGTGGACTGGGACAAATTAGTCGAAGCCGCGAAGAAGGAAGGCAAGGTCACAGTGTCGCTTCCTGCTAGCGCCGAGATGAAAAGGCAGATAGAGGAGCAATTTCAAAAGCGCTATGGCATCGAAGTGGAAACTTTTACGGCGCGCGGCAGCGCGGCGGTACGGCGGATGGCGGACGAATTCAAAGCTGGCGTGCGCAATTTCGATTTGCACATCGGCGGTTCTTCTTCAATCGTCTCCGGCATGCTGGATGAGGGCATTCTCGATCCGATCGAGCCGTGGTTTGTGCTGCCGGAAGTCAAAGATCCGAAGCAATGGTGGGGCGGCCATCTCTGGGTCGATAACGCAAAAAGATTCGTCTACATGTTTCAGGCCTACCTTTCGGAAATCATCTGGTACAATACAGAACTGGTCAAGCCGAGCGAGATCCGCTCGTTCGACGATTTTCTCAACCCGAAATGGAAAGGTAAGATCGGCTATCTCGATCCGCGCACGCCGGGGGCGGGAGACTCTACTTGGGCATTCATGTGGCACATCAAGGGCGAAGAATATCTCAAAAAACTCGTGGCCCAGGATTTATACCTGGGGCGGGACCAGCGCGTGCTTGCCGACAGTTTAGCCAAGGGGCGGGTCGCCGTCATGATCGGCCTCTCCTATTATTCTTTCTTGCCGTTTCTCAAAGCAGGGTTGCCGATCAAACCGCTTCCCATACTCAAGGAAGGGAATTACGGCACGGCTGGGAGCGGCAACCTGGTAGTGTTAAAAGCGCCGGCGCACCCGAATAGCACGAAGGTTTTCGTCAATTGGTTGTTGGGCCGAGAAGGGCAGGAGGTTGTCACCAGAACCCTCGGGCAGGCGACTCGCCGTCTCGATGTCGATACGCACTTTTTGAAAGAATCCGGCACGATCGCAGCTAAAGATGTGATGTCAGTCGGTGATTTCTGGAAGATCGACAATCAGTCGGAAGAAAAGCTCGCCAAAGTTCGCAAGCCCGCAGCCAAGATCGCCCGCGCGCTCTTGAAGTAGCCGAGAGTGAAGGTGCGGCCAGCTGGAGAGCTACGAAAGGATCTGCGAAATGGGGAACATCTCGACAACTGAATCCAACCTTGACGCTTTGGAATCGTATTTCAAGAAATACCCGGACGTTCCCAAGGAGACGATTCTCAAACAGCATCTCTTGAGCCTCGGTCATTGGTTCAGCGACGCGGCGCTCGATGCCGCAGCCGGCGCGCTGGTGAAATCGTACCGGTTGTTTTCTTATGATCTCGTCCCGATGTCCGAGCTCAAGCGCGGCGAACATCGGCGCGTTCCCGAACATTTCGTTCTGCTCAAGGGGCCCTATAGTATGCGCCCGGTATCCATTCAAACCTCGCTTTCGCCCTATTCTCCTTACCTGATCGATGTGATCGATGGCCGACTAGCGCTGACGACGGACGGGCATGTGCTCGCTGAAGTGCGCTACCCGAAGACGCCTGACTATTATGCGAAGACTTTACCCGACGGCACACCCTATCACGAGATCGTCGCTTTCGGCACATTCATCACAATCTTTCGCAATTGCCAATACTGGGGCGCGCGCGAAGAGTGCAAGTTCTGCGACATCAACGAGAACGCGCGCCAAATGAAATTATCGCGCGACTTCACCCTGACCGCCCCGGTAAAATCGGTGCAAGACGTCGTGCGCGTTTGCGCGGAGGTCGCGAGCGACGCCCGTAAACATGGCGCCCGCCGGCCCGGTTTCGTGCTCAGCGGCGGCACCATCACCAAGACGCTTCACGGAAAGCCCGAAGCAGATTTTTATGAGGAATACATACGCGCCATCAAAGAAAGCACATCCGATCCAAGAATCACCTTCGAAGTCAACGCGCGGCCGCGCGCAGAGGTCGAGCGCTATAAAGCCGCCGGCGTCGACAACATCCACTTCAACATGGAGGTGTGGGAGCGGCGCCTCTTCGAGTGGATCAATCCGGGAAAAGCCGAGCGCATCGGCTGGGACAACTGGGTGCGCTGGATGTGCGATGCGGTAGAGGTTTTTGGCCGAGGGGCCGTGCAGCCGAGCTTTGTCTCGGGCGTCGAGATGGCGCGTCCCCATGGCTTTGAGTCGGTTGCCGAAGCGGTCAAGTCTTCGAGCACGGGCTTCGAGTTCCTGATGGCGCGCGGGATTCTGCCGCGCCCGCAGCAGTGGCGCCGCGAACCGTCGACGGCCCTGTGCAGAGAAGCCGAGCAGCCACCGGTGCCGTTAGATTTCTACATACAGTCCGCGCGCAACTGGTACGAACTTTACCAAAAATATCGCGCGAACCTGCCGCGGTTTGGCGGGCGTGACCCGGGGCTCTTGGCCGAGCGTAGCCTGCTCGGCCCGGTGCACGGCGCCTATGGCGACTATGTTTTGCTGAACGAAAATTTACTGCCGGACGATATTGAAGAGCAGATCAATCGGCGCAGCGTGCCGTTCGAAAATCTCGGGGGAGGCGCCAGTGTTTCATGACATTTCAACCGACATGCAGCTGGTGATGCGCGAACTGGAGGAACAGACAGAACGCGATCAACGGTCGTTACGCAGCGTTTTCACCGACGTCGGTCGCCTGCTTTCGCTGCTGGCGATGTCGGCGCCTCAGGGCGCATTTCTCGAGCTGGGGAGCAGCGGCGGCTATTCCAGTCTTTGGCTGTCGCTGGCCGCGCGCGCGAAAGGCGTTACGCTCACGACGGTGGATCTCGATGAAAAAAAAGTCGCCTTGGCTCAAGACAACATCTCCCGCGCCGGTGCGGCGGGTTCGGTTCAAGTCTTTCATGGTGACGCTCTTGACTATGCCACCCGTTTCGAGCAGATCGCTTTCTGCTTTTCTGATATCGAGCCGCCGGAGGCCAATGCGCAAATCTATGAGAAAGTGATCCCGCGGCTCGTGTCCGGCGGCTGGCTGGTCATCGATAACGTAACTTCTCCCCGCCTTCAGACGGAACTCTTGAAGCGTGCCGAAAGCGATCCGCGCGTGGACAGCGTGCTTTTGCCGTTTCCCAAGGGCGATCTGATTTGCCGCAAGTGCTAAATGCAAATAAAGATTAGCTCGGAGCGCATAATGATTCCGCGGTAAATCCCGAGTCGATAAAGATCTTACGACGATGACTCCGAGTTATCTTCCCTTCAAGTCTCGGCGCAAGCCCCCTGGCTGCAGTCTTTTTCTTTGACTCTCCATTGCCATCGACACGTCTATCCCCGAGAAGAGATTGTGTCATAACGTCATTCGGAGCCGTAGGCGAAGAATCTGCTTGTTGCACGCTACGAGAAAAGCAGATGCTTCGCTTTCGCTCAGCATGACATTCAGATAATTTTGCGCATTACGACACAGTCTCTAACCTAGGAAGATGGGAAAAGCGGGACTGCGCCCTCGTCGTCGATGCTAATCTTCCGATGGCGTCGGCTTCTGAGTTCTTTGTTGAGATTGGACGGAATCTTCCGCGAAGTCCTCCGGTTCGGCAGGGGCAGCATACCATCTTGATTTCGGGACAAGGACCGGCTTTTCCGGTTGGGCTTCAAAGTGCGGAGACATGATTTGCACGCCGAATTCATTGAAGGCGTCCTGTATCTGCGCATGCAACTCGGACAGCACGGCGGCGCGATTTTTCCCATCTTCAAGATGGGCGAGTAACATGTACTGCACATAAAAATCGGAAAGCTCGCGCTGCATGACCCGCGGCAGCGGATCGCGGCGCAGGCCCTGGGTGCGCTTGGCCCCCAACTGCAAAAGCGCATGAACTTGGCGCCAAGGGACGTCGTAGCCGATCGTCACCGACGTGGTGACGACCATGCCGTCGTCGCCGGCAAGACGACTGTAATTCGTTGTCGCCGTGCCCACCAGAACGGAATGCGGAATCGTGATCCCTTCCTGCCTGGGTGTGCGCAGCTTAGTCGCCAAAGATCCCACCTCGATGACTTCGCCTTCGATGTCTCCGACGCGCACGTAATCCTCGGGGCGGACGCTTTTAGAATAGACGACAAAGAGCCCACTAATGACCTGGTTGATGATACCGGTTGAACCCAGAGTGACCATGAGTCCGATCAGCACACTCAAGCCCTTGAACGCGTCGGTTTCCGAGCCCGGAATGTACGGGTAAGCTGCAACCAGCGCAAAAAGCCAGACGATCATGATGAGCAAAGTCTGCGTGGTACGCGCGGTTTCGCGCTCGAGCCAGGGCAGCACGAGCCCACCACTCTCGACTTTATCAAATACGATCCGGATCACGCGCACGAACCAGCGCGCGATCAGAAAAACGACCACCACGGCGACCAGCCCAGGCACTGCGCCGAGAGCACTCTGGGCGAAGTTGAAGAATAACGCGATCAGGAAGTTTTGGAGTTGGTCGGCCCAAAGGGCGCTTTCAGAAAATTGTCCGAGGGAGTAGACGAGCCACAGATAAATCACGACAAGGAGAGCCGCCAGCCGCAGCAGACCGAGGACCGCCTTCCCTGCCTGCACGATCAGCGGATGAAAATCCGCCGCCAGTCCCGGCAGCAGCCTCTCGGGCGGGAAGGCCGTCCGTTCCAGTCGTCCGAGAAGCCAAAGTCTACCGCGTTGCAAGATCCAAACACAGACCAACAATGCGACCGTCGCAATTGCAACATGCGCCAGGCTCGTGATCACAGCTCACCTCGATCTCGCGCGAGAATGCGCGGGCAGCGCGTTACCATTCCGTTCTTTTGCCCAAGCTATATAAATTTTTCGCTCAGCCGTCCATGCTTATGGCCAGATTCCTAGGCATTGGAATCCTTCTGCAAAGGACCGCTCGGTCAATAAATGCCGAGAGTCAAACCAGCGGCGATAGTGGCGCCGAGCTCTTCGCAGCGCTTGAGATCGTAAGCGCCGATTTGCTTCGGCGCCAGGATCGCGTCGGGCGTCTGCGCGTGTGTGCAAACGATGATCGGCTCGGCGATCGATTTGAGGCGCCAACCGGTGGCGATGCGCTGGATTTGCCGCGCGGCGTTTTCGCCGTCGCTGCCGGCGCAGATCAGCGTGGCGTAGGGACGGCCGACAATGCGATCAAGGACGGGATAGTAGGTGCGGTCGAAAAAGTCTTTCATCATGCCGGACATCATGGCGAGATTTTCCGGCGTCGCGAAGATATAGCCATGCGAATCGAGTAACTCTTGCGGTCCGGCTTCAGCGGCATGGATGAGGTTGACGACAATGTCGGGCTCGGAGCCGGCACCTTCAGAAGCCGCTTGGGCCATCTGTCGAGTGCCGCCGGTTTTGGAGTGATAGACTATGAGCAGTTTCTTCATCATACGGAGTTATAATACTAAAGATGCCAGGACATTTTCACCACGAAGAGCGCGAAGGTCACGAAGTGTAAGACAATTCTTACGCCAATTCTTCGTGAACTTCGTGGGCTTCGTGGTGGGGCGGAATTATACGATAAAGTCGCCAATCTGGGCTTGACGCTGAGAAGAACTGGCAGCCGCCGCGAAAATCTTCGACAAGAATCGTCGGGAGATCACTAAGCACGGAGGACTGTCGCGATCCTTACGCCTTAGGAGATAGTTGCAAAAGGAGTTCGTCGATGAAGCCTGCGTCGTCCAACTCTTTAACCCAGTGGAGATCCCACAGAGTGAGCGGATTTTCGACTCCCGAGCCGTATTCGTGGGCGGCGATTTCGTTGCTGTTAACGATCGCTTCGACGGTTGGATAAGGCCTAACCCGGAGCATCTCGGCGATGGAGTCGATCTGGCGGCGCAGCTCTGCCCGATCGGAGACGTTCATCAAGCGCATGGGTTCTCGGGCCGCGATTTCCAGCGCCTCTTCCCTGCGGTGAATCAAAAGAGCGAGCGCGTGGATCACCGCCCTCAGATAGTCTTTCATCAGCGCGGGAAATCGCGGCCCGAGAACCCATGCGCTTGATGAACGTCTCCGATCGGGCAGAGCTGCGCCGCCAGATCGACTCCATCGCCGAGATGCTCC
>JBLMXG010000418.1:0-11201 GCA_050257635.1 Chloroflexota bacterium
AACTGCCGCTGGTTGAGATCCCGCATCACCCGAGCGGCGGCGCGCGGCCGGGCGAGCACCGCGCCGACGCGGAAGGGGCGGTGGACTTGGTGGGAAAGACGCTGGTGATGGGGAGGTAGAGGCTAGGAGGTCAAGTGGTGTCTGACTGGGTCGCAGTTTCTGCAGGAACTGTTCCTTCCCCCGTGACGACGGGGGAAGGTTAGGACAGGGGTAGTGAAACCCTCTATAGCAAGAGCCAGAGCGCTCAGAAAACATTCCACCGATGCGGAGCGCTTTCTTTGGCAGCATCTTCGATTACGGCAAATCAACGGTGATAGATTTCGCAGGCAAAGACCGGTGGGGCCATATATTCTGGATTTCGTTTGCTTGGAAAAGAGAGTCGCAATAGAAGTCGACGGCGGGCAACATAACAAGGCGGATTCTGGTGACCACGAGCGCGACGAGTGGTTACGGAAACAAGGATTTGTCGTTCTCAGGTTTTGGAACCATGAAGTTCTTACACAAATCGAGGCTGTCAAAGAAGTGATTTGGAATGCACTGAAAGAAACCCCCTCCTTGGTCCTCCCCCGCGCGCGGGGGAGGAAAAACATGCGCACCCTCCGGCCATAATGCAATCTCAAACAGATTTGGAGTCTCCAAAAACATGACTCTCACCTCAAAGCTCGTCGAAGTCGAAGATAGCTGGGAAGCGGTCAATGATTGGTTCTGCAAAGAAAAGCTGAGCGACGGTTTGCCGATCGTGCCGCCGACGCCGGAGCGCGTCGAGCGCATGCTGGCGACGACCAAGCTCGACCCCGCCGAGGTGATCGGGCCGATCCCGCCCAAATGGGCGCCTTGCTCGATCGAAAAGATCGCAATCAACGCAGTGATGGCCGGTTGCTTGCCGGAATATCTGCCGGTAATCATCGCTGCCGTCGAAGCGATCTGCGAGCCGCGCTTCAATCTTTACGGCGTCCAGGCGACCACCGGCTACGTCGGTCCCGCGCTCTTGCTCAATGGTCCGATCCGACAGCGGCTGAACGTGAACTGCGACTCGGGTGTATTCGGCCCCGGGTATCGCGCCAACGCAACCATCGGTCGGGCCATGCGCCTGATTCTTACCACCGTGGGCGGCGGCTACCCCGGCGACACGGACCGTTCCACCTTCGGCTGGCCGGGCAAGTACACCATGTGCTTCGGCGAGAACCAGGAAAAGAGTCCATGGGAGCCGTACCATGTGGAGTTTGGGTTCGAGCCCGAAGAAAGCGCGGTGACCGTTTTCGGCATCAATGGCTTTTTGCCAATTCACACTGCAGGCAGTCGCGGCGAGCAGGCGCTCGTATCATTGGCCGAAGTGATCAAGATGCATCATGGCGTGAGCCATCTCGATGTCGGCAGCTTCGGCGGCGGCACGCCGCTCATTGCGCTGGGCATCGAGGACGCCGAGATTATGGCCCGCGACGGCATCACCAAGAAGCAGGTCAAGGACTATCTCTGGGAGCACGCGTCGCTCAAATTTTCCGAGATTCCGACGCGGCGCAAGGGGCATAAGAGCGATGACGAGCTCTTGCGCGAGTCGCCCCACGTAACGCCGGACGGCGTCGTTCATCTTTCAATCAAGCCCGATGACATCATGGTCATCGTGACCGGCGGCAAACATCGTCACTCGGTGTTTCTGCCCATGTGGACGGGGCGCAACACGCTATGCGTGATCAAAGGCATCCGATAGGATTTGGCGTGTCGCATTGACGGCGTGATGGGAGGAATCATGATCGCGATCGGTTCCAGATTGCTCAGAGGGAGCGCCGTGGCTGGGCTCATGGTTATGGTAAGCGTGGTTGCGGCAGCGAGCGTTTCGGCCCAGGAGAAGTTTCGATTCCCGATCGGCGAATCTTCGAAGACCTTGAGCTACGGCCCCCTCTGGGTGGCGGCTAAGATGGGCTTCTACGAGCGCGAGGGGCTGGACGTGCCGATCATCACCATGCGCGGCTCGCCGTTGACGATCCAGGCGTTGACGGCGGATTCGATCCATATCGCCAACGCGACCGTCGATACCTTGATCAGCGCATACGAGCGGGGAGCGGATATCGCCGCCATCGGCGGCCTGATCAATGGACTCGGCCTGAGCATGATCGGCGGCAAGCCTTACAAGACGTACGCCGATCTGCGCGGTACGACCATCGGTTCGCAGACGCTGACCTCGGGCACCGGCTTTGCTTTGCGGCTGGTCATGAGAACCCACGGGCTTGAGTACCCGAGCGATTACAAGCTGCTCAACATCGGCAGCGCGCCCGATCGCTTCAAAGCGCTGCTCTCGGGACAGATCTCGGCCGCGCCGGTGGGCGTGCCCCTCGATCTCGTGGCCAAGCAGCAGGGGTTCAACGTGATCGGCTATTTCTCCGACGACCAGCCCAACTTCCAGTTCAACGTCTACATCGTCAAGCGGTCTTGGGCGGAAAAAAACCGGCCGGTGATCGTGCGCTTCATGAAAGCGATGGTCGCCACCATGCGTTGGATGGAGAATAACCGTGACGCCGCGTGCGGCTATTTGACCAAGGAGATGTCGATCAGCATGGAGCACTGCCGCTACGCTTCGGACTACAACTGGAAAAGCCGCATCTGGGATCGCAACGCCGATTTGAACCCGGAGGGTGTACGCACATTGATCAAAATTACCGCAGAACAAGGCATGCTCAAAGAACCCTTGCCGCAGCCTTCGAAGTACATCGATCAGAGCTATTTGAAGCAAGCATTAGCGGAAGCCGGAAAAAAGTAAGGCGAGAGGCACAAGGCGTGAGACGGAAAACTGCAAGACCTTGAGGAGATTGCATGAAACAATCGACGCGTTTGGCGGTTTTGATATTGCTCTTGAGCACGATAGCAGCGGCCGTTCCGGTGCGGGCTCAAGACAAGATCCGGATGGGCTTGAGCTCGGTCAGCGCCCTGCACAGCGCGGTATGGGTGGCCGGAGCGAAAGGTTTTTTTCGCGAGCAAGGCATCGACGCCGAGGTCATCGTGACCGGTCAGGGCGGAACCACGGGAGTCAGCGCCTTGCTCGCCAACGACATTCAAATGGTCGCCTCGGCCGGCGATGTTTTGGTGGCTTCCGCGCTGCGCGGCGGTGATACAGTGATGGTCGCGAGCGTCGTCAACAAAGGGCTGCAGCGGCTGGTGACGCGGCCGGAGATCAAAACCCCCGCCGATCTAAAAGGGAAGCGCGTGGGCGTGACCCGCATCGGCGCCGTGTCCCACTCGGTACTGCTGATGATGCTGCAGCGCTGGAAGATGAGTGTGAGCGATGTACAGGTTCTTCAACTGGGCTCGTCGCCGAACATGCTGGCGGCCCTCGACAAGGGCGGGGTCGACGGTGCCGTACTGACGATCCCTTCCATGTTCGTCGCCGAGGACCGCGGTTATCGAGTGTTGCTCGATATGGCCGACACGGACATTTATTATCTTCACACCATGATTGCGACGACGCGCCAGTATATTAAAAACAACCGCGACAAAGTTCTGCGATTTCTCAAAGGGTATCTCGAAGGCATCGCCTACGTGAAGCAACACAGGAAGGAAAGCGCGGACATCGTCAAAAAGAAACTTCGCATCGGCGCTGAGCAGGAGCGCAACCTCGAACGCTCCATCGATCTGTTAAGCGACAAATACTACGAGGCGGTGCCCTATCCGTCGCTGCGCGGCGTCGAAACCGTTCTCGGCTTCGTCGAGAAAGACAATCCGAAAGCCAAAACCGCCGATCCAAAATCTTTCGTTGATGACAGCTTGCTGCGGGAAATCGAGCAGAGCGGCTTCATTAAAAAGTTATATGAACGATAAAGATCGATGGGCGCTCAAGAGGACGCGACCGCGGACTCGCCGGAGCGCGGCCGGATTTCGACGATAGACGCCGGGCCGGTGCCGTTGGATTGAACGACGAGCTGGCGCGCGTGGAAGCGGCGCAGCGTCCCCCGATGCCCCACGCTAAATACGGTCGTTGTCGCCAGGCGTTCCTGCAGCAATCGATAAAGGCGCGTTTCTGTCGCCTCATCGAGCGCCGAAGTCGCCTCGTCGAGAAAGAGCCATTCGGGTCTGTGCACGAGGGCGCGGGCGAACGCGACGCGCTGCTGTTCACCAGGGGAGAGTTGGAGCGCCCAATGGTTGGGCTCTGCCAACCGCTCGGATAGATGGGCCAGCCCGACGGCCTGAAGGGCCTCCCGCAGGACGGCGTCATCCAAGCCGCCGGCGGGCGCCGGATAGCTCACGACGTCGCGAAGCGTGCCGATCGGCAAGTAGGGTTTTTGCGGGAGAAACAGAATCCGAGAGCCGTGCGGTAGGCAAATTTTTCCACGCCCGAAGGGCCAGATGCCCGCGACGGCGCGGACAAGCGTGCTTCTGCCGGAGCCGGACGGGCCCAACAAAAGCGCGCTGTCGCCGCGCACGAGGGAGAGATTCACGTCCGCGAGAAGTGGCTTACCGTTCGGCAGATCGAGCTCCACTGCGTCCATCGTTAGTTGCGCTGTGTCGCCTTCGCAGCGGTCGATGCCGGCCCCGGCGGCGCCGAGGGACGCCGACCGAACAAGCGCGTTGTCAAATCCCGTCAGCCGCTCCACCACCGAGCGCCATTCAGCGATGTCCGTATACGACGAGACGATGAAACTCAGCGCGTCCTGCACCTGGCCGAACGCCGCGGCAGTCTGAACCAGAGCTCCCAGCGGGATTTCGCCGCGGAAATAGCGCGGCGCGGCGACGACGAAAGGAAAAATAGTCGCTGCTTGGGCGTAACCGGCAGTGAGCCAGGTCAATCGCTTCTGCTGGCGCATGATGTCCCACCAGTTGCGAACCACGGCTTCAAAACGTGCGCGAAATCCGCGCAGCTCGTCGGCTTCGCCGCGATAGAGGGCGACGCCCTCGGTGTTTTCCGGAAAACGGACAAGCCCAAAGCGGAAGTCTGCTTCGAAACGCTGTTGGTCGAAATTCAAACGGACGAGCGGGCGGCCGATTCGATCGGTAAACCAGGTGCCGAAAATGGCATACGCCAGAGCCGCCCACACCATATAGCCCGGCAGAGCGATCGAAGAACCGCCGAGTGAAACGGTCAACGGTCCGGACAGTCCCCAGAGTATCGCCACGAACGAAACCAAGGCCACCACCGCGCGCATGCCTCCGATGGCGAGAAGCAGGGTGCTGGAGATGAACCGGCGAATGTCCTCGGCAATGCGCTGATCGGGGTTGTCGGCCTGGCCTCCGGCAAGTTGCATCCGATAATAGGCGCCGTCGCTCAACCAGTCACGCAGGTAACGCTCCGTAAGCCAGCGCCGCCAGCGTATCTGCAGCATCTGGTTGAGGTAAAGCTGGTAGACGGCGGCCACGATGTAGAGTCCCGCGAGCCAGGAAAAGCGAATGAGTTGATGAACGAAAACGGCGTAGTTTTTGTCCTGTAAGGAGTTGTAGAATGTGTTGCTCCACCGATTGAGAAGCACGTTGATATAAACTATGCCGAGATTCAGTGCGCCAACGATGAGAAGCAGCCCGCGGGCTAACCAACTATCCTCCGAGAACCAGTACGGACGGGCTATGGTCCAGGCATGACCAAACAGTCGTCGAAACCGTTCCATAGCGAGACTCTGGGCCCGTCCATTATCAGTTCCAAGTGACTTCGCGGTGGATTGCCACCTGCTGTCCAGTCTCATCGACTTCCAGCAGTGGTTCGCACCAACACGAGGCCGAGTTTATGTGGACGAGCTTTGTTGCCGTATCCAGCGCGGTTGCTTCTTGAAAGATCCAAGTCCGATCGATCGGCATTTGCCCAATTCCTCCTGCGGCCGAAGCAAATTTTTTGGTTCAACAGTTTTGGCACAGCCTATGCCAACCCGTCGCATCATCGATTCCGCGAAGACCTCAGGTGGAAAACAAGGCCAGCATCCGCGGTCCGACTTCAACAAGCGGTAAGAGCGGCAGGACTATCGACCATGCCCTGTGACAACAATGTGTGATGGGTGTCGCCTTCTTGTCGCGAGTCTGACTGACCCACACTTGGGAAACGGAAGATTTCCCTGGCACGGGGTATGCTCCACCTACCGAGTGAGGTCAAAGTAAATAAAGATCATGAAAACTGGAGGCCGGCAGCAATGAAGAAAATACAGGTTGTCCTGCCATTGATCCTCGCGATTACAACAATGGCCGTTTCCGCATGCTCGATCCATGAGAATTATCATGGCGGCCGGGAATGGCATCCTTGGCGCTGGCATTATTCGCATCGGTGATGCGCACGCGAGCGTGACGATCACTAGCGGAATAATGAAGCATGCGGAGTTGCGCGTGGCACGCGCCTTGCGCATGAGCCGTGTCAAATGCACTGAAACGAGGTGGAGATTATGAAGCGTATTGGGTCATTCTTGTCGGTTCTCGCGTTGAGCGGAGTTGTGAGCGTGACTTCGGCCGCCGCTGCCAAGGGCCTATTGCTCAAACAAAAGGCCGCGCCGAACAGCTATTGTCACATCAAGTTCCCGGCGATTCGTCCAAGCACATTGGCGGGCGATCATCCCATGCTTAAACGCGCGACGACGGGCGACGTGATCGATTTCTATGGGGCGTGCGACGAAAACCCCGTTGGCCGCGATCAAGTTGCTTCTCAGAGGATGGAATACTCTCAACAGCTCGATGTGGCATACTCCGACTGAGGGTATAAGAGGGGAGGCGATGCCTTTCCTCGGCATCCTTATTTCTTGGCATGAGAGTCTTAACAATAAGGAGGAACAGATCATGAAAGCATTGAGTTTAGGAGTAACGGCGCTGGTCCTACTCGCTTCGGCTCCGCTGCCGCCGGCATCTGCAAAGGAGACGACGGATTCGCTGCTTCCGACAAAAACGTACAACGGGATTCCCTACATCAGCGGTGGATTCGGCGTGGAAGAACGAGCGGCGATCGAGAAGCTTGCCAAGGGCGACAACCTGGAGTTGAGTTTTGCGCTGCTCAACAAAGACTATCTGGGCGGCGCCAACGTCGTCATCAAGAACAGCAAAGGTGACGACGTTCTCAAAGCGGCTTCCGACGGTCCGTTGTTTTTTACCAAATTGCCCGAGGGGAAGTACACCGTCGAGGCGACTGCCAGAGGGAAAACGATGACGCAGGTGGCCCAAGTGACCGACAAAGGACAGGACAGACTTTATTTCGCGTGGGCCAGGGGCGAGAAGGGGGCGAGCCAGACGTTGGCAAAGAAATAAAGCTGATGTCTTGCCCCAATGCATTGCTTCCAGCGAGTCCGCGGCCGCAAACAATCCGTTCATGGTTTGACATACTCACCGTGAACGGATTGTTCTCTCGAAAATTCAAGTGCTCAATCCCTGTTGCTGAGCTGGTCGGAAGGCGATCGGTGTTTTTCAAAGTCTGCCCGATCTAGCATGACGATCTCGGAATCAGGCCAGGCTAAATAAAGTGCTTGGCGCCGGCCGCTAGCAGTGAAGCCGTCGCGGGCTGAATCCAGCGGTTAAGTTGAAGCGGTTTCAGTAACATCTGGATCGCCATCTCGTACGGATAGTAACTCCTCGCAAGCATCTTCCACTGCCGACAGTAGGCTTTGTAATCGCTGTCGTTAAAACGACCGTCGGGATGGCATTCTAGAAATACATGCTTGAAGGCAAGGTAAGCGTCTTCGCCGTTGATTTCAGAAATACGGCTCCATAGCGTCCGCAGCAGCGCAGATTGGACAACTCTCTCGCGTTGCTGATAACGCAGGAAGTAACGATAGAAATATTTGTAGTGCCGCACTTCATCGTCCTTGATACAGCGAGTCAAGATCTGTAGCACCGGCTCGGCGGAAATCCGGCCGAGCATCGTGTACAGGCTTGCGGTTCCGGTCTCGACCAGGCAGCGAGAAACCATTTCAAGCGCGGGCGTCGGTCCCAATGGTTTGGTGGCGCAGCGCGGGGAGTATTCGCTGTAAAAATGCAAATAGGCGCGCTCCCAGTCGAAGTTCGGCCGGAGACAATTGACATAGCATTTAAGCGCAGCGCCGTGCTGCAGCTCTTCGTGTTGCCATTGGTGCTCAATCCATTCCCTGACCTCACCGTCATCGTGGAAGTAGTCGACCAGGTTCCGGGTGTAAAGGTCGGAGGTGATTTCCACGAACGACGCAGAGGCCAGCAAGTAAAATAATTCCCGATTCCCAGCTACCCGAGCGCGCTCGATGGATGCATAGGGAATATCGTCGATGCGCCAGTGCCGGTCCCTCGGCGGGCAATCCCGCGGTCTCATCGCTCATTCCTCTTGTAAACGTGATGCGCAAGAAGAATGCCGCGGGCGGGAGGTGTCGGAGCGGGCGCGGGATGGCCGCCTTGTACAGATACGTCCGCATCGCCCGCGTTCTGCGAGCGATAGCCGGTGTGTTGATATGGCAATTGACCGCGGCTAAATGTCTCACAGATCCTAATCGACATTTCTCAACCAGTAAAACCAGCGCCGTAACTGGAAAGCGTTTCTCCCCCGTAGCGAAACCTCCGTCCGGTCCGCGACGTTTTCTGACGGGCATAGAGTTTGAATACGCACCAGTGAAGCAGCCATGATTGGAGAGCGGGCGGAACGTAACCCGCCGATCAACAGCTGGGTCCTGGGTGAGCCCCACCGTTATGGGGCAATGGAAAGTGGCTTGAAGGGTGCGCCGTAATTCTCCTTTGGTTGGAGATTTCTTAACTTCGGATCGCAGAGCCAACCGAGCGATCTTGTGCGTGCGGCTTTGGCTGTCGTCATCGTCGTGCATGACTGATGGTGCTGAAGTTTTGTCCGAGTCAATCTAACTGTTCTGGTGTTCCGAATCGCTCAAAGCCTGGTCAACCGCTTCGAGTAGACGATGTGCGCTGAACGGCTTGGATAGAAGCTGCGCACCCAGGCTTCTTGAAGTTTTCCGCAAATCTTCATCTGGAAACGCGGACACCAAGAGAATGTTGGCTTGCGGCTTGTTCTTTTTCAGAGCCCCGGCCAAATCGGTTCCCAGCACCAGAGGCATTCGGACGTCAATGATAACGAGGTCGTAAGAATTTTTGGTGGACATCTCGTAACCTGCCGACCCGTCGGTCGTCCACTCCGTCTCCATTCCTTTGCTCTCGAGAATTTCCACCAGCAGCCTGCAGAACGTCTCGTCATCATCTATCACTAGGACACGCATCGGTTGCTCCAATGATCTAAATTAAGTTCGAGCAAAGATGATGCCGATGCCAACGCGGCGCACGACAACAGATTCCTGCGCGCTCGATCTCGCGAGATGCGGCAAAACGCCGTAAGGCCCGTGGCGCGACTGCTGCGCGAAGATAGTGCGCGATTCAGTCATTCTTTAGAAAGGGTCCAATTTTATAGCGCGCCAGCATACGGTAAAGAGAACGCCGGTCGACGTTCAAAATCTTTGCCGTTCGGGAGACATTTCCTCCGCCGCCCTTGAGGACGTGAAGTACGTAGCGTTTTTTAACCTCCTCCAGGGTTGGCGTGTCGGGAAAAAGAAATTGCCCCCGATCAGAGGCTTCAACGAATCTCGACGCTGCGTGGTCCCACACTTCCGCAGGCAGGTCCTCCGGCGTCAGTATCGGTTGATACGAGAGCGCCACCGCCTGCTCTATCGCGTTCTCAAGCTCGCGGATATTTCCGGGCCAGGCGTATTCGCAAAGCAGCTTCATAGCCTTATCGGAGACTGCATTTACCGCTTTGCCGCTTTCCTGACTGTAGCGCCGTAGGAAATGACCGACCAGGAGCGGGATGTCTTCGGCTCGTTCCCGGAGCGGCGGCAGATGGACGGAAACAACATTCAGACGGTAGTACAGGTCTTGGCGAAAAGTTCTCTTTCTGACCAATTCCGTCAAATTTCGATTCGTGGCCGCCACAACCCTCACGTCTACCTTGATCCAGTCCTTGCCTCCCACGCGACGGACCTCGTGCTCTTGTAAAACCCGCAAGAGTTTGGCTTGCATGTTCGAGCTGATGTCGCCGATCTCGTCAAGAAAGCAGGTGCCCCCGTCGGCCTCCTCGAAGACTCCCTTTTTATCCGCAATCGCTCCGGTAAAGGCGCCGCGCGCATGTCCGAATAGCTCGCTTGCAAGCAGTGTTTCGGTCAGCGCTCCACAGTCCACCGCGACAAACGGGCGGCTCGCCCGCGGACTATGCTCGTGAATGGCTCGGGCGATCAGCTCTTTTCCAGTGCCGCTTTCGCCGAGAATCAAGACCGCGCTCTTTGTCGGCGCCACGCGCGCCACCGTTTTGTACACTTCGACCATAGCGGGACTCTTGCCGATGATCCTCCCCGTCTCCTCGATGCCTTTGCGCGCTTCGCCGCTCTTGGTCGCTCGCTCCCGCAGCGTCCGTTGGGCCAGAGCTCTTGAAACCGTCTTTTTGAGCTCCTCCAGATTCATGGGCTTGGAGATGAAGTCGAAAGCGCCTTCGTGAATAGCCTCGATGGCCGTCTCGATCGACCCAAAGGCGGTCATGACGATAATCGGAAGAGAAAAATTTTCTTGCCTTAGCTTTCGCGTGACCTCCAGACCGGTGATCCCCGGCATTCTCACGTCGATGATGAGCAGGTCGTGAGGCGTATCATGCAAAAGCGCGAGCGCGTCAGCGCCGCTCTGAGCGCGGTCGACCCGATAGCCTTCCTGTTCGAGCGTCTCGGCAAAAAGCTGGCAGCCTATTTCGTCATCGTCCGCAATCAAAATTTGCGCGCTCATTGCATCCTCTTGGCTCGCGGCTGGTTTTCCGGCTTGTCTTCGGTCGGGAGAAAAATCCGTACCGTCGTGCCGTGCCCAACCTCGCTCGTAATATCGATCGTTCCCTTGTGCGCCTTGATGATTTCGTGACAGACGACCAAGCCGAGTCCCGTGCCTTTGCCCGAGGCCTTGCTCGTCACGAAAAGATCGAAAACATTGGGCAAGAGCTCGAGCGGTATGCCGGCACCGGTATCGCTGATCTCTACGATCACCCCCAGCTCGGTGCGCGTGGAGGGCAAGCATCGTTGGGTAGCGATTTTTATCAGTCCGCCTTCTTTGATGGCATCAACCGCGTTATCGAGGAGATTAATCAGCACGCGCTGGAGCGAAGCATCATCGCCCCAGAGACAGGGGATCGATTCCGCCAAGGCGGTCGTTACCTGGACGCGGTGCTGCTGAAAAATCGGTCCGAGCAAAACCAGGGTGTCTCGGACCACTTCGTTGATATTGATGCGGTTCTTGCGCGGGGAGCCGCGGGTTTTGGA
>JBLMXG010000419.1:0-9152 GCA_050257635.1 Chloroflexota bacterium
TCATTCCGTGTCTCCCCCAATCATTGCCCTTCCTCTCTTGAGCAAGTTCGCCTCTTTCTGCTAGTGATGGGCGTGAAGCATTTGGAGCAAGGAGTTTATGTTCATGCGCATTATCGACGCCGACGGTCATGTTCTGGAGCGGGACATCCCCTGGCCGGATCTGATCGATCCCGCCTACCGCAATCGCGCGCCGCGCGTGGTCAAGGACAATCGCGGCTTTAACTTTGTCATGATCGACGGCCGGCTCACGCCCAAGCCGGTCGGCAAAGGCTGCAGCTTCGTCGGCGCGCCGCGCAGCCACCATCCCCAACCCACCACGGGCATGGTCGATCCCAAGCAGCGCCTCAAAGACATGGATATGGAAGGCATCGACACCGCGGTGCTGTTTGGCACTTCGCCGTTTTTGAGCCTGCCCTTCGTCGAAGACAAGGACCTTGCCTGCGCCATCGCGCGCGTCTACAACAACTGGCTGGCGGATTATTGCAAGGCCGACCCGCGCCGCCTCAGGGGCGTGGCCGCGGTCGCCATCCAGGACCCGGCGGAGTCGGTAAACGAATTGCGCCGGGCCGTGACCGACCTCAAGTTCGTCGCCGTGGCGGCGCCGCCGACCTCCGCTTCGAAGAAAAACCTCGACGACCCCGACCTCTATCCGTTCTTTGCCGAGGCCGAGCGTTTGGGCGTGCCGGTGTGCATCCATGTCGGCGCCGGCGACGGCGTGCCGGCGGCCACCGAGCGCTTCGATCATCCATTGTTTACCCACGCGATGGCGCATCCTTTCGAGCAGATGATCGCATCGCTCTGCGTCGTCGCCGGCGGCTTGCTGGAGCGATTTCCGCGCTTGAAATTCGCCTTCATGGAAGCCGGCTGCGGCTGGGTGCCCTACTGGATGGAGCGGCTCGACGAGCACTACGAAATTCTCCAACCCACCGTGCCCTGGCTCACCAAACCGCCCAGCGAATACATGAAAAGCGGCCAGATGTTCTACGCCTTCGAGATGGAAGAAAAAATGTTGCCCTATGTCGCCGATTTCATCGGCGCCGAGCGCCTGGTCTTCGCCACCGACTACAACCACAGCGACTCGAAATTTCCCCATACTGTCGAAGAGGTAATGGAGCGCAAAGATCTCACCGACACGCTCAAAGCGAAACTCATGGGTGAGAACGCGGCGCAGCTTTATAACTTGTAGCGCGTGCGCGAGACCATTATCGTCCTGAACCGGCGACTCTCGCCGTCACTCTTAGCAAGTAAAACCACGGAAGCGCCCAACCGGCAGTCCTTAGGTCCGCCTAACTCGCGGGGATTCTGCCGAGCGAATTTACCGGTTGAGGATTTCATCAGAAGCCGCCCACGCACGCCTCTTTTACTCTGCGTAACTCTGCCCGGCCTTACACGTCTAACCTGGCAGCGCCGGACACGAGATTCTTTTAATCTGCAACCATGCTAAAATGCTTCGGAATCAGTGATTGACCGGGAACTTCCGATGAATGCAACGGAGATTTTTTCGTCCAAAATCGTATCACGGGTATATTTAGCGCAGTGACGGACGTTGATAGTGGGAGGTAGATCTTATGCTGAAGAGAACGAAAAAATATTTTCTTTTCCTACCCTTGTTTTTGTTCGCCGCCGCGGGCTGCCATGAGATCGGCCACGTCGACGACGGAGGTTATGGCAGTGCCGGAGGCGAAATCGTGGGAGAAATCCAGAATATTAATTCACGCGCCGCGGAAATAGAGATTCGCAGCGATTCCGGAAGAACTTCCTACGTGCGTTATGACAACCGTACTCAGGTGGTGTATCAGCGGCGAAATTATTCAGTTTCCAATCTAGAGCCCGGAGACTACGTCGCCATGCGGGTGGATACCGACCGCGACGGCCGCCTCTACACCGATCTGGTAACCGTCCGCGAAGACACCCAGAACCGCGCCTACCGAGGATCGAACACCGTTCTTCGCGGCGCGGTGAAAAGAAGCGATCCGCGCTACAGCTCGATCATGGTCGAGAACACCGATCGGCGCCAAGTGTCCTTTTATTACGACGCGCGCACGCGCACGCGATTCCAAAATCGCGACTATCGGCCGCAAGATATTAAATCCGGCGATTACATCGATGTGCGGACTCGCGATGGGAACAAAGATAATCCCACGGCGGATGTCATCAACGTGATCAGCCGAGCCCAGGATGGCGCAGGACCCAATCGCGGCGCTCGTCTCGATCGCGTCGAAGGCCGTGTCGAATATGTCGACACGCGGCGCGGCACTTTTGATATCCGCGGCCAAAACAACCGCCTAGTCGTCGTCAATCTGCCCTACAACCCGCCGCGTTCTGTGAGTGATCGCTTCAATCGTTTGCGCAACGGCGACTATGTCCGCCTTGAAGGTCGCTACGTCAATCAGGACCGTTTCGAGCTGGATAATTTTCAATAGAAATATTTCGTTGGACTTCTGACAGGGAAGCAAAACGGGCCCCGTCGAGCTCGACAACTGGAACTCGGCACCAGAGAAATCAGAAAGATATGCGCCCGCGCATGACACCCATGCGCGGGCGTTTTATTTAGTGCAGGATCTGCTTGAAGAAGTCGTTGCCTTTGTCGTCCACTAGGATAAACGCCGGAAAGTCTTCGACCTCGATCTTCCAGACCGCTTCCATGCCGAGCTCGGGATATTCGAGCACTTCGACCTTCTTGATGTTTTCCTTGGCCAGGATCGCTGCCGGCCCGCCGATGGAGCCGAGATAAAAGCCGCCGTACTTCTTGCACGCATCGGTGACCTGCTGGCTGCGATTGCCCTTGGCGAGTGTGATCAGTGCGGCGCCGTGGGATTGAAACAGATCGACGTAGGAATCCATGCGCCCTGCCGTGGTGGGACCGAAGGAACCGGACGGCATCCCTTCCGGCGTTTTGGCCGGGCCGGCGTAATAGATCGGATGATCTTTCACATACTGGGGCAGTCCCTCGCCGCGATCTAGCCGTTCTTTGAGTTTGGCGTGGGCGATATCACGGGCCACGACCATCGTTCCGGTAAGCGATAGCTGCGTCGTCACCGGATACTTAGTTAACTGCGCCAGTATTTCCTTCATCGGCCGGTTCAAATCGACGCTGACGACGTTGCCAGCAACTTTGCCTCGATACTCTTCGGGAATCAGCCGGCCCGGCTCTCGCTCCAACTCCTCCAGCCAGACGCCGTCCTTGTTGATCTTGGCCTTGGCGTTTCGGTCCGCGGAACAGGAAACACCCATGCCTACGGGGCAGGAAGCGCCGTGTCGCGGCAGACGGATCACGCGCACGTCCAACGCGAAATACTTTCCACCGAACTGCGCGCCGTAACCGGCTTTGTACGCCTGCTCGAGCATCCGCTTTTCCATTTCGCTATCCCGAAACGCGCGTCCATGCGCGTTGCCCGTCGTCGGCAGGTGATCCAGATAGCCGGTGCTGGCGAGCTTGACGGTTTTCAGGCACGCCTCGGCCGAGGTACCGCCGATGACGAAGGCCAGGTGGTAAGGCGGGCAACCGGCCGTGCCCAAAGTCTTCATTTTTTCAGTTAGAAATTTTTCTAAGCTCGCCGGATTCAAAAGCGCTTTGGTTTCCTGATACAGCATGGTCTTGTTCGCCGAGCCGCCCCCCTTGGTCACGAATAGAAACTGATATTCCATGCCGGCCGTCGCCATGATGTCGATCTGCGCCGGCAAGTTGGTGCCGGTATCGACCTCCTCGTACATATTGAGCGGCGCGGTTTGCGAGTAGCGCAAATTTTCTTCGGTGTAGGTCTTATAGACTCCCTTGGCAAGAAATTCTTCATCTTTGGCGCCGGTCCAAACCTGTTGCCCTTTCTTGGCGAAAATAGTCGCCGTGCCGGTGTCCTGACAAAATGGCAAAATCCCCTTCGCCGAGGTGTCGGCATTGCGCAGCATGGCCAGTGCGACGTAGCGGTCGTTGTCCGAAGCTTGCGGATCTTTGAGGATCGCCGCGACCTTTTCCAAATGCGCCGTGCGCAGCAGGAACGACACGTCGCGGATCGCCACGTTGGCGAGGAGCGTCAAAGCCTCGGGGTCAACTTTCAAAATATCCTTGCCGTCGAACCGAGTGATGGAAACATAATCCTTGGTGAGCAGTCGATATTGGGTGCTGTCTTTTTCCAGCGGTAAGGGGTCCTGATAAAAAAATTCTGGTGTGGCCATGGCTATTTCTACCTCGTGCATTTTTTTTAATCCTACTGGAAAACTCGCTTTTTGTCGATGCGTCGAACTGCCGGCGAAGGCAACCGGCGCTAGTGTGGTGGCCCAGGGGTTCGCTGAAGAAATCTCCCCGTGCCCCTCTTTTTCAAAGAGGGGTTTGACTCGGTCTTTTGAACACATTTCCCCTTTAAAAAAGGGGGAAACAGGGGGATTTGTGTTTGGCTTCATCGCGGCCTTTATTCGAACTTCGTAAATGAACTTCTAGGACGGGACGCTACCGCTCCGCGTCCGTTCCAGCCCGGCGACAATACGCCGGCGCCATTGACAGAACGGCGGCAACTCCACTACTTTGCCGGCTAACGGAGGCTTGATGAAAACGAAGCTCGTCGCGCTGCTGACCCTGCTTTGTACCGCGTCCCTGGCCGGCGCTCAGACGCAGGAACAGCTGATCGCCGGCGCCAAGAAAGAGGGCAAACTGGTTATCTACGCTTCGGCTACGGCGCCGCAGCTGCAAATGTACTTTGCCGTTTTCAACGAGCGTTACCCGTTTATCAAGACCGAATTTTTTCGCACCGGCAAACAAAAGCTGGTGAGCAAAATCCTGTTCGAAGAGCAGGCCAAGCAACATATCGCCGACGTCGTTCATACCAGCGTCATCGAGACTCATATTTTGAAAACACGCGGCGCGTTGAGCCGCTATGTGCCGAAGGAGTCGGCCTCATTTCCTTCGCAGTATAAAGACCCCGACGGCTACTGGACCTCGGCCTACGCCAGCGGCACGCTCTTGGGCTACAACTCGCGCCAGCTCAAGCGTACGGAAATTCCGAAAAGCTACGACGAGCTTTTAAATCCCCGTTGGAAAAATCAAATCGCCATCGATGCCAACAAGATCGAATGGTTCGCCATGCTGCTCAAGCTCAAGGGCCGGCCGTTCATGGAAAAGCTTGCCGCGCTCAATCCGAGCGTGCGCGAAGGCAACACCCTGATCCTGCAACTATTAGCCGCAGGGGAGTTTCCCCTCGCCGCCGGCGTGTACGAGTATTCGGTCGAAGACATGAAAACCAAAGGCGCGCCGGTGGACTGGTATGGCCTGGAGCCGGTAATCACCTACACCGTCGCCGTTTCCCTCCCCTCTCAGCCCATCCACCCGAACTCCGCCAAGCTGTTCATCGAATGGCTGCTCTCCAAAGAGGGGCAGGAAGTGATCAACAAGTACGGACGAGTGCCGATCCGCGACGACGTGGACTCGAAATACGGCAAGATTCTCAAGCAGCATAAACTGCTGATGACCGATGTCGATCTCGGCCGAAAGGAAGCTGAGGTCAACGAAACGTTTCGCAAACTGTTTCGCTGACAGCGCCTTATCAACATTTCGGTGACAGAAAAATTATGGAACTAGGAATTTGCTCCCGCCAAGACGCCAAGCTCGCCAAGCTCTGAGATATTTTTTCCTTTGCGTCTTTGCGCCTTTGCGGGAGATAATCCGATCAGCGATCCAACGTTCCAGGAGACTGCCTTCCATCGTCAGCCGACAAATTCACACCTACTGCGCCATGTGTACGTCGCGCTGCGGCGTGCTGGTGGCTGTCGATAACGGCAGGCTTACCGCAGTACACGCCGATCCGGATCATCCCAACGGCTGCGTCTGCGTCAAAGGCACGGCAGCACCCGAAATTGTTTATTCCCCCGATCGCCTGCTCTATCCGATGATTCGCTCCCGGCCAAAGGGCAATTCCGATCCCGGCTGGGTGCGAATCACGTGGGAGCAGGCTCTGAATCTAGCCGCATTGCGACTTAACGACATCAAAGACAGTCACGGCCCCGAAGCGGTAGTCTTTTCACGCGCGACGACGGCCGGTACCGCAGCCATCGACTTCGACGCCTGGCTACAGCGTCTGGCAAACGCCTTCGGCAGCCCTAACCTGCTCACGTCAAATCACATCTGCACCTGGAACCGCCGCGTCGGTTCCAAATATACCTACGGCACCGGCATGCCGCTGCCGGACTTCGACAACACCCGCTGCATGCTGCTCTGGGGCATCAACCCAACTGCAACCTCTCCCGCGCAAGCCTTACGCGTCCAGCGCGCGCGCAACCGCGGCGCCAAGCTGATCGTGATCGATCCGCGCCGCACCGAGCTGGCGAAGAAGGCGGATTGCTGGCTGCGCGTCAAACCCGGCGCCGATGGCGAGCTGGCGATGGCGATGATCCACGTTCTGCTCGAAGAAAATCTCTTCGATGCGGAGTTCGCTCGGCAATGGACAAATGCGCCGTATTTAATTCGCGCTGACAACGGCCGGTTACTGGCCGAATCCGACTTGCGCGCCGACGGTCGCAAAGACCGCTCGATCGTTTGGGACGAGCAGCTAAACCTCGCTGTCGACCGCTGCGCCGAACAGGTTACTCCCGCCCTCTTCGGCTCATTCCCAATTCAGTTGGTTAACGGTGAGACCATCGAATGTCGTCCGGTGCTCCAAGTGCTCAAAGAAGCCGTGGCGCCGTTTGTGCCCGAGCGCACGGAAAAGATCACCACCGTTTCGGCGGCGGAAGTGCGTCAAGCCATCCGACTGTTCGCGAGCGATAAACCTTCCTGCTACTGCACCTGGGTCGGCCTCGAACAAGACCGCGACGCGATGCAGACCAACCGCGCGGTCTGCATCTTTTACGCGCTCACCGGCCAGTTCGACCAGCGCGGCAGCAACGTGCTCTTCGACACGCCGAAAATGAATCCGATCACTGGACGCGAGCTCTTGCCCAAAGAGATGAGCGCGATTCGCCTCGGCGCGGAAAAATATCCCGTCGGACCGCAGTCCGATCCCGGCCTGGTGCAAGCCGCTCAAGTCTACGACGCAATCCTCACCAAACGCCCCTATCCGGTGAAAGCGTTGGTGCTTTTCGGCACCGACCCCCTGCTCGGCCACGGCGACCCGCTGCGCGGCAAAGCCGCTCTCGAAGCGCTCGATTTTTATGTGCACGTGGACACGACTATCAACCCAAGCGCCATGTTCGCCGATCTTTTGTTGCCCGCCACAACCTGCTGGGAGCGCGAAGCTTTGATGCCGTTCTTCGACATCTCACAAGAGACGATGAACTGGGTTCAACTCCGTCCCGCCGTGATCCAGCCCGTCGGCGAATCCCGCCCTGATGCAGAAATCATATTCGATCTAGCGAAACGACTCGGCTTGGCACAGCACTTTTTCGACGGCGACATCGAGACGGCGTTGAACTATCAACTCGCCCCTTCAGGTTTGACCGCACAAAAGTTACGCGCGAGCCCGGCAGGAATTCGCGTAGCGACAAATACGCGCTACGGGAAGTATGCCGATATCGATCCGATCGAAAACAAACCAATCGGTTTCGCCACACCGACCGGCAAGATCGAAATCTACTCGACAACCTTCGCCGACACCGGCTATGCCCCGCTGCCAGAATTTCAAACCAACACACCGGAGTCGGCCGACTACCCGCTCACCCTCACCTTCTTCCGCCTGATCCAATTCTGCGACGAACAGCACCGCAACATACCCCGCCTGCGCCATAGCGCACCTGAACCTTTCCTTGAGATTCACCCGGCAACAGCGCAAGCCCAAGGGATCAATAACGGCGATTGGCTGACCCTCGAAACCGCGAGCGGAAAAGTAAAATTGAAAGCCAAATTTAACGAATCACTTCACCCCACTGTCGTCGCCACCGTCTATGGCTGGTGGCAAGCCTGCCGCGACTTGAACCTTCCGGGCCACGACCCGTTCAGCGAAACTGGCGCCAACGCCAATTTGCTAATCCCCAACACCGACGCCGACCCCATCAGCGCCTCGGTTGTGCACCGGGGGACAAAATGCCGCGTGATCAAACCGTGATAGCCAGACGCTTCGGGAGCATGTATATCAAAACAACCAGCACGTGAAATTAAATTGACAACTTACCGATCGCGAAGGTAAATTTTGCAAGCCCGATTTTCGGTCTCGGGTGATATACTGATTCATATTATCAATACTTGAACGTGACTCATGCCCACTGCGACCATCAAACTGTTCTTGGTAAACGGGGATCCGAAACGCCTGCGGACAGCAGAGCTTTCAAACTGGACCGGAAAAGCCGTCGCCGGTCCGCGGAGCGAGTTGGAAAGTGTGCTCGCTCGTGAAGAGTCGCAGAAATCCGGCGTCTATTTCCTCACTGGTAACGTCCCCGAGAGCGGTAAAGGTGCCGTCTACATCGGCGAGGCTGAATGCGTTCGTGACCGACTGAAGAGCCATCTCGACAAGGATTTTTGGAATCAGGTCGTCTTCTTTACGAGCAAGGATGAGAATCTGACGAAAGCGCACATCCGATATCTTGAAGGTCGGCTAATCGAACAAGCGAGACACGCCGCCAGAGCCATAGTCCAAAATGGCCAGAGCAGTGGTGCACGACTACCTGAATCGGACCGGGAAGATATGGAAATCTTCCTTGAGAAGATTCAGCAGCTTTTGCCGGTGCTGAGTGTAGAAGTGCTGGTTCCAGTCGCAGCACCAGCTTCTGGCACAACCGAGCGCGAGTTGCTCTTTTGCGAAATCAAAGGGCTTAAAGCGACCGGGCATTTAACGCCCAACGGGTTTGTAGTGCTCACCGGCTCACAGGCTGTTCTCAGTGAACGCCCGTCATCGCAGAAGTATCCTTGGCCGCTCAATATGCGCCAGAGACTAAAAGAGGAAGGTGTTCTCGTGGCGAAGCGCGACCACCTCGTCTTCGGTCAGGATGCGGAGTTCTCCAGTCCCAGTGCCGCGGCTGCTGTTATTCATGGCGGGCACGCCAATGGGCTCACCGCATGGAAGAACAAGCACGGCAAGACACTGAAGGAGCTTGAGTCCGCATGAGCGAGAGCGACTCTAACGATCGGGGTAGATTCTGTTGAGTGATTTCCCACACGGCATTTACATCGAAACCCATATAATTGTGTATCAGGACATCACGTAAACCTGCGATGCGCCGCCAAGGAATATCTT
>JBLMXG010000420.1:0-27172 GCA_050257635.1 Chloroflexota bacterium
CTGTTAGCTCCCCGGCTGGTATCGAAAAATGCTGCCATAGCCCCGGGACGTCGATAAATTTCAAATCCACAATCTCCGCTTTGTTCTTCTTCGCCATCTCTAAGGCGTCTTTGACTGACATTTAAATTCTCCTCGTTGGATGCCGTTAATTTGAACGATTGACTCAAAGCCGGCGCTAGATTCGCGTCCGTCTAGCGCCGGCTTTGGTTTGTTTGACTGCTTACTCGTGTCGCATGATCTACGCAGTTTTCTCCACGGCGGTACCGAAGCCCAGATGCTTTTCCGCTTCGGGCATGTCGTTGTAGCCGGGGATCCCAACTTCGGCCATGTCGAGACCTTCGATTTCGACTTCTTTGCTGACGCGAATAGGCGTGATCAAGTCGCTGACTTTGAACCACACATAGGCCATCACAAAACCGAATACCGCCACAACGATGCAATCGATGAACTGCATGATGAACTGCGAGAAGTCACCGTAGAGCAGGCCGCGCACGCCGTCAGAGCCGTAAGCTTTGACGAAAGAATCGCGCACGACGCCGTTCCAGCCCGCGCCATAGGCGCCATTGGCGAAAATGCCTACCGAGAGCACGCCCCAGATACCGTTGACGCCGTGCACGGAAATCGCACCGACCGGATCGTCGATGCCGCGCGCTTCCCAGAAAAACACGCTGTAGACGACGATGATACCTGCGAGTGTGCCTATGACTGCAGCAGCCCAAGGATCGACAAAGGCGCATGGGGCAGTGATCGCAACTAAACCTGCAAGCATGCCGTTACACAACATCGTCGGATCGGGTTTAAGCCCTTTCATCGAAAGAGCGACGTACGCCCCCAGCGCACCCATAATCCCGGCCAGCATCGTGTTCACCACGACAAAGCTGATACGCAAATCGGTCCCGGAGAGTGTCGACCCTGGGTTAAAACCAAACCAGCCGAAGGCCAGTATAAAAGTACCTAACACCACCATTGGCACGCTGTGACAGGGAATCGCGCGTGGCCGGCCTTGGGAATCGAATTTGCCGATGCGCGGCCCAAGCACCATCGCTCCGGCGAGAGCTATGATTCCACCCATAGCGTGCACCACCCCCGAACCGGCGAAATCGACGGCACCATGGCCGAGTCCCCAGTTGATGCCACCCTGAGCGAGAAAGCCACCGCCCCAGACCCAGTTACCGTAGAGGCAGTAGGGCAGCGCAACCCACAAACCGAACAGAACGAAATTCTTCCAAGCCCAGCGTTCCGCCATCGCGCCTGTGGGAATCGTCGCGGTGGTATCCATGAACACCATCATGAAAAAGAACAGAACCATCACGGCCACGTCGTTGACAGACGGGCTTAAGAAGAAACCCTTTAAGCCAATTAAGCCGTACGTGAAAGCGCCGGTCGCTTTGCCGGCGGCGTCCAACGCGGCACCGATGCCCAACCCTTCGTTCAATGCCGATAAACCCGGACCAAGCGATGCATACCAGCCCGGCGCAACCGGCCCGTTAAACCAATTGCCCCAACCGATGGCAAAGCCGTACACCCAAAAAGCTAGACACCCGAGCGGATAGATTAAAAAGTTCATCGCCGAAGTATGCGCGGCATTTTTGGCGCGGCAGAGACCGGTTTCGACGAGCATGAATCCCGCTTGCATAAACATAACCAAGAAGCCAGCGATCAATGCCCAAACATAGTTGATCGAGTAGAGGTTATGAACGACGCGATCGTAGAGATCGGTGGGTTTTAATTGATCGGGAATATCGCCCTTGGCATCTCCCGCCGGCGTCGCCCAAACGCCGGATGCGCCACCGGTGGGATCGGGCCATGCCGGTTTTTTTGGATCGTCACTGGTGGCGGTGAAATAGGCCGGAAGTTTCGGCACCGGCGCCGCTACGACTGCGGCCGGAGGCGGAGAAGCAGGAGCTTCAGCCTTTGGCGCTTCCGTCGCCGGCGCTGCATTTGTGCTCTCATCGGCAGCGAAAGAAACGCCTATAGGCCCACGCGTCCATAACAGCAGTGCTAAGAACGCAACCACAAATCTCAAAGCTTGTCGTTTCATTATTCCTCCCCTTCTAAATTGCGTGTGCTTGATTTTTCTTAAATTGCATCTTCCCCTTTTTCCCCGGTTCGGATGCGAATCACCTCGTCTACCGGCGTAACGAAGATCTTGCCGTCGCCGATCTTGCCGGTCTTTGCGCTGTCCGTGATGACTTCAACGACTTTGGCCGCTTTATCGTCCGGCACGAGAATCTCAATCTTCACCTTTGGCAGAAAATCCACGGAGTATTCTGCGCCGCGGTAAAGCTCGGTGTGGCCTTTCTGCCGACCGAAACCTTTGACTTCTTCCACTGTCATGCCTTGGATGCCCGCCTTGGTCAGCGCTTCTTTCACTTCGTCGAGCTTGAATGGCTTCACGATCGCTTCGACCATTTTCATACAGCTCCTCCTTACATTAAGGTCTGCACATCACATCGATTCTGGAAAAATCCCGATTATTTCGTTTTAGCAACGTGCATGCCGCGAACTTTTCTTGAGCAAGCCTCTGCTTTTTTCGATGGCCAACTACGCAAATTTACTCTTCTTTTAGGGAAGAGCACCGCTTGCAAAGCCAACCGTCGATGCTAACCGACAGAATTTGTATGCCTATGATTTACGCAGCGCGCCTAGATTCTCAGCAACTTGGCGCTGGCGAACCGCTGGCGATCGAGCGATCCTGGGATAGAACTGGAGAGGGTAGAAACCGAAAAAACACGGCGCGCTCGGTCTAATTTGCCGAGCGCGCCGAAACAGCTAATCCACAAACGGCGGAGACTACTGGCGTCGAACCCAAATCAAGAAGGCGATCGCCGCGATCGCGAAGATCGCCAGAATAATCATATCTGCCGGTGGCAAGTCTGTAGGCATTTGCGTTCCTTTCGCATTTCGAAAAAATCCTCGCGGCGAGCAGATTCATCGGCGTTCGCCCAATAAACCGCCCGCCTCGGTCAAATTATCGCGAAGGAACAGAAGGAGGAGACCGAATTGACAGAAGACTCGAAGCAATTCGATGGCGAGACTGGTCGGAACGGCTTACGGGTAGGCTTAAAGAGCGTTGGACCGGATTTGGATGCAAGGCTACAGAAGCAATTCCGGTCGTCGGGCTTTGGATATCGTAGCGTTTAACGCCGCGAATCAACGTTACGCTATCGGTGAATTCGTCAAACGTTGCTAGCTGGCTCGCGCGCAGCGGCTCGGCAAGACTTAGACGGTCACCAACCCGCGGCAGCGCAGCGACAAGGAAGGCGCTCATACCAAAAGAATGAAGCGCGATCGCGACTAACTGCAGCAGTGTTTTTAGCTTCACAGCACGCAACATTGCATCACTGACTACGCTTTGCGAATTCGACTGTCAATTCAACGGAAACTTAGCTTGTCATCGTATGTTCGCATTGCAAAGGAGCAGGTAATCTTGCGGGCTTACCAAACTCACGCCATTTTCTTTACTGCTTCGTAATTTTTGCCGAGGGAGATTTGCAGCAGCAAAAAATCGCGTCTCTACAACCGGCGGTGTTCCAGCGCTGGCAACTCGGCGCGCACTCGGGCGAGATAATCCAGATCAATTTCAGCGGTGATAAAGCCGGGACCGTCGGGCAACTCGGCGAGGATTTTACCCCAGGGATCGACGATCATCGAGTGGCCGTGGGTTTTGAAGCTATGCGCGCTCTCGCCGAACTGGGCAGGCGCCACCACGTAGGCCTGGTTCTCGATGGCACGCGCGCGCAGCAAGCTCTCCCAGTGCGCTTCGCCGGTGAACGCAGTGAACGCTGCCGGCACGAAAATGAGCTCCGCGCCGTGCTCGACCAGACCGCGGTAGAGCTCGGGGAAACGCAGATCGTAACAGATGCTCAAGCCCATGGTGCAAAGCTCGGTGGCACCGACGACTACCGAGTCGCCATGGGCGCGCGTGTTCGATTCGCGCAGCGAAACACCATTGGCGAGGTCGACGTCGAAGAGATGAATCTTACGGTAAGATGCCAACTGCTTTCCCTGCGGATCGAAGAGCAAGCTTGTGTTGTAAACTTTGTCGCTGCCGGGAATCGCTTCGAGGATCGAGCCGGCGAGCAGATAAATTTTTAAGTCGCGCGCCAATTCGGCCATGGCCCGTGATGACGGTCCGGGAATCGGTTCGGCGTGATCCTTCTCTAGCTTTTTACTGCCGCGCCAAATAAAAACTTCCGGCAGTGCGATAACCCGAGCGCCGGCAAGCGCGGCTTGGCGCACCCGGCGTTCGGCCTCTATTAAATTGGCCGCCATATCGCTGCCGGCCAGCATTTGAACCGCTGCGGCGAGAAACCTCATAGTTAATCCGACGGTAAACTTTTGAACGCTTGAACCTTGAACGGCAGTTCTATCTGTTTAAGAACACCGGGCATGGGGCATTGCGCAGCACATATTCCGTTGTGCTACCGAGAACCATTTCAATAATCCGTCGGTGGCCGTAGGCGCCGATGAAGAGCAGGTCATGGCCCAGATTGACTAGCTGCTCGATGATTTTCTGTTCGGGATGACCGTGGGTGCTTTCATAGGTCACCCTGATGGCGTAGCTGCTGAGATAGTTTTTCGCCTGCTGCAAGTTGCCGCGCGTCACCGCTTCCTCCTTGGCGATGGTCAAGACGGTCAGCGGCAAATTCAGTAGTGAGCAGAATTCCGCCGCGGATTCCATGGCGGAGCTGGCGCGCTGGCTACCGTCATAGGCCAATAACGGCCTTTCCACGGCCTTGAACTGTTTCGTTGAGACGAAGATCGGTCGAGGACACTTGCGCGTGATGGTTTCCGTGGTCGAGCCAAGCAGGCCGGTAGAAAATTCTTCGTTGACGCCCCGATGGCCGATCACCACCAGATCGGCGACTTTGGCGCGTTCGCAGATCTCGTTGGCGATCAGACCCATATCGAGGCAGGTCGTGTAGCGCACGCTTTTTTTTTCACAGCGGGCGGCGAAATCCTCGAGGATGATCTTACCGCGCTCGTCGAGAATCTCGCGCATCTTGCTCGAAAAGTCTAAATAGGGCTCGAAACCGAGGGAGCCGGAGATATCGTGAAAAAAGGTCCCCTCCAGGGAGATGGTATCGATGATATGCTGGCCGAAGAGCGTGCCGTCGAACTTCTCGGCGATCCAGATTGCGTAGTCTAGGGCCGCCTTCGAATGCTCCGAACCATCCAGAGGTACGAGGATGTTTTTGATCATGCTTACCCCCGAAGTCTGCGCGTTCCTGTGACAGCAACCCTGCCGCCAACCGTTGATCGAGTAACGGGCAGTTTCACGATAACAAGGAACCTTTCTATTGCAAGGGAAAAAATTTGCCGGTAAATTTACACTGAGCGTTTTATTAGAAATAGACCGACGGATTCACGCCGATGGCTCAATCCAAAAACAAACAAGAAGCCCAGCTTCAGGAACTCATCCTCAGCGCTAAACGCCTCAACATTCAGGTGCGCACTGAAAAATTGTTGCGCGAGGCCGGTTACCGTCCCAGGAGCGGTTGCTGTCGGATCAACGGACAAGAGCTGATTTTGATCGACCGCGATGCGCGGCTGAGCGACCAGATCGAGTTTCTCGCCGGTGAGTTGGCCGAGCGTCGAACCGGCGAGGAGCAAGACGCCAAGCCACCATCTATTCCACAGGAGAGCTAGCTGGCCAAACAGCCTTCATCAGTGGACACGGATTTTCTTCGCCGCTTCGATCCCCAAAGCGAACTCGTCGCTACCGACCTTCAACGTCATCATCCCGAGCGACGGCGCCACGTCGACCACGTGAACGGCCGCGCCCGGGCGCATGCCGTGCTCCTGCAGGAAACTGAGCAAGCGAACGTCGCGCTCACCACCTTCGGTAATGAAATCGAGCTCGACGCTCTGGCCGTCCGACGCCTCGTTGAGGGGAATAGTTTTTTGTGAAGGGCCCGAGAGCGCGCCCGGGATGGGATTCCCATGCGGGCAGGTCGTCGGGTTGCTCAATAACTTGGCCAGCCGATCTTCCACATCCTGCGAGATCGCATGTTCCAACCGGTGCGCTTCCTGGTGCGCTTTGACCCAATCCAGCCCAAGCAAATCGGTCAAAAACCGCTCCGTCAGGAAATGCCGCCGGACGATCTTTTCCGCCACAGTCCTGCCATCGGCAGTCAGTTCAATTTCCTTGCGGCGGTTGATCGTGACATAACCTTCGCGCGCCAAGCGCTGCAGCGTCGTGAATATCGTGGACGGAGAAACCCCCGTTTCAGCCGCGATCCGCGCTGCGATCACCGGCTTTGATTCCTCGGCGAGCTGGTAAATCGACTTGAGATAGTCTTCCAGCGCATGGCTAACCTTGGGCGCCTCCATAGCATTGACAAACTTTTTCTTTTCGACTATACGAACTTTTGACTTTGGCATTTCGAAAGTATTAAATTACTAGCACCTTAATAATTATTCACCTAGTCGATTTATAGTCGAGATGAGCACTGAGATCAAGCACAAAGGAGCACCCATGGGATTGCCCTCTGTCAAATTATCCGGACTGTTTCTTGCCGTCGCTGTGCTCGGGTTCGCGCCGAGTTCTAGCCGCGCCCAAAGCAAATTGGTGGTCGCGATCCAGCCGACGGTGGCGAGCGACGAAATGCTCAAGAAGGCAAAGCCGCTGCAGCATTTCATGGAACAAGGCTTGGGCGGCAAGACCAGAGTCGAGATCTACGAGCCAAGCAGCTACGCTGCGGTGGTGGAGTCGCTCCGTTTCGGCCATGCGCATTTGGCTTTCATGTCGGCTTGGCCGGCGCAGTTAGCGGTGCGGCTCGGCGGTGCTGAGGTCGCTTTGGCGGAAGTGCGCCAGGTGCTGCACGGCAAGGACAAAGTGGACGCGCCCTTTTATTACTCGTACTGGGTTGTCGCTCCGGATTCGCCGCACAAAGATTTGCAATCGCTCAAAGGCAAGAGCGCATGCTTTCCCAGCCCGATTTCCACTTCCGGTTTCGTCGCGCCCATCGGCCGCATGATCGAATTGAATTTATTGCAACCAGGCGAAGGCAAGGAAGCCGATCCCAGGGCCTACTTTAAAGAGGTTTTTTTCGGCGGCGGCTACGGCCAGTGCTGGCAAGCGCTCAAACAAGGACAAGTCGACACCACGATCATTGCCGGTGACGTGCCTGAGAAACTTTACAACGAAGTCCTGGCCAGCACGCGCACGGTGGAACAGCAAGGGCCGATTCCCTCGCATGCCGTGGCGCTGAGCAAGGAGTTAAAAGAGCCGCTGCGCTCCCGCGCCGTGCAAACTGTCACCAGGCTCGGCGGGCCGGAGCATCGCGACCTCATGCGCACATTCATTTCCAGCATCTTCGTCGGCTTCAAGCCCACCACGGCGAGCGAGCATCTGGGTTCCCTCCAAAAATTTCTTAAGCTCGCCAACTTGAAGTACACGGAGCGCCTGTGACACCAAACGACGGCGCGCCGTACGCTTTGCGGGCGGAGCGGGTCTGGTATGCCTATCGCAACCATGCCTGGGTGCTGCGCCATGTTTCGCTCTCGGTACCGGCGGGAAAACATACCGTTATCATGGGTCCTTCCGGGACCGGCAAGACAACGCTCTTACGGGTGCTGGCTGGCTTGCTGGTGCCCAACGAAGGCCGGGTCAGTGTTTTTGGTCAGTCCACTCACATGCTCAACCGCCGGCGGTTGAGCACACTGATCGGTTATATTCCTCAGCAACTGGGTTTGGTGCGAAACTTATCTGCTCTCGACAACGTTTTGATGGGCGCTTTCGGCCGGATCGGCGACGGTCAAGCCCTGCTCGGCCTCTTTCCGCGGGAGGAGAACGAAAAAGCCGAGGCCGCCCTCGACATGATGGGCATCGCCCACAAGCGCGCGGAACAGGTCTTTCACATGAGTGGCGGCGAACGCCAGCGGGTCGCCATTGCACGCACCCTGCTCCAGCAGCCGAGGGTGGTGATGGCCGATGAATTTGCCTCGGGCCTCGATCTCGCCTTGGCATTGGAGATTCTTACCCGCATCCGCCGAGCCGCTGAGAAGGAAAATATTACTCTCATCATGAGCATGCATCGTCTTGGCCTGGCGCGCCAGTTCGGCGACAACGTGCTCGCGCTCAAAAACGGCGATATCGCTCCGGGCTTTATCGGCAACGAGACTCTCGAAAGCGCGCCGGTCGAGGCCGTATTGTGAAATCGACGCTGGTTCTGCCGCTCGCCGCGACGCTTTTCTTGCTCGCGGTTCTCGCCCACTTGGAGTTCTTCGATCTCGAGCGGCTTTCACGCGGCCTGCGCAACCTCGGCATTCTCGGCAGGGAAATGATGCCGCCGGATATCGGCATTCTGCCGACCGCAAGCGCCGCGCTGTGGGAAACCGTGGAGATGTCCTTCGCGGGTACCTTGCTCGGCTTTGTCGCGTCGCTGCCGCTGAGTATTCTCGGCACCCGACGCTTATTTTCGTCCTGGATATCCGCGTTTGCCCGCTTCGTTGCCGCCGGAATCAGAACCATTCCGGTGCTGCTATGGGCGATCATTTTCGTTATTTTGCTCGGCCTCGGGCCGCTCGCCGGCACTTTTGGGATCGCCGCCTACACCGTCGGCTATTTAGCCAAGATCTACGCGGATATCTTCGAAGGAACCGATCCCGAGATCATGGAAGCGGTGCAAAGCACCGGAGCCTCAAAGCTGCAGCTTGTGCGCTTCGTCGTGGTTCCGGAAGCTGCCAACGCGATCCTGGCTCAGGTTCTCTTCATGCTCGAGTACAACATTCGCGCCTCATCAGTGCTCGGTTTCGTCGGTGCCGGCGGGCTCGGTTTTATTATCCAGATCTATGTACAGAGTTTGGATTATCGGCGGTTGGCAACGGTTTTATTGATGGTCCTCGTTGTCGTTCTTATGATGGATGGAATCAGCGCATGGCTGAGAAAGCGCTATCTTCTGTCCGCCCAAGCAGCGTGATACCCATGGAGACCCCAGCCCTATGCAATCAATGATCGAGTCTTCACTGCGACTTTGTGGCGTGCGGGTTGCCAAATTTAGTCGACTCTCGGTCTTCTGTCTGCTTGCGACATTGGCGGCTCTGGTTGTGCCGGCATTCGCCCACGCCCAAGATGAGGCCAAAAAGCTCGTCGCGTTACTCGACTATCTCGGCAGCGATTACAAGAACGCGGTGCAGGACGGCAAGGTGCTAAGCCAGGACGAGTACAGCGAAATGCAGGAATTCGCCAAACGCAGCACCGATCTTTTCAACCAGCTGAAGGCCAATGACAAGGCCGACAAAGCCGGAGTTGAGCCGGAGTTGACCGCGCTGGTCAAACAGATCGCCGATAAGGGCGACTCTCAAGCCGTCTCCGTGTTGGCGAAGAGCGCCAAAGAAAAACTCATTGCCGCCTACAAGATAATCCCGTACCCGCGCCGTCTGCCTTCATTCGCCGCGGGTAAAAAACTTTATGCCGAGAATTGCGCCCAATGCCACGGTGTCACAGGTAAAGGCGATGGCTCGGGCCGCGAGTCGATGAATCCGAAAACACCGCCGCCGGCGAATTTTACCGATCCGGAGAGGATCGGCGCCCTGTCCCCCTTTAAAGCCTTCAACACCGCGAGCTTCGGCATCGAAGGCACGGCGATGGCCTCTTTCGACGCCTTCAGCGAGGAGCAGCGCTGGCAGGTTGCTTTCTATATTTTCTCGCTGCGCTTTTCCGACGACGCGTCCAAAGCCGGCGCGCGCTTAGTCCAAGAGAAGAAAGTGCCGACGGATCTGCTATCCGTCGCGACCCTGGCAACCAATAGTGATGATCAAATCCTAGAAAAGCTGAAGAATTACACCGCGCAAGAATCGGAAGCGATGAGCCTACTGGCTTATCTGCGGCGCGGCCTGTTGCAAGCTGTCACCAATGACCCGTTGTCGATCGCGCGCGGGCTTCTGCGTGAAGCGGTGGCGCTCTACGGCAAAGGCGAGAGGGAGAAAGCCTATCAAAAAGCCGTCGAAGCCTATCTCGACGGCTATGAGCTCGCCGAACCGACGCTGTTCGCAAAAGACGCCACCTTTGGCAGAGAGCTGGAGAGCTATTTCACGCAGCTGCGCACTTCCATGAAACAGGGCGAGCCGGTAAAACAGATCCAAAAGCGCCAACTCGAAATCGAAACACGGCTTGATCAAGCGGCTCAGATCATCGCCCGCGACGACCGTTTCTCCGGCTACTATGCCTTCATCAACTCCGCGTTGATCATCCTACGCGAAGGCCTCGAGGCCGCGCTGGTGCTCGCAGCGATCTTGGCAATGTTGCGCGTGATGAATGCCAAAGAGGCCATACGCTATGTTCATCTCGGCTGGATTCTGGCGCTGGTCGCGGGCGGGTTAACCTGGGTCGCGAGCGAAACCGTGTTGACCCTCAGCGGCAGTCACCGAGAGAGCATGGAAGGATTCATTGCCGTTTTCGCCGCCGTGGCACTTTTTTACGTCGGCTATTGGCTGCATACCCGTTCGGAAGCAAAAAAATGGCAAGCCTTCATTCATGAAAAAGTCCAGGATCTGCTCTCCGCCAAACGAATCCTAGGCCTGGTCGGCATTTCGTTTTTCGCGGTCTACCGCGAGGCTTTCGAAGTCGTGCTTTTTTACCAGGCGCTATGGCTGCAGAACGAAGGCGACCACGCCCCGATACTCTGGGGCCTCGGCGCCGGCCTTCTGGCTCTGGCGCTGGCCACTTTCGCCATCCTCAAGCTGGGGCTGAAAATTCCGCTCAAATATTTTTTCGGCGCCACCGGCGCACTGCTCTACTTGATGGCGTTCATCTTTGCTGGCAACGGCATCAAAGAGCTCCAGGCGTCGCTCTGGGTGCCGACAACGCCGTTAAGCGTGCCGAGAGCGATTCCCCTGCTCGGCATCTACCCGACGGTCGAAACTCTGGCGGCTCAAGGTCTTATGCTCTGCGCGTTCGTCGCCACGACATACTGCGTGGCCCGAGAGCGGAAGAAATCGTAGATGGATATTCGCTCAGAGCCCGGACAGAATAAAATTCGCGCGGCGGTGAAATCCGACTCGTCGCTGCGCTGCAGTTGCGGCAGCCTGCTCGCGCGCCTGGTGGAATCCGGGGTGGAAATCAAATGTCGCCGATGCAAGCGGCAAGTCGTCCTGCCGCTCGATGCCAAGGGCACCGTGCGGCTGAATCTATGAGATAATTTTAGCTGTCGTAGAATCGAGTCCAGCGGCCCGAGGTCAAGAATCCAGAGCCCAGCGTCCCGTCGATTAACGACGGACCCTGGGCTCTTTGTTTTGGCCTACAATGATCCGCGCGAGGTGGATCGCTGAAAGGAGAAAAAAATGTACCGCGGCTTGTTCCCTGCTGGCTTATCCCTTGTTCTGGCTCTGTTTTTTGCTGCGCCATATTCCGTCGAGCCGGCGCGGGCCGATGAAAATTTATGGGGCTATGTCTACGGCTCCGACACCCTGCCCAAGGGCGGCACCGAGATTTATAACTGGCTCACGCTGCGAACCGGTAAGGGCAAAGGAACTTACCGAGGCTGGGACGAAATGATCGAGCTCGAACATGGCTTCACCGACCGGTTCCAGGGCTCCTTTTATCTCAAAGGCAGATCGCACCGCATCGCCGGCGGCGCCCTCGAAGACGATCCGGACCGGAAGCTCTCCCGCAGCCTGGATTTTAACGGCGTCAACCTGGCGTTCAAATACAGCCTCTTGAGCGTTTACAAGGATCTATTCGGCTTGTCGCTCTATCTGGAGCCATCTTATTCTCGGATCGACAGGATCTCCGGCGAACGCATGAATCAGTTCGGCTTGGAAAACAAGATCATCTTGCAGAAAAATTTCTTCGACGATCAACTGGCGCTCGCTTACAACCTCACCGTCGAGCCCGAATGGGCCAAATTCAAAGCCAGCGGCGAGAGGGAAAAAGAGCTGGAGCTTGAGCACACCGTGGGGCTTTCCTATCGCGTTGCGCCAAAATGGTTTCTTGGTCTCGAAGGCCGCTATCACACGGAATATCCCGAGTTCAAGGGCCCTCAGGAAGGCGCATTTTTTCTCGGCCCGAATATCCACTACGGCGCGGAAAAATGGTGGTTAACTTTTACTTTTTTGCCCCAGGTGGCGGGTCATCCGCCCACGCCTGGACGAGGCCGCAGCGGCTTGGAATTCGAAGAGCATGAGCGCTACGAGTTTAGGCTCAAGGTTGCTTGGGTATTTTAGAGAACTTTTTTCTTTTTCAGCAGGAAGGCCCAGTCATGGGGGCGAACCGGAATTTTATTCGAAGAGCGGCGTCACTGTTAGTATTTATCGGGATGGTCAACTTCGCTCCGCAAGCTTTTGCCGGCGAGAGCGTGTTCGGCTTCGTGATTACAACGGATCTGTTGCCGAAGGGCGGTAAGGAAATCGAGCAATGGTTGACATGGCGAAGACAAAAAGCAGGGGGGCAGTTTGATTTGGTCCAGGGTCGAACGGCTTTCGAATACGGTGTCACCGGCGACTTTCAAGCTGCGGTCTACGCGAATTACATGTGGAGCCGCGCATTTCATAATGCCGTCGACGGCACGACCTCGCCACCGGAGAATTTCGCTGACAAGATAGTCGGCCCGGACGAACATTGGCATAAGGGGAGATTCGTCGGCGTATCGTTGGAAGGAATCTATCGAATCTTAAGTCCGTACATTCATCCCATCGGGCTGGCTTATTACCTTGAACCGACCTTTGGAAAAGGTGTGTTCGAGGTCGAAAATCGGATCATTTTACAGAAGAACTTTCTCGATGATCGGCTGGTCATTGCGTCGAACCTCACGTTGAATCTCGAAGGAAGAAAATTGCCGGGTGACCCGGAAGAAGTCGGCTACGCCTCGCGCAAATACTGGGACAATGAGACCGACTTCAATATCGCGCTCGCCGCCTCCTATCGTTTTGTGCCGAACTGGTCCGGCGGCTTTGAGTTTATCAATGAGCGGGAATACTCGAATTTCAGCTTGAGCCCCTCCCAGCGCAACAACGTCGCCTACTATCTCGGCCCTGTCGTGCAATGGGGCGGCGAGCGATTTTTCACCACGGCGACGTTTCCGACCCAGCTGCCTTGGGCCCAGGACTTCGCCGACGCCGGCGTGCTCGAAGGCGGCCGAACCTATGCGGACGATTTCGAGAAGTATCGGCTGCGGGTCAAAGTCGGTTTCACCTGGTAGGGAGAAATTATGCGCCAGTCGAAATGGATCTGGTTGCCCGCCGCCCAAGTTCCAATCGCGATCTTTGCGCCGGCCGCTTATGGCGCCACGTATTTCACGGTCGAACAAGCCCAGCAAGCTATATTTCCGGGTCAGAAATTCACCAAGAGCTTTGTAACTCTGACCAACGAGCAGGCGCGCGAGATCGAGCGGCGCAGCGATGCCAACGTGCGCCACAAGGAAGTGCAAGTTTGGAAAGTCGATAGCGGCGGATTTTTCATCGTCGATGAGGTCGTCGGCAAACACGAGTTCATCACCTACGCCATCGGCATAAACGCCGACGGCACGGTGAAGCAGATCGAGATCATGACCTATCGCGAAAGCTACGGCTACGAAGTGCGCAACGCCGACTGGCGCTCGCAGTTCGTCGGCAAGAGCACTGCCGCGCCGCTCAAGCTCAATCAGGACATTAAGAACATTAGTGGCGCCACCTTGTCGTGCCGCCATATTGCCGACGGCGTGAAACGGATTCTAGCCACCTATGAAATCGCGCTCAAATGAAATACGCCGCGCTCGGCCGCTGCTGGGCACGCTGGTGGAAATAGGCGCCGTCGGCGCTAACGCCGCTGCCGGCGTCGACGCGGCATTTCGTGAAATCGAAATTATCCACCGGCTGATGAGCTTTCACGAAGAAAATAGCGATGTGTCACACATCAATCGCGCCGCGCCGGGGAAAACTGTGCGCGTGGATCCGCGCACCTACGAAGTCCTGGAGTGTGCGCAATGGATGAGCCGGCTGTCTGCCGGCGCATTCGATATCACCATCGGCGGCCGGTTGGTCGAGGCAGGCTTTCTCCCTCGTCCCCATGGCGCGGCAGCGTTCGATAGGAAAGCGTCGTTCAAGGATTTGCTTCTGCTACCGGACAATTTCGTGACCCTGACAAAACGTGCGTGGATTGATCTCAGCGGCATTGCCAAGGGATACGCCGTCGACCGAGCCGTACAAGTCCTAAAGAAAACAGGCGTTACAAGCGGCATCGTCAACGCCGGAGGCGATCTTAGCGTCTTCGGCCAACCGCAACCGATTCACATCCGCCATCCGGAGACAGCATCGCTAGTGTTGCCCCTCGGACCCTTCTCCAATGCTGCCATCGCGAGTTCCAGCGGTTTCTTTACTGCGCAGCGCCATAATGACGCGCTCGTCGAGCCGCGGCGCGGCGCGTGCGTAAAGTGGCGGCAGGGGGTCACCGTGATCGCGATGCGTTGCATGATCGCCGATGCTTTGACTAAGATTGTACGTCTTGTGCCACGCCGTGCGCCGCAAATTCTTGAGCAGTTTAACGCCCTGGCGCTGGTCGTCGATCGCCGCGGTGTCAGATGCTCTGTGCAATTGCGATCTAGCAGCGACCCGACTTGCGGGAACGCGTTTAGGTCATCAATCCGACCGGAACCGCGCTGCCACTCTGTGGCGCCTCGGTAATCCCATGAGAGAAAAAGTCACGGATCGTACTGCCAAGATCATGGCGCTGGTCCACGAACGGGTTCGATTGGAACCCAACCACCGGCGGATTTTTTATCTCTCGTTTGGCATTGTTTGGCTGACCGGCGCTCTCTGGATTGCCGCCGAGTGGTTCAAAGATCCGGAGTTGGGCCCGATTCGAACTCCGTTGCAAACCACCAGCATGAAAATACACGGCGCGGCGATGCTCGTCTATCTCGCTCTGCTGGGGACGTTATCGACTCATGTTCGGCGCGGTTTCGCCTTGCGAGCGAACCGTTGGTCGGGCTCTTTCGTGATCGGCGTGAATGCCGTTTTGACGCTCACCGGTTGGCTACTTTATTACATCAGCGACGATACAGCGCGACAATGGAGTAGCGTGACGCACTGGGCCATCGGGCTCGCGATCCTGCCCCTGCTCTGCACACATGTATTTTTGGGGCGATCCTGGTCCAACCGATTTTCTCGACCTGACAGGAAATCAGCCCGCACACGAAGGAATGGAGCCAAATCCAAAATCACCGGCTAACAAAATCGGCGCCGATACGGATCACGACGCGATTAGATGGGGGATTTCTCCGGCGCACTACGGCGAGCGAGTCCATCATCGGCGAATTTGCTGGTTTGAACCCGATTGGCGATCGGCCTAAATTTTAAAAAGCGTGCGGGTGTTATTTGTCGTCAGGATTGCGACCTCGTCGAAGGTGACTCCTTTCACCGTCGCGATGGTTTCGGCAACCTGGCGAACGTACGCCGGCTCGTTGCGTTTGCCGCGGTGCGGCACGGGCGTGAGAAAGGGAGAGTCGGTTTCGACGAGGATTCGCTCGAGCGGCATCCGCCGCACCACTTCGCGCAACGCTTGGGCATTCTTGAAGGTGATAATGCCGGTGAACGAAAGATAGAAGCCCAGATCCAAATAGCCGCAGGCCGCTTCGTAGCTGCCGGTGAAACAGTGGATCACGCCGCGCAATTCTCCGGCCCCTTCGCTGCGCAACAGAACGACCGCGTCTTGCGCCGCGTCCCGCTCGTGCACAACGATCGGCAAGTTCGTCTCTCGCGCCAGGTGAATGAATCGCGCAAACACCCGGCGCTGGATATCGTGCGGCGAGTGGCTGTAGTAGTAATCGAGCCCGGTCTCGCCGACCGCGACGATCTTTGGATGGGAAGTCAAATTCTCAAGCTGATGGAGCTGAGTATCCGTGACGTCCTTGGCATCGTGCGGATGCATGCCGACCGTGGCGTATACGTTCTCGAACCTCGCTGCCAGCGCGACGGCCTCCGTATTGCTCGACATATCGCCGGCGCCGCCGACGGCTATGATCTTCTCGACGCCCGCTTCGTGGGCACGGGCGATGACGTCCGCCGTTTCGCCGGCGTATTCCTTGCCTTGAATATGGGCGTGACTGTCGATCAGCATCGTTTGCGAAAATTACTTCTTGATTTCGATGCGCGGGAAAAGGTTCGTCGGCAGGTTGATTTTATGCCCGCTGGCGAGCCCCCGACCCCACGGAGCCTTCAAGCGGTCTTCGTCGATAGCGAGCAATCCGCGCAATTCGCGGGCGGTATCGGGCATGAACGGTGCCAACAAGCGTGACAGAGTTCGCACCACTTCCAGCGAGTGGTGCAGCACTTCGCCGACCCGAGCCTGCTTGGTCGGGTCTTTGATCAACGTGAATGGCGCAGTGTTCACGATATAACGATTGGCGTGATCGAGCGCCAACCACACAGCTTCTAAAGCACGATGAAACTGCAACTCTTCGATCTGGCTATCGAGATCGAATTCTGCGGCGGCAAATGCGTCGCGCAGCTTGACGTCAATGTCGGCCCAGGTCGCGCCCAGCGGCTGCACGACGCCAGCGAAGTATTTCTGCTGCATCGCCAGCACCCGGCTGACATAATTCCCCAGGTTGTTCGCCAGATCCGCGTTGTAGCGGGCGGTCAGATTGTCGCGGCGAAAGTCGGCGTCCTGGCCGAAAACGCTTTCGCGCAAGACGAAGTAACGGAAGGCGTCCATGCCGATTTCTTCTTTCATCTTCAACGGCGAGATCGTGTTGCCGAGGCTCTTGGACATTTTCTGTCCTTCGACGTTCCAGAAGCCGTGGACGTTTAAGTGTTTGTAGAGCGGCAGACCGGCCGCTAATAGCATCGTCGGCCAGAACACACCATGCGGTTTGAGAATATCTTTGCCGATGAAGTGCTCGGCGCTGGGCCAGTAGTTTTGGAAAAACTCCTCGCCTCGATATTTGAGAGCGCTCACGTAGTTGAGCAATGCGTCGAACCACACGTAGGTCACGTAGCGATCGTCGAAGGGCATCTCGATACCCCAGGTGAGCCGACTCTTGGGGCGCGAGATGCACAGATCGCCTATGGGCTCTCGGAGCATCGCCACGACTTCGTTCTTGAAGCCCTCCGGACGAATGAAATCCGGCTGCTCCTCTTGGATGTGCCGCAGAAGCGGCTCCTGATATTTGCTCATACGGAAAAAATAATTGTCTTCTTCGATCAGCTTGGGTTCGACAAGATGATCCGGGCATTTACCCTGGACCAGCTCTTTCTCCGTGTAAAAGCGCTCGCAGCCGAAACAGTAGAGTCCGCCGTACCGGTCGAAGTAGATGTCACCGGCTTGGTGAACCCGGTTGAGAATCTCCTGCACGAAGCGGATATGATAATCGTCGGTGGTGCGGATGAAATGATCGAAGGCAAAACCGCAGGCGTCCCACGCGGCGCGAAAGGTCGAGCTGATTCGATCGGTGAAGGCCTTCGGCTCCATTCCTGCCTGCGCTGCGGCCGCGGCGATCTTATCGCCATGTTCGTCTGTGCCGGTGAGATAGAACGTTTCTCGCCCCTTGCTGCGATAATAACGCGCCAGCGTATCGGTGATGACCATCGTATAGGCGCTGCCCAGGTGGGGCTCCGCGTTGACGTAATAAAGCGGCGTGGTGATATAGATTTTTCCCATCAACGTCCCCCGACCACACCGAATAAAAATCTTTCCAGCACCATCCGCCGGTTTAGATTACGATGGATCCCTCCTGCGGCGCAGGTGATACGGGCGAGCGCGTCAAGCGCGCTCTCGGCGCCGACCGCCGCCCCCTGATGATTGATCTGTTGCCGCATATCCAAGTTTATCAACTCATCCTCTTTGCCGCTCACCGCGTGAATCATCAAATCTCGGTACCAACTTTCCGCCCAGGCGAGAAACTCCAGCGACTGTTCGCGGCTTGTCGCCAGCGCCTCCGCCGCCGCGATGGCGGACTGGTAGTCGCCGGATTTCAGCGAACTTAGCTTGCCCAACCAATTGCGCCGCTTCTCGGTCAAGGTTGCCTGATCGAGGTTGGCTGCCACACCGACGCTTCCCATGCTCATTGCCGCAAGGAGCTCGGCATCCTCTGGCTCTACGCCTCGCCTGCGCTGCAAAAATGCGACGACCTCGGCGCGCGCCAATGGGGCGAAGGACAGCCGCAAGCAGCGAGAGCGTAACGTTGGCAAAAGCCCTCCGCCGTTCGGCGCGATGAGAATGATCAAGCAATCTTCCGGCGGTTCCTCGAGAGTCTTGAGCAGGGCATTTTGGGCCGAGGGATTCATCACGGTGGCTGGTTCGACGATGGCAATTTTGCGCTTGCCGCCGAACGATCGGTAGCGCAACTCACGCTCAAGCTCACGGATTTGCTGGATACTGATTTCCTTCTTTCCCGGCAAGGGTTCGACCACGCGCACGTCGGGGTGGTTGGCATCGTCAATTCTCACGCAGTTGACACATCGACCGCAGGAATCGTCGCTCGACTCCTCGCAGTGAATCGCCTTCGCCAGCGCCATGGCGACCGTCCGTTTGCCGACTCCCTCAAGTCCGAGAAACATATAAGCGTGGTGCAGCCGCTGGCTTGACAGTGCAGCGCGCAAGGTTTGCAGCTGCTTTGTATGTCCGATCACTTCGGCGAAACTCATGGCGCGACTTCCCGATCGAAAATTTCACGAATCTGTTTGGCCACTTGATCGACGGACCCGGACGCATCTATGACTCGAAAACGACGAGACTCTATTCTCGCCAACTCAAGAAAACCCTGACGAACTCTCTCGTGAAATTCGAGTTGCTCGCGCTCGAATCGATCCTCTGGAGGCCGATCAGTGGCCGCTCGCGCCCATCGCTGGGCGGTGCGCGCCAAACTGATTTCCACCGGGCAATCAAATAGAATCGTGAGATCCGGACATGTGCCCGCGCCGGCCGTTTCGTTCAGGCGGCGCAACCAGCTTAAATCGATACCGCGCCCGTATCCTTGATAGGCGAGCGTTGAATCGGTGAAGCGATCGCAAAGCACCGTTTTTCCCGAGTCGAGCGCCGGTCGGATGATCTCCTTCACGTGCTGCGCCCGGTCCGCCAAATATAAGAAAAGCTCGGTGGATAAGGCAATTTCACTTTCCCCCACTTCCAGCAGCACCTTGCGAATCAGCTTGCCGAGCGCCGTGCCGCCCGGCTCCCGAGTGACGACGCAGGATCGTTTTAGCTCTTGCAAAAGCTTCTCAAGGGCTTGGATTTGCGTGGTTTTACCCGTGCCGTCTCCACCCTCGAAGGTGATGAATCGGATCATGCTCTAGCAGAATGAATAAATCGACCGGAAGATGCAAATTGGGAGACGAGATCTAAAGCCGGAGGTATTGCGCCCCAGGGGAGCGGATCGGTTATGCCTTGCTTTCGCCCAAAAGCAAATTGATGCCGTTGACCAGCTGGGTACTGGTGAATGGTTTGGTGATGTAGTAGTCCGCACCCAGCTTATAACCACCGAGAACGTCCTCGTACTGAACTTTGGCCGTCAGCAAGATTACTGGGATTGTTGCAGTGTCGGTCTTACCCTTCAGTCGGGTGAGCACTTCTAGACCATCCATCTCCGGCATCATGATGTCTAAAATGATCAGGTCCGGCTTTTGATTGGGCAACATGTTCAATAATTCGGGGCCGCTGGAAGCGCTGAAAACGGTGTAGCCGCGCCCTTCCAAAATGGTCTTGACGATCGTGATGATATCGGGATTATCGTCAACCACCATTATGGTCTTCTTTGTATCCATGCTTACTCCCTCTCGCGCCTCGTCCGTGTTCACTGGTCAAAAGCCGGCCCCGAGAATCGAGTAGAGTATCCATAAAACCCGTTTGACCAAAACACGGATACCTACCGCTCACAAATTCAGGGCTTTCAAATCGTTATAGATTGAGAATTTACCATCTTGTGGTCCGATTGTAAATTGAAGTTTACGGCTTCGGTTTACGGCGTAACGGTCCGCCAGTAATCCTGGGAAATCAAGAAAGGTAGCGAAGCGTAGGCAGAGCTCAAAGACGCTACGGGCAATAAAGACGCGGTTCGGCTCAGGGCCTTGCGGCTAAAAAGCAGGCGCAAATTACCATCCACATCCAAAAGTGCTCTGCTTGCGTTTGGGATACCTGCCTCATTGACAACCGCAGCGCCGAAAATCTCTTTAGTGCTCGATCCAGTCGCTTTCATACTAATCTCGCTGCCTGTGACAAGGAGGAGCCCCTCCCAACGAAACCCGCCGGTCAAGTTCAAATCCGCCTCCCTAACTACGATAATGCCTGCCCCAGTGACACTGGCCAGACTGACCTCGTCGCCCGCTGCCGATGATCCGTCGACGCAGTGGAGTTGTGGTGCGGCCTGGCTGCCCCAAGTTTGGTTTTCCAACATCAAGCTGCTCCCCGCCGGGATCACGTGTACGGTCGCCGTTGCCGAGGCGCAGAGCTGGTTGGCCAGCTGAGCCACAAACGCGGACGGTAGATAACCGCTGGTCGTGACAGCCTGGAAACCATCGCTGCTGTCGAGAACTCCGGACCGCGGCGGATCGCCAAGGGCTTGAAGAACCAGTGTCCGCAGTCCGTTATCGGAGACCGACACCGAGCTGCGCGGTTTGGCACCCGAAACGAGACTTCCATCGCTCGGATCGTGATCCGCTCCCGAAATAAAAATCGCATCACCGCTAAGATTGACCCGTGAACCGTTTCCCCGCAGCCCCAACGCTGCGTCGCTAAGATCGTAGGACTTGGTCAGTCGTGCCTGAACGACGCTCTCGGCGGTGCGGTGGGTGCCCACAGAGCGCACGACGACCTTCGCATCCAAAGGGCCTGCGACCGCCGAGGAAAGAAATGAGACGGCAAACTGGCCAGTGGAAAAATCCTTCGTTTCGTTGGATGGCAGCGGTGGAAAAGACGTTAGCGTGGCGATTTCAGCCTTGCTCCACTCGATGCCCGCCACGGAGAAATAGAATGCTTCGGTCCCCCCGCGCAGATTTGCTAATACTCGATAATCATTTTGCAACATAGTCCCGAGACCTATTCCAATAACCATCAGCACGGACAGAATGGCGAGGGAGCTCATCAGAACCATGCCCTCCTCACGAGATAACGCCTTGTGGTCGATTCCCATAATGCTCGGCCTAGTTACGGAACTCGACGCTGCTCGAAAGCGCCGTGGTCAGATTGCCTGTAAGTTTCGGATCAGGATTTTTCACTTGAACGGCGAAAGCGATTTTCACCCGCTTGATGGCCCCGAGAGCCGGCGTAGCGCCAAGTTCGGCCCCGTTGGCATCGTAAAAAGTGAAGATCTTGCCCACCGACGCCGGCGCGACGTACGCGACCAAACAGTCCCCGTTGCGCCGAATGATGTAAGTTCCCGGACATGTGGAGGTAGGGCCGGTTAATTCGTAGCGAACACTCTCTCGAGGGTCGATATCGGCACAGTTGCCGTTTCCATTGAGGTCCATTTGAACATGCAGCAGCCCGGCGTTGGCGGCATAAACTCGGTTGCAGACGGAATCCACATCATTATTAGGATCGTCCGCGATACCGGTTTCCGACGGCGCGCTGCCGCTGCCCCATGATCCTGCATTCTTCAAATCCCGAATCATGATGTCCAAGGCCCCGCGCGCATCTTCGAGAGCGCCTGTTTTTACTTCCAAAACCAGCGAGTTGTAGAGCTCGGTGCGGAAGTATCCGTACAGCGCCGTGATCATTATGGCGCCGATCAGCAACGACACCATCTGTTCGATCAAAGTCGTGCCGTTTTCCCCGCCGCTCGTAGGTGCCATCATGGTTCTTCCACAAAGACCAATGTCGAAAACGTCAGTTCGTGGGATTCGTGATCCCGCCACGAAACCGTTACATCGATTCGCTTCAGGTCCGACCCGAGGGATGACGCGGCGATGGTCCAACAGCGATCGAAAATCCCGGCCGAGCCAGCCTTTGCCGATAAGGCATGTTCTCCGGCGTCTGGGCAAGAATTGACGTCGATGAGCGATCGACGTGCTTGCAACTCTTCGATCTTATCTTGCGCCAGATGAATCGCCACGCTCGAATTATCGCTAGCGATCTGCCGTCGAACCAGATTGACGCTGGCAAGCGAGTATCCCAAAACGACCGCGACGACGAGGCCCATCGCTGCGAGGAGTTCATTAAAAGTAAATCCGTCTTTGCTTAGGTGAGCCATCCGGTGTCAACCCTTGCCGCATCAGCAATCTTCCGCACACTCGCTTGGTGTGCAGATCCTCACTCGCCCCGTTGCGCTGACGACGATTTGCCGACAAGCACCGACAGCGTTGCGTAACCGCACCCGATTGCCGCCCGCGGTTCCCCGGGGCGAAAACGAGATGACGCCGGTCTTGGTTATGGTAGTACCTTCGGTGATCGGTTTGGTGTGCACCGGTTTTGAGTCTCGCTGGACGGTATACTGGTTTGCGTCTTGCAAATAGGCAAACTGAAAAGCGACGTTTTCAGCCGCGGCCCGCATCTTGATGGCGTGAAGCTCGGATTGAATCTGCCGGATCGAGCTATTTAAAGCGGCGCTATCGGACCAACTTCTCCAACCGGGCCACGCGATGGCCGCGATAATAGCCGCGATCGCCAGGACCACCACTAACTCGATTGTCGAGAAGGCACTGCACTGAGTCCGATTCTTCATGTCCCCCTCCGAGATTGGCGGAAAATACTGCCGCGACCTCAGGGGTGTCAAGCGAAAATAGCCAGCCGGTAACGAACCGATTACACTTTTGCGATCGGTGCAATCGATGTTAAAATGAATTTATATTTTTTAACCGGAAACCAATATGAGCACACGATGGGTATATGCTGCGACCGTAGTGACTTTACTCGGCGGAATTGACAACGTCGATGCCGCCTATGTTATCAGGCTAAAAAACGGCAACGAATACATCACGACCCGCTATTGGCACGAAGGCGGTCAGGTGCTCTTCGACACTTATGGCGGGATATTTGGTATCGAAAAGTCTTTCGTCACAAGAATTGAGAGATCTGATAAGACCTCTCCGATCGCCGCCGCCAGCGACCTTGAACCGGTGGACGAGAACTCGCGTGCTGTATCAAAACAAAACGATGATACCGGTGATAAGAAACTTGTTGCGGCAAAGAAGGCCGAGCGAAAAAGGGATGCCGAAGATCCTGTCGTCGGGGAATTTAACCGGTTGAAAGAAAAATCGAAAGCGATAGACGGAATGCTAACCAGCGAAATCCGCCAGCTCTTGAATCAAATCACTGCGTTTAAAAATAAACTTTCCAAAGACAGCAAATTGTTTGTCGAATACAGCCGTGAATTCAATGAGGCGCATGAAATCGGCAACACTGTCGAGAGCGCGCTCCGAGCGCGAACTCAGTAGTTTTGCTTCCAACTCACGACCTTCAGGGGCTGGCTCGACAGCGCCTTTTTAACGTTGCAACTGTTGTAGCCAATGACCACGCTACCGCTGATGGTCGTGTCTCCGAGCGCGGAGCTGCCGCTGTATATCTGCCCTTGAATATTCTTGGCGTTTGATCCGCCGCCCGACGATGTAATCACGCCGGTCGCGATAATGATGCCGTTCCAATTCGTATTTCCGGCTAACTGCAAGTTCCCTTTGACGAGGAGAATGCCGTATCCGTTCACGTTATTGAGTCGGAGCTCTCCGTCGGCTTGGGTGCCAACGGCGTCCGCATAGACCGTGACATAATTATTTGCGTCGCCGAAATTTGAGTCGGACGAATCATCCGTAAGCGTATAGTTCGCTCCCCCCTTGAGCGCATCGATATAAGATTGAAGATCGATGTCCGTGGTTCCATGCTGGGGTGTGGAAGGATTACCTTCGAGATCGGGGTTGCCATTAGTTGTCGTCGTAGCCGGGTCCTTGGTATAGACTGGCGCCAGGTTGCCGCCACCGCAGCTGCTGCCGTCATTGCCGCTAATGTTGATAGAACTACCGCTCAGCGTGACGTTGTCTTTAGAGTAGACAACCGCCGGACTGCTCGTGGAAAAAGAATAAAGCTGGACTACGGTCTGCACCGTGGCTTGGGCGTTGTTCGGCCCGGTCGCCACCGAGGTGATCATGACCTTGCCGTTAACGTCACTGGTACTCGTTTCGCCCGCTGCTGTATCGTTTGTAAGATTAGCAGTGTACGTATAACCACCGATCAAACTGCTTGAGGAGGCCAGCGGCGTGCTGGCATACGCGACAAGCTCTTCGCTGAAATTTGTTGTATTCGAACTGACCGAATTTGCCGCCCGCAGCGTTTGGCGCGCTTGTTCCGCACCGGCCATCGCGACCTGCAAGGCGGTTTGACCGGTTCTAAAGTTGCCGCCGACTTTGACATCCGTTGATGCAACGATAAATGCCGTCGCGCCGATGAGGATCAACGCCGTCAAGAGCGTCAGAGCCGCGATCAGAATCAAACCGCTCTCGTCATTGCTATATCGGCCTCCCAGGTAACGCCGCAGGTTTCGAGGATGGATCATGTTTTCCAAACTCCTGACTACAACGCCAAGTTGGGCGGCGTGACATCGGCGCTAAGTTGGTAAGTTCGATAGCCCCCGTTGGTCGGATAACTCGGGTCGGGCTTTGCGGTTTTCGCCGTGATCGTTATGGTCACTTTTCTAATATTGCCGTTGTTAGCCGATGACGTGACCGCATTGCCGTTGGCATCATAATAAGCAAACGTGAATGCGGAAACGTTGTCGGCAAGGATCTGCGCGCTGCCGCCGGAGCCCAGTTGCCGTGTAATACGGAGATTAGCGCTGTCGTAAGCGTAGATGATGTTCTCGACGCTGCCGCTGGTCGAGCTGTCTAAAGTTCCGTTACCGTCCATGTCGGACTGGATCTGCAATTGCGACGCACTGTAGGGCACACCGTAGGTGCCGGACGGAAAGGCGGTTCCGGCCGGATTGTATTTCGCCATCTGGATCTCGCGAACCATCAAATCCAGCGCCCCGCGAACGTTTTGCTGCAACTGGCCGATTTGTTCCTCAGCGCTATTCTGTCGAGTTTGCGCCGTGAAAGTTTGAGTAATGCCGGCTAACACCACCAAACCGATGGCCATGGATACCAACAGCTCAACGAGGGTAAAACCCTTAGCTTTCCTTGAATATCGCCACAGCCACCCGTTCATGTCACTGCCATTATGGTTTTCAAGACAATGGATTTTGTGCCGACTGCGCCTTCGGACCAGGTGACTGTCACAGTGAGCGTCTTTACGTTCGCGACCGAGGTATCGACTGCTAAGTTGCGGGTGAAAGAAACTCCACTGGCCGTCACCGTGGCGTTTCCTGCGACGCAACTATTGGAGCCTCCTGTCGGCACCGCCCCGGCGCTTGCATAACCAACGCGGCGATTTTCCTCAAAACACGATTGTGCAATCGCCGTCGCGGACGTCATGTTTTTACTCGCGAGGTTGCCACGCACGACGCCGGTCGTAAGCGCGGCGGTTCCTAGCAAACCCACGGTCAAAAGAACAATCGCAATAAACGTTTCAATCAAAGTAAAGCCGGCGTCACTCACGGCGAAGCGCTTTAGGTCCCAGCTATGCATAACGCCCACCCTAACTGATATTTACGGTGCCGGTGATTCGAACGGTCACCGTCTTTGTGCCGCCGGAGTTTGTCAAGGTGATCGTCGGGCCAACATCAGCCGTCCCTCGTGAAGTAAATGTGATCGTCGATGCCGTGGCACTCAGGGTCACATCGGAATATTCTGTCTGAATATTCACGGTCTTGCTTGTTGCGCCGGAGATCAACATTGTTTGGTTGGTTGGAAAAGTGACTACGTAAGAACTGTTTTCATTGACCGCTTTTGAGCGCGCCCACATGAGTTCGCTATAGATCTGCCGGGCAGCGCCGTTGAGGCGGCTCGTCGGCTGGAATGCAATAAATTGAGGCACCGCGATACCCGCGAGAATCCCAAAGACGGTCACCGCCACCAAGATCTCGCCGAGGCTGAAACCACGGTTGTCTATCCATCGACTTTCTGACTTAGAACTGCGCATAGCCCTAATGGGAATCACCTATCCAATAAAATTTATTGAGTCGCCGCTCGAAACGACGAAGAAAAAGCCTCAACCTTGGTCCATGGGTGGTGCAATTCACGCACCACACCATGAACGGGCCAACTCACGCTCAAACATTTGCCCATTGATGCAAAATATTCCGTAAACTTCCCAGAAGTTCCGACAAGGAAATCCTCTAGCTTGTCAAAACCTGTGCCCGTGACGAAATTTGTTAAGGCAGAATTGGCGAAGATCAGCTCGGAGCAAGATAAAACTGGATTAATTGCTCCCCGAAGAAGATGAACAATAGAGCTCCCGAGCAGAGGAATGGCGCGAAAGGCAGCGCGAGTCTGCGGCCCGCGCCGGTAATAAGCATGCAGCTCAGACCGACCACGGACCCAACCAGGGACGCAAAAAAAAGCGTCACCGGCACCGACGGCCACCCCAAAAATGCCCCGATCATCGCTAGCAGCTTGATATCGCCGCCGCCCATTCCCTCGACGCCGGTAATTTTCTCGTAAATCCACGCCGTCGCTAGGAGAAACCCGCCGCCCGCTAAGATGCCGATCAACGAGCTCAGCGGCGAAGGAATGATACTCGACTCGCCGACGATGAAATATCCGACGATCGATAGAGACAGGCCAACAACAATCCCGGGCAGGCTGATAACGTCAGGCACGATCCGCACATCCAGATCGATGAAGGAAATCACAATGAGCGCCGCGACCAAAATGAAGCTTGCAAAGTAGGCCAACCCAAGCCCGAAGCGATCAAATAAGGCGAGGGAGAGCCCGGCCATAAGCAGCTCGACAATAAAATATCGCGGCGAGATCTTTTCCCCGCAAGAACGGCAACGGCCTCGCAGAATCCAGTAACTCAGCAGCGGAATGTTATCGTAAAACGAAATCGGACCCTGGCACTTCGGACAATGCGACGGCGGATGCACAATCGACTCGCCATTCGGAATCCGGCCAATGCAGACATTCAGAAAGCTGCCGACTATGGCGCCGAGAACGAAAGCAACGATGATCAACATCGTGGTTGGGGACTGGAAATCAATGCCTCTTTCGGAGTAATTGTGCGATCATCGATTAAGCGCTAACGCTGTAACTCGTCTTCTTTGAAAAATTATAGCAGTTCCCAACGTTTCCTGCGAGATAAGAATTATCGCTCCATCGCGAAAGAGAGTCAGCAACGGTGCCAACTCTGTGACGATCGATCGGTTTTACAACCAGTCTCCCAGTCGCCAGG
>JBLMXG010000421.1:0-6567 GCA_050257635.1 Chloroflexota bacterium
TTTACTACCTTAAAAAGTCAATTTTGCGAAAGTTTCGTGGCAAGGCAATGGGGACCGATGACTAAACTTAACTCACCATCAGGGCAGACTTGCTACGGTGAATAGACCTAAAGATGAGCGCGCCTGTAAACCTTGGGAAGATGCCGCGGGACGAATTCAACCGTGACCCGGAATGCGATTATCTTCAGAGTGTCAACGAGAATCTTTAACCGATCTGACTCAAGCGCGTGTCTTTCAGGTCGTCGATCTCCGAAACCTCGGCTAATGATATTTCGAATTGATCGCCAATCTCCGTGCGCGATTTTTTAATCGTGCCGTTAGGCAGCTCGAGCACGCTGAAGCTCCGCAGATGAACCGAGCTCAGGCGGTACGGCGCCATGCCGGAGATCAAGCCAACAACCTGATTCGCCCGGCTCAGAAACACCACGTCGATGGGGAATTTCATACCGACAGTGTGAATCCCTTTGCTGGGCATCAACCACAAGGCTTCTTCCGGGCCGAGGGTCGTTCTTTTGAGCAGACCGACCAACCGGGTTAAGAAATTGTCCGCCTTGCGCACCTTGGTCGCGAGCCAGGTCTGCTTGGTTAAATTGATTACCGGCACTGCGTTTATCCTCTAACGCAACGGATTCGAAAGCATCTGGATAATCTGCAAGCCTGGAGGTCCGAGCAGAATGATAAAAATGGCCGGCAGAATGAAAAATACCAGCGGAAAAATCAGCTTAATGACGGTTTTCCGAGCCGCTTCTTCGGCGGCCTGGCTGCGTTTGTCGCGCATGGTCTCGGCATACACGCGCAACGAACGCGCGATGCTGCCGCCCATTTCTTCGGTCTGGGTTAAAAACGTGACCAGCGCTTTGAATTCATCGATGCCAACGCGATCGGCCAAACGGATCAACGCTTCCTTGCGCGCCGCGCCAGCTTGCATCTCCTGGGTGGCCAACACCAGCTCTTCGCCCAGTGCGAGCTTCTGCGCGTTCTGTTCCTTGCCGACACGGTTGAGCGCGGAATCCACACCCATCCCCGCCTCCACGCAAACGACGATCAGGTCGAGGGTATCGGGCAGCGTCTCGCGCATCTCCAGCACCCTGGTGCGGGCTTTACGAAATACGGTTATAAACGGCAGCATGTAGCCCACAGCAGCGCCTACGACGGTGAGCAATAGTAGATCACTCATCGCCGAACCCGAAGTCAATGAAACGAAGAGGCCGGTAAAAGCAAAGGCTAAGGCGAGAAAAATTCGCAGGCCCCAAAAGATCCGGACCGCACGGTTGCCACGATAACCGGCTTGGTGCAAGCGCCGGCTGACCATGTTGAAACGCTCGGGCAACTCACGGTCGCCGAAAAAGAAATTAGCGATACTTTCCCAAAACGTCGTCTCTTCGTGCTCGTGAAGACGAATTGGAGCTCTGCCTTCGGCGGCCTGCAGGCCGATATTCTCAAGGCGCCGCTGAATCGCGTCTTCCGCAATCGGCGCCCGGGAAGCGACGACGAAATAAACAATGGCCGAAACCAAGCCGAAGAATCCAACCGCAATTAGGAGTTCCATCTCAATCTCCTAGATATGGATCTTAATAATATTGCGGAACAACAGGATTCCGACGATTTCCAAAAACAGGGCGGCGGCGAGAAGCGCGCGTCCCATCGGGTTTTGCATCATGTTGTTCATCATGACCGGTTCGCGCATGAACATGAAGACCGCGAGAAATGGCGGCACCGAGCAGACGGTCCAGGCGCTGATCCGGTTTTGCGCCGTCAAACTCTTGATCAAGCGTTCGATGCGGAAACGGTCGCGAATAATATTCGACAATTTAGTCAACAGCTCGGCCAGGCTGCCGCCAACTTCCCGCTGCACCATGAGCGCGGTATTGAACAACCGGACCTCGGGCAGGTTCATCCGTTCTTCAAATTTCTTCAACGCATCGGCCAAAGGCAGGCCGAGATTAACCTCTTCGATAAACACCGAGAACTCCGTTCCGAGCGGATCCGGCATTTCTTTAGCGACGAAGACCATCGCTTGAGTGAGGCCTAAACCGGCCTGCAAGCTCTGGCTGATCATATCGAGACCATCAGGCATCTGTTCGAGGAATTTTCTCAGCCGCTTCCAGATCACAAACTGGACGTAGAGCCACGGGCAGATCAGGGCCAGTAATGCGAAGATAAAACAGACTAGCGTCGGCTGACCGATGATCGAGGCCAGGAAAAACGTCACGCCGGCTGCGCCGAGCGAACAAAGTATAAACATCCCAGGCGTCATGTCGACGTTGGCTCGCTCCAGCATCAGATCGATACGATGGATAAATTTTGATCTGGATAGGAGATTATTCAGCCACGGCACTTCGCTATAGACCGAAGTTTTCAGAATACTTTGCACTTCGGCTTTGGAAGCGTAATCGAGCCGGCCGATCGCCGTCAGCCGCCGCTTGATTCGCGACTGCGCAGTATCCTGCACCGCCATCGGCAGCATAAACAGAATCACGATCAGCGAAACCGCCGACAAGAACGCAAATATACTGATAAGGAGTAAACTCATAACACCCTTCTTTACGCCCTTCTTTTGGCGCCGATCGGTACGGGCAGAAAATGGGTATTGGGAATCCTGAATCCGTAACGCTCAAGCCGGTCCATAAAGGACGGCATAACGCCGGTGGCGACGAACTCGCCGATAACCTTGCCGTTTTCCATACCCCGCTGTTCGAATTTAAAGATCGTCTGGGTGGTGATCGTATTGCCTTCCATGCCGGTGACTTCGGAGAATTCGACAACCTTTCTGCTGCCGTCGCTTAGCCGGGTCAATTGCACGATCACATCGATGGCGGAAGCCGCCTGCTCGCGCAGCGCTCGTTCCGGCAAATTGATTCCGGCCATAAGCATCATCGTCTCGAGGCGGGAAAGCGCATCGCGCGCGCTGTTGGCGTGAATGGTGCTGATCGAGCCGTCGTGACCGGTGTTCATCGCCTGCATCATGTCGAGCGCTTCGCCGCCACGGACCTCGCCGATGACAATCCGGTCGGGCCGCATTCGCAAAGCGTTTCGAACCAAATCGCGCGCGGTCACGGCGCCTTGCCCCTCGATGTTCGGCGGGCGGGTCTCGAGCCGCACGACATGTTCCTGCTGCAGCTTCAACTCGGCGGAGTCTTCGATGGTTACGATGCGTTCGTTCTCGGGAATATAATTCGACAAGCAGTTGAGCAGCGTGGTTTTGCCCGCGCCGGTGCCGCCGGAGACGATCATGTTGAGGCGCGATTTGACGCAAGCAGCCGCGACTTCTGCCATCTGCGGAGGTATCGAATTGAATTGAATCAAGTCGTTGATGGTCAGCCGCTCGGCGCCGAAGCGACGAATCGAAAGGATTGGACCGTCCAGCGCCAACGGGGGGATGATCGCATTGACGCGCGAGCCATCGGCCAGCCGGGCATCGACCATCGGAGAGCTTTCATCGACTCTCCGGCCCACGCGGGTGACGATACGCTCGATGATCTGCATCAGATGGGCATCGTCGCGGAATCGGACGTCGGTCTTCTCAAGCTTGCCGTAGCGCTCAACGTAAATTTGATTCGAGGAATTCACCAGGATATCCGAGATCTCAGGATCCTTCATGAGGGTTTCAAGAGGGCCCAGACCGAAAACCTCATGCTGAACTTCCATGACCAGGCGGTCGCGATCGGCACGGCTAAGCGGAATGGCTTCCGCCGTGACCATGTCCTCAAGAATGCGGCGGATCTCAACACGGACCCGCTCCATCTCCAAATTAGATAACTTGGAGAGATCAAGAGTATCGATGAGCCTGCGATGGATCCGCAGCCGCAGGTCCTGCAGGATCACGTCGGGGTTAGTCGTCTGTATCGTTCGCAACGGGCCCCGCGATCCGTCGCCGAGGTTTCTATCGGCATCCCATCGATCTTTCTCTGCGTCAAAAGCTGGATTCTTCATTGCAGTCGCCCCTTATTTGATTAATCCTCGCACCGGCGGTAGAAGCTTTCCGAGCAACCCTGACCGTCTATCGTCTGCGGCTTCGGCTCGAGAAGCGCCCGCGAACACAAACGTTTTCAAAACCTCATCCGTCAGCCCCGCATAACTTTTTGCGATGTCGGACTTGGAATCGCATTCTTGAATCGACAGACCTTGATTCACCGCCGCGATGGCTACGGGATAGTTATTAGGCAAGGTCCAGAATACTTTCACGCCGAGTGCTTTCTCCACCGACTCCAAACTCATCAACTTGCTCTTCACGTAGCGATTGAGGATCAAGCGAATCTTCTTGTCGTAAATTCCCATGCGCTCGAACAACTCCAGCGCCCGGTGCGCGCTCTTGAGCGACGGTACGTCCATTTCAGTAATAAACAATATTAGATTTGCTTTGTCCAAAACCAACGCGAGCATATCGTCGAACTCCTTCGGCGTGTCGACGACCACGAAATCGAACGATTGCGCCAACACATCGAGAATTTCGTCGATATCGGCCGGAGTAATTCGGCGCGCATCCTCGGCGTAAAAAGGCTCGGCCAAAACGCGAATACCCGAAGCATGCTTGACCAAAGAGCCGTCGAGAAAAAGCGGATCGATGCGTTTCAAATTTTTAACTAAATCAAGGATGGTATAAGAAGCATCGAGGTTAAGAAAGCTTGTCACCGAGCCGAACTGCAAAACCAGATCGACCAGGCAAACCGACTTGTTCTGGGCCACCAGGGAGGCGGCGATGTTGGTCGCCGCGGTGGTGGAGCCGACACCACCTTTGTTCGAAGAAATTGCAACGATATGCCCCCGCTCGACCGGCTTGGTGGTGTGCAGATCGACTTTTTTACTGATCGAATCCAGCGATTTCAGCACTTCGGACCAATTGAAGGGCTGGGTCAGAAACTCTTCGGCGCCGGCCCGCATGGCGCGCAAGATTGTATCCGGTGCGCCCGTCGGCGAAGTCATCACCAACCGAACGTGAGATAACCGGAGCTTGACTTGCTCGGCCACATTGAACGCGCGCTCCGGATCAAGATTGATGTCGATAATCGCGACGACCGGACCGCCGCGATTCTTCAGCGCATCGAAGGCCTCCCCGTAGGCGTAAATCTTCGGTTCCACCGAGACCGTAACCTCTTTTTCTAATTGTTGCTTTAAAGAGGCTAAAGCTAGGCTATCTTCGCCTACCAAGAAAATGGGCAACTTCATCGATTTTTTTTCACCCGTTGCGCTGCGTTATAGCGTGTGAAACTAAAAGCCACGTTGAACTCCGGCTCACGGAATCGAGGCTCCGGGAGCGGCCGACTTCTTCTTTTCTTCCGGCCCCATGGGCACGGGCACCTGTCGAACGTCCGGATCGTCGTATTTTTCAATGCCAGGGAGCTTGGGTTTCTCCCCTGGTTTCATTGTGCCGACGATGCGCGGTGTAATGACGAAGATCAGCTCGCTGTCGATATTTTGAAATCTCGTGCTTCTAAACAACGCACCCAGAATCGGCACATCGCCCAGAATCGGGAGTTTGGCCATGTCTTTTAAAATTCTCCGGTCCAATAGGCCACCGATTATAAGGCTTTCGCCATCCTTCAACTCGACCCGGCTTATTGTGCGCTTGGTCGTGATTGCCGGAATGCCGTTTACGCTCAGACTCGCGCTCGGTTCGCTAACCTCCGGAAGCACCTTGAGGTCAATCCGGTCGGACCAAGTGATCGTCGGGACAAAATTGAGCCGAACGCCGAATTCCTTAAACTCCACTGTTGAGGTATTCGCCGTTACCGACGGGATGGGAATTTCACCGCCCGACAAGAAACCGCCCGCGCGTCCATTTTTTATCACCAAGCGCGGCTGTGCTAGAATCTCGGAGATATCCTTATTCTGCAATAATCGAAAGAGCGATACGAGCGAATAAGCACCGTTCACGTAAGTGAAGGCGCCAGTCGGCGCGCCCAAGAATTGGGGCAATGAAACCGTTGGGTTACTGCTGCTGTCCGACACCGACCCAAGGGCGCTCGTTGCTGACCGGACTTGGGTCGGACCACTGTAGCGAAAATTAAATCCGATTTCCCGCGCCTTGGTCATCGAAACCTCGGCAACAATCACATCGAGCTCGATCTGGCGAACTTCCTTAATCACAAGCAGATCGACGATGCCTGTGATCTTTCCCTTATCAGGAAATCTGTTTCCCGAGGACATGTCTGGGGTGTCCTCGTACGCCATCTGACCACCGCCGGCAAACCCCGAGCCACCGGTCGGCACCTTTACGGTCTCTGGGTTTACGTTGATCGTAGCGCCCGCGGGCGGGGCAACCGCTGCTGGCGGCTTCGGAGGTAGATAGGTGACCGCTATCTCGAGAACCTTGTCATAAACCGTCTCGTTAGAGACCTCTCCCTTGAGAACCACCGCGGGACCCGAAGTCGAAACCTCGACCTTCTCGTTGGGAAATACCGAACGAAGCTGAGTGCGCATCGCCGCAATATCAGGCGCGACGATCAAATCGAAATTTGTAACTTCGCCCTTATCATCAAAAATGATCAGCGAAGTAGTACCGACGTTTTTGCCGTTGATCAAAAGCTGAGTCGGCGCAACCACAAGCACGTCGGCCACTTGGGGCTG
>JBLMXG010000422.1:0-4389 GCA_050257635.1 Chloroflexota bacterium
CATTCGGAGTCTAAGCTAAATTGGACAGCAGAAACTTGCATGTGTTAGAAAACCGAAAGAGTTAACAGCGCCAAGGGAAAATCTTCGCTGCCTTTTGCGTCGGCGATATGGACAAAGGGGCGGCCCTCCTGCAGGCTTTTTAATTCGGGAGATTTGTCGTGAACAAAGCGACCGTTAGTGTGGAATCGTTGTGGCAAGAGCTGGTCCGGCTCTGCAACGAGCAATACGACTCCGCGCCGTTTCGGCGCCTGCTCGGGATAAAATTTACCAAGGAGCGCGCGCAGCACTACTCCATTCAAATGGCCTACTACGTGCAGAATCGGCGCGACGGTTGGGGCTACGTGCAGGGCTCCGCGCCGCTGGAGGTCAAAAAGCTCATCTGGCACCACGAGGAAGACGAGCTTATCGGCCAGAAGGCGCAGGGCAAGGTCGATCACATCACTCTGGCGGTCAAGGAGGGCGAGGTCTTGGGATTGAGCGCGGAAGCGTTCGAGCGCACCGCGCGTCTGGAGGGCGGCGAAGTTTGCTTCAGCGCGTGGATTCGATTATCCCAGCGCCCCTGGCTCGAAGCGATCGCCGGCTCAGCGGTACTCGAAATGCGCAACTCCGGCGAGTTGATTCAAGGCGGTTCTCTCTCTTCGCGCATCGGCGCCATGTTCGAGCGGGATCTCGGCATTCCCATGAAAAAGCAGGTGAACAACGCCGAGCATGTGGTCATGGATGTCGAGCACGCGCATCTGCTGATGCAGGTGGCGCGCCAATACGCCGCCACGGAATCGGCGCGCCGGGCGATCCTGCGCGGCGCGCAAGAGAGCTTGATGATCGATCGGGTTTATCGGGGTCACCTCGCCGATATGCTGGCGGCGCTGCCCTGAGCGCTGTCGAGCCGTTCGACAAAATACGGAGGCAAAGGAAATTTATGGACATTGTCAGTGATTTGCTCAAAAACCTGGACGAAATGGTCAACGACCAATTCGACAGCATCGAGTTCAAGACTTTTCTCGGCGTCCCGTTGACGTTGGAGCGCGGCCGATACTACGTCGTGCAGAATGCATTGTACACCGCCAACCGGCGCGACTGTTGGGGCTACGTCCAAGGCGGTGCGCCCCTGGAAGTGAAACGGGTCATATGGGAGCACGAGAGTGACGAGCTGGTGAATGATCCCCGTTGCGGCATGGATCACTACGCGCTCACGGTCAAGCAGGGCGAGGTCATCGGTCTCAAGCCCGAAGATTTCGAAAAGGCTCAAGTCCCGGCGATGGTGCAGGCCTGCTTCCATGCCTGGCACCATATCGCCATGTGCAACCACTGGCTGAGTGCGTATACCGCGTCGCATATGCTCGAGCGGCGCAACAACGGCAAGATCGTCAAGGGCGGCGGCATGTCCTATCGGGTCGGCAAGAAGTTCGAAAACGAGCTCGGCATCAATCTGAAGAAAATGATCTCCCTCGATGTCCACGTGGTCGCCGATACCGACCATTCGGAAAATATTTCCGAGATGTTCGAGCGTTACGTCAAAACCACGGAAGATCGCGATCTGGTTTTGAAAGGAGCGCGCGAATCTATGGCCGTCGACCGTGCCTATCGCGGCGCGCTCGGTTTCTACATGCAGCGGATTCAATAGCCGCTACGACTACGCAGCTGAGGCCCGACCATGAATCTTGACGATCTCAATCGCGAGCTACGCGCCAAGCATATGGCGGGCTTTTGGGCGGAGAACATCGTCGAATTCGGCCGCGACCTCGAGCCCAAAGCCGCCGCGCAAACGCATCTATGGCGCTGGTCCGATATTTATGACGGGTTGATGCAGGCGCGCGAGCTGGTGAGCCTGGAGCAATCCGAGCGGCGTACCATTCGTTTGATGAATCCCGGCATACCCGGCCCCACCGGCGTATCGACGACGGTCCATCTGTCCGTGCAGCTCGTGCGGCCCGGCGAAGTCGCCAAGGCGCATCGCCACACGATCACCGCGATCCGCTTCGTCGTCAAGGGGGGAGGCGCGTTTACCACCGTGAACGGCGAGCGTTTCAGCATGGCGCCGGGGGACTTGGTGCTGACGCCCAACTGGTGCTGGCATGATCATTTCAATGCATCAGCGGAAGATATCGTTTGGCTCGATGGTCACGACGGTCCGCTAGTCAAGTCGCTCGACATGATCGCCGTGCAAGGCTTCAGCCGCGATCAACAACCGGTGGAAGCGAGCGCGAATTTCAGTCTGTACAAATACAGCTTTGCCCGCCCGCCGCAGGCCTCGAGCGAAGCCAGAGATTTGCCGTTTCGATATCCGTGGAACGAAACCTACGACGTCTTGCAAAAAATGGCGGTGCTCCCCTGCGATCTCTACGACGGCGTGCTGCTACGCTATGTTCATCCGAGCCACGGCGGCGCCCCCCTGCGCACGATGGGCTGCGAGATTCAACTGCTGCGGCCGGGGGAAAAGACCCGAGGGCACCGGCACACCAGCAACGTGATCTACCACGCATTCCGCGGCGCGGGCCGCACATGGGTCGGCGAGCAAGTGCTGGAGTGGCGCGAAGGCGACATCTTTACCGTGCCGCTGTGGTCCTGGCACCGCCATGAAAACGGCGCAGCCAGCGAAGCGGTGTTGTTTTCGATCAATGACCGCCCGGCCAAAGCGGCTCTGGGACTTTATTGGGAAGAGGCGGCTTGACTTGACGGATAGCGCGAGACTCAATCATTTGACGAGTTGAAAGGAGAAGCCATGAAATCTTTGAACGAAGCATCGGCGTTTTCAGACAAGAGTCCTTACGAGATATACCAGGAGTGGGAGGAAATACCCGTACACAAAGGCTTCATCGTGCCCGATCTTTTAACCCTTGCGCTCGGTGATTGGCAGCGTAGCGGCGGCAAAGCGGCGTTCGTTAACCAAGACGGTGCGGGCGGCATGTGCGATGCGATAGTTGAGGAGATCAAGCCGGGTGGTCAGCTCAAGCCGCAGCGGCATATGTATGAAAAGGCGGTTTTCATCCTGCAGGGCCAAGGCGCCACGACGATTTGGAACGAGGGCGGGAAAAAGCACACGTTGGAATGGCAGAGGGGGAGTCTATTTTCCACGCCGCTCAACACCTGGCACCAGCATTTCAATGCTCAAGGCGGCGAGCCGGTCCGGATGATCTCCTTGACCGATGCGCCGGTGGTGATCAATCGCTACCGCAATCTCGAATACATTTTCAATAATAATTTTATTTTCTCCGATCGCTATAGCGGCGGCGCCGACGAGTGGGGCAAGGGCGGCCGCTACATTCCCGACGTAAAAAGGGGGCGGGTTTGGGAATCGAACTTTATCGCCGATCTCTGGGGCTTTCAGCCAAAAGATTATAAAGAGCGGGGCGGCGATAACCGCACCACGTTGTTCGAGTTCGTCGACAATACCATGAGCGCCCATCTCTCAGAATTCCCCGTAGGCAAATACAAAAAGGCGCATCGCCACGGTGCCGGCGCGCATATCGTGATGCTGACCGGTTCGGGCTATTCGTATTTATGGCCCGAGGGCGAGTACGACGACAAGCGGCGCGTCGAGTGGGGGCGCATGAGTATGTTTACGCCGCCGATGCAGTGGTGGCACCAGCATTTCAACCCGGGGCCAGAGCCGGCGCGTTATCTCGCATTGAAGCCCTGGGGTTTCAAGTTCAAAGTCGAGGATTTGAAGGACACCGGCGAAGACGTGAAAAAGGGCGGCGCGCAGATCGAGTACCAGGATCAAAATCCGGAGATTCACCAATTGTTCATGAACGAGTGCAGCCGGCGCGGTGCCGAGCCGCGCATGCCGATGTTCGGAATGTGAGCGTATGCCGCCCGTACGAGTTTTCACTCAACTAGCCCGGGCGAGACGATGGCGGCGCCGAAGTCGATAGCCTTTCACGCCGGTTCAAATTACCCCGACAGTTGTTCTTGTCAATGCCGGGTACGATTCACCGTAACCGAAAGGACGGCTCTTAGAATGCAATCCGGCGGATTCACAGGCCGACTCGGTCCCATCTAGGCAAATTTAAAATCTTGTGCTATTTTACGCCGCAAAATGACCCGACTTTCGTAGCCAATGCAGATCAAACGACTCAAAAGGGCATCCTCCGACGAAGGATTCACACTCCTGGAGCTGATCGTGGTTGTCGCGGTTTTAGGGATACTCGCCGCAATTGCGATACAACAGTTCCAGGTTCATCGAGCCCGCGCAATCGACGCGGCGATGCGCTCCGACCTCAAGAATGCCGCAATGGCTATGGAAAGCTATTACGGCGAGTTTCTCGCCTATCCCAGCACTGAAACGGCGATTCTGTCGGTCGGCTACCGAAAAACGAGTGGCGTGACGTTATCCATCAATTTGACTTCGCCCTCGACCTTTACACTGACGGCCAGCAGGCCAAACGG
>JBLMXG010000423.1:0-4122 GCA_050257635.1 Chloroflexota bacterium
CCGCGGGACAGTGAAGCGGTCACCGGCTATAACGAAACTCGAGAGGCCGCAAAGGCCCTATCGCTTGCGCTGCATCCGGTGGAGCTTCGGAAGCCCGAAGATATTGAAACCGCTTTTGTCGAGATCTCGAAGTCACGCGACAGCGCGCTGGTCGTTATCTTGTCGCCATTGGTTACGCTTAACTCGCGGCGGATCGTTAGGCTGGCCCTGAAGCATCATTTACCGGGAATGTATCCGACCAGACAATTTGCCGAGGAAGGCGGGTTAATTGCCTACGGACCTTCAATCAGAGATCTTTACCGAAGGGCCGCTAACTACGTGGATAAGATTTTGAAAGGCGCCAGAGCCGCCGATTTGCCGATAGAACAACCAACGAAGTTTGAGTTGATTATCAATCTCAGGACGGCAAAGCAGATCGGTGTTAGGGTTCCGCCTAATGTCCTGGCGCGGGCGGACACCGTTATTAAATAGAAGAACGCCGATCACCGATAGTCCCAGTTTGAAGTGGAATGTGAAGGGGTTAAGCAGGAACATGTCCGAATGGTCGCGAATCGCAATTAAAAGAGCATAAAACTATGGCGAACAAAGTCCTGATTGTCGATGATGAACCGTTTAATCTCGATCTCCTGGAACAGGAATTGGCAGACCACGACTATACGATCGAGCGGGCCGGCGACGGCGCGGAGGCTTTGGAGAAAGTTTCCATCTTTCTACCGGACGTGATCCTCCTCGATTACATGATGCCGAAGATGAACGGCTTGGAAGTGCTAAAATGCCTGCGGGACGACGAACGGCACAAGAGCATTCCGGTCATTTTATTGACGGCCAAAGCGACGCAGGAGGACAAAATCCGCGGACTCGACGGCGGCGCAGACGATTATGTGACGAAACCGTTCGACGCCTTCGAGCTCTTGGCGCGGGTGCGCGCGATGATGCGCATCAAAAAAATGCACGATACGCTGGAAGGATGGAATCGCAATCTTGCCGACAAAGTTAGGCAACAGGTGGAAGAGCTGCAACGCATGGAAAGGCTCAAGCGATATCTTTCGCCGCAAATCGCCGCAACCGTGCTCGGCGGAAATCAAGATCTGTTTAAAAGCCACAGGCGGGAGATTACCGTCGTGTTTCTTGATCTGCGCGGCTTCACCGCTTTTTCAGATGGCGCGGAGCCAGAGGAGGTCATGGAGATCTTGCGCCATTATCATGCGGGGATGGGCGAGCTGATATTCAAGTTCGACGGCACCTTGGAGCGATTTGCCGGTGACGGCATCATGATTTTCTTCAACGATCCGGTTCCCTGCTCGGACCATACCGTGAAGGCGGCGCAGATGGCTCTTGCAATGCGCGCGCAAATAGGAGAATTACGCAAAAGCTGGCTCAAGCGCGGCTACGACCTCGATATCGGCATCGGCCTGGCCGCCGGCTATGCGACCTTGGGAAATATCGGCTTCGAAGGGCGCATGGATTACGGGGCGATCGGCAACGTGACCAATCTGGCGGCCCGGTTATGCGCCGAGGCCAAAGGGGGACAGATTCTGATCGATCAAAAAACGCTGAGCAAAATCGAGGAGCAGGTCCAAGTCGAATCTCTGGACGAGCTTCACTTGAAGGGTTTTGGCCGGCCGGTGGCGGCCTTTAACATTCTTTCCCTCAAATAACTATGCCTATCATCACGCAAGGATCTCCCTTTCGGGTACGCTTTTGGGGCGTGCGGGGAAGTTACCCGACCTCGAAACGCAATACATTGGCCTTTGGCGGCCATACCTCCTGCGTTGAGGTCCACGTCGCCGGTCAGCAGCTGATTTTTGACGCGGGGACCGGCATCATTCCTCTTGGTGAAAAACTGCTAAACGGTAGAATGAAGTCACGGAACTTGCACCTGTTCTTGAGCCACACTCATCATGATCACCTTTTCGGCTTGTACTTTTTTCAACCCCTTTTTCGGTCCGGTTCTCGTGTTTGCATTTTCGGTCCGGGTTTCTCCGGCAGATCGCTCAAGCGCACGTTGCAGACCCTCATGGAGCCGCGTTTTTTTCCGGTCGAGTTAGGCGCTGTCACGGCGCAAACAAAGATTTACTCGTTGCGAGGCGGCGAGCGGGTTCATCTGCGCGGCCCCGAAGCTCTTCCGCGCATCGACCGGAAGGCTCATCAATCCTCGGCCAACGGTGTGACGGTTCTGGTGCGCAAGAGCCTTGCTCACCCTTACGGTGTTTTGCTCTACCGTGTTTGTTATGGGCATAAGAGTATGATCTTTGCCACTGATATCGAGCAGGACAAAAATGGTCATCCCGATGCCGTCGAGTTTTTTCGCGGCGCCGATCTGCTCATTCACGACGGTCAATATCTCGAAGCCGAATATTTGTCACGCTCTAATCCCCGTCAGGGGTGGGGCCATAGCACGGTCGAGCGCGCGGTAGAGACTGCGCGCAAGGCGGGCGTGAAACAACTGGTCTTATTTCATCATGAGCCGGATCACGACGATCGAACTCTCAAGCGCATCGAGCGATCAGCCCGGCGCGTTCTACCGTCCACGCGCGTCGCTTACGAGGGGCTCGAAATCAAGCTGTAGTTTGCGCCTTCGCCAGACCGACGATTACGCAAGCCCACTCGATGCGCTGATACAATCGCAGTGGAACGAGGCGAGCCGTAGCATAAAGCCGCTATGCCAATCTGCCAAGCTCGCGCTCGATCACATAGCTACAAACGCGGTGCATTCCGTGCGGGGGTTTTAGTCCGATCTGATGGATTGAGCGAAACACCATGGCGCACAAAATTCTCTTGATCGACGACGAGCCGTTGAATCTCGACCTGCTCGGACAAGAGTTGTCAGAGCTGGGTTATTCCATTGAGACGGCGGGCGGCGGAGCGGAAGCGTTGAAAAGGTTGCCGGAAATTTGTCCGGACCTGGTGCTGGTGGACTATCAGATGCCCGAAATGAACGGGGTGGAGGTGCTAAGCGCAATCCACAAAAGCCAACCCGACCTTCCTGTCGTTATCATCACGGCTTATGGAACGATCGACCGCGCCGTGGAGGCCATGAAGGCCGGCGCCGAGGATTTTATTCCAAAACCCTTCGATCCCGAACATCTCGCCGTGGTGGTAAAGAAAGCCCTGGAACGATCCCGACTGAAAGCCGAAGTGGAAATACTGGCGGAGAAAATCGGCGAGCGGTTTCAACTTGTGCCGGGCAAAAGCCCGCTCATGGCGCATGCGATTGACGAAGCCCGCAAAGCGGCCGCGAGCAAATCGACGGTGTTGCTGTTGGGCGAAAGCGGCACCGGCAAAGAGATTTTCGCCCGCGCCATTCATACGTGGAGCCAGAGAAGATCCGAGCCTTTTGTCGCTATCAATTGCGTGGGACTTTCGAGAGATCTGCTGGAGAGCGAGCTTTTCGGTCACGAGAAGGGAGCCTTCACGGGCGCTCACCAGCTTAAGAAAGGCAAGATCGAACTGGCGAATGGCGGCACGGTATTTCTTGACGAAATCGGCGATATTTCTGCGGAGTTGCAGACGAAGCTTTTGCGCTTTGTGCAGGAAAGGGAGTTTGAGAGGCTCGGCGGGAACCAGCGGTTGACCGTGGATGTGAGAATTATCGCGGCCACCAACCGTGATCTCGAGCAGGCCGTCGCCAAGGGAGTCTTTCGCGAGGACCTCTATCACCGTTTGAACGTGATCCCCATTGTCCTACCGCCTTTACGCCAGAGACGAGAAGATATTCCCCAACTGGCCGCGCATTTTATCCGCCATTTTTCTGCCGAAACGAAAAAGAAATTTACCCGAATTGCCACCGACGCCCAGGAGAAACTGGCAGCCTACGAATGGCCCGGCAATGTGCGCGAGCTTGCCAATGTCATCGAGCGCGCCGTTGTTCTCGGAGAGGGACCCGAACTGACCCTTCATCACCTTCCCGCGCGAATCCTAGACATTGAAAGGCGACCTCCCGCTTATGAAGTCCGTTACCATGACGCGGTCAACACCTACCGTCACGACCTGATTATGCGAGCGCTTGACCGCGCGCACGGCAATCGTGCCGCGGCGGCCAAGGCGCTGGGGTTGCACAGAACCCATCTGATGAAATTGATTAAAGCGCTTGGAATAACCGAGGCTGCTTCACCCCGTTCA
>JBLMXG010000424.1:0-23362 GCA_050257635.1 Chloroflexota bacterium
GTCTTCTCTCAGATAGCTCCGAAAAGCCACGAGATTCATTCCTCAGGAGCGAATATAGATCCACACATGGTCGCGTCGCGGCGGTTTACGTTGTTGGCAAATCTTTAGCGGGCGCGATGACAGCAGACGCGGGTCTCGGTCGAAGAATTCATCCGGACACAATTCAGGGAATCACGTTCGATGTAGCGTAGATGCAAATCCGAACCCCGAACCGAATCGGGGTTTCATCGTGAAAGAGATTGGGAATAGCCCAGAAACCTCTACTTAGACAAGCATCGCGAGAAGAAGCTCACGAGGCCTTTCTCATGACTTCGCTTTGCACCCCACGACCGATGAGCATCCCTCTGACGAGGAGTTGCAAGCGCTCCCGCTCGCCGTCCCGCCAGCGCAGAAACTCGACGCCGACACTGCTGCTGTTGACGTTGCGCACCAGTGCGGCGGCGACAATTACCGGGGCTAAATCAGCCGAGATCTCCAGGTCGATTCGCAGAGTCATCCCCAGTCTGAGTTGACTGTTAGCTTTGAAACTGCAGCCATCCATCGAAAGATTGAGCAGTATCCCCTCGCCGGTTAAATTCTCACCGCGGAACTTAACCGGAAAGTTCACCTCCATCCGGTCGTATTCACGCCGGTCCTCCTCAATCTTGCGATACCGCACACCCCGTTGAAAATAGCGAAACCGTCCGCCGCAGAGCTGGCATTTGAATGGATAGACATAGAACACACTGAGTAACCCTTCAAATAATCCTGCTCTTGGAACGCGCCGCACAAAATCTCGCGCGCAGTGGGGGCATTTGATATCGGTCATCGAATCTCCTACCCAAGTCACTTACAGTTGATGGTAAACCGCCAGAGGCGCAGCGCGGCGATTTGCCCGCTTGACCCGGCGGGAGCCCGGCTCCGTCGAAGTTTCGCAATTAGACATGTCTACTCGGTCAGCAATTTTTTCATGCGCGCGACAGTTTCCCGCGGCTGGAAGACCGCCTCTTTGGCAATCGCTTCGAGCTGTTCGCCGGTATCAGGATCGATCTCGAGCTGTCTCGCTTTGACATCGGCGAGAAACGCCGGGTCGCTCATGGTTTTTCGAAACGCGTCGCGCAGCATCTTCAAACGATCCGCCGGCACTGTCGGCGGCGTGATAAACGGCCGGCCGAGATCGCCGGAAGCCAAGATCGCCGTAACCACAGATCGGGTCGCAGCGGGAGTCCTGTATTTCTCCATCAGCTCATGAATCGTCGGCACGCCGGGCATCTTCGGGTCGCGCTTGCGCCCGGTTTGCATCAGAATGCGCACCCTTTTTTCCCGCCGCCAGGTGGTGAATGGTTCGCGCGCGAAAAAGGTCGGGATGCTCAAAGACCGGCAGACAACCTCGCCGCGTTCAAAGGCCAGGTCCTGCTCGGCGCCGCCGCGGTATCCCATGACAATGTTTAACTTGACGCCAAGCGCGTCTTCGAACAGCTTGGGAATGAAGTGACCGCTGGTGCCGCTGCTCGTCGCCGAACATTTCGGCGCCTCCTTGGCCTTGCGCACGTCCTCGATGCTTTTGTACGGCGTGTTGCTGCTCATATAAAAAAGCCACGGCGTGTTCTCCGTGGAGCCGACCCAGCCGAACTTCGCCCAGTCGAATTGCACTTCTTTTTTGCCGATCAACTGATCGAGATAGAGCGACGGCCCGATGGCGCCCATGGTCAAGCCGTCCGGCTTAGCCACATTGTAAATATTATTTGCCGCGATCATCGAGCCCGCGCCCGGCATATTCTGAACGATGAACCCAGGATTGCCTGGAATATGCTTACCCATGTGTGCCGCCAATAAACGTGCCCAGATGTCGTAACCATCGCCGTTCTGGTAGCCGACAACAATGGTTATGGTCTTTCCCCGGTAGAACGGCGCCTGCGCGTGAGCGTCGGCTAGGCAAGTTAACGCAATCATCACACTCAACAACAATTTCCTCATAAATTTCTGTCCAACCTTACAGACTTCGCCGTTCTTCCGATCAAAAAGCCCGGTTATCTTAAAACGGACATGGCGCCAGCGGCAAGGGGTTAGCCGTGTTTCTATCGTTCAGCTTGGTTTAAATTCCTTTCTTTGATCGGCATGACGCGTCCTCAAATTGTCATTTCGAGCAAAGCGATAAATCTTTCTCTTCCGGCAAGATCTGCCTGGAACCAATCCGAATTCCGGCCGTGTCGCCTGTTAATCTTTGAAGCGTTCGATCCATTTAGCAAAAGCATCAAGAAACTTCTTGACGTACTCCCGGCTCTTCTCGTCGGTCAGCTTTGCCGCAGCATCGAACAAGGTCGCCGCGGAGGGAATTTTGATTTCCGGCTGCGACATCACATGGGTCTCGGTAAAAACAAACGATTGGCGCAACGCGTGCTGGGCGCGGATCGTGCCGCCGAGGCCTGGCGAGCAGCCCATCAGGGCCGCCGGCTTGCGGTTGAGCACGCATTTGCCGCTCGGCCGTGACGCCCAGTCGATGGCGTTTTTCAAAACTCCGGGCACTCCGTAATTATATTCCGGCGTGGCGATCAGTATGGCGGCAGCGCTGCCGATGAAGGCCTTCATATGTGCAACCGGCTCCGGATCGCCCTTTTGAAAAACATCGTCATTATAGGGCGGGATATCGCCCAACCGAGTGTAGATTGAAATCTCCATGCCTTCGGGAGCCAGCTCGACCGCAGCCCGGAGCAAACCCTTATTGAGCGAACCCTCGCGCAGACTTCCACAAATCCCTGCAACACGCACAGCCATGAATCCTCCGACAAAAGTTAATCGTTTTTTTATAAAGCGGCGATGGCGCCCAGGTCAAGCTGTCCCAGGCCGTTTGAACTCTTGAGCGCTTGAACATTCGAACGGGACAAATTTCGAATCGGCTTGAATAGTTCGAACAATTTGAACGTGTTGAGCACCGGGAAGAATTGGAACGGTTAGAACTCCGGACTTAATGCAAATAGCCGCTGCCGCCTCCTTCAGCTTCGGCCAAGGCGAGATTGTGACGCACGCCATCGAGATGCGGATGGATTTCCAGCGCGCGGCGAAAGCAGATCGCCGCTTCGCGTACTTGGTTCAACGACATATGGCAAAGCCCCTGTCCCGACGCTGCGCCGAAGTGATTGGGATTGCGCGCCAGAGTTTCCTGGCAATCGGCGATCGAGCCGCGAAAATCCTGACGCATATAACGCACCGTGGCGCGCTTGTTCCAGCCTTCGCCGAACTCTGGCTGCACCTGGATTACACGGGTAAAAAATTCCTCCGACTCTTCGAGTCGGCCATTCTGCATCGCGTCGACTCCGGCGCGAAACAGCCGGTCGGTTTCAGCATTTCCCGAGCGGCACCAAGCGCTCCAAAGCACCGCTTCGGCCGTCGCCGCAAGCTCCGGGTCCTCGCCCTTCAGCGCTGCCAGCGCTTCTTGTTCGTTGGTTGGATACATTTTAAAACGCGCCTTGCTGCGTCAGTTGTTTCTGCCGGTATCGCTCAGCACTCAGCGCTCGACCGTCAGCACTTTTTCCTGATCCACCTTGCCGCCTTATCGACTGCCGCGTCAACCGCTTCCTCATCCGAACGCTTGGCGCTCTTCAACATGTGAAAGGAATGATCGCCGCCCTCGACGATGAACAATTCGGCGCGCCGGCCGATTTTTGCGCAGACCGGCTTGAGCAGCTTGAGCTCCGCCAGCGCGTCGCGCGAGCCTTGCAGAAAGAGCATGGGAATGTCGACGACGGTTAAATGGTCGCCACGCTCTGCGCTTGGCCTGCCCGCCGCGTGCAACGGGAAGCCGAAAAATATCAACCCACGCACTCCGTCCAGCGGTTCTTTGGCCGCCGCGAGCGAAGTCATCCGACCGCCCATCGATTTTCCACCGGCAAACAGCGGCAGCTCGCAGGCAACTTTTTTCCCGGCCACAATAGCGGCGCGCACCGTATCGGTGAGCACTGTCTCTGAGTCCGGCCGCTTGGTGCGCTTTTCCATGTAAGGAAATTGATAGCGCAGTGTCGCAATATTTTGATCGGCCAATTTCATAGCGACTTCTTCCATAAACCTATGGCGCATCCCCGCTCCCGCGCCATGGGCAAACACCAAAACCGCCCGCGCCTCCGCCGGCTTGATCAATAATCCCGAAACCACGCCGGCTTTTTCATTGACGGCGAACAGAATATCCTTGGCAATTTTGCTCATCTTGTCAGATCGTCGAATCGAATAATTAAGTCGCTGACGGCTCTATCTTTACAGTCCGATAGCAGATTATCGCCGCTGCCACCACTCCCTCACGCATAATTTTCCGCCAAGCGAAACTAGTACCGTTGGCACAAGCCGTTTGCTTGTTTGCGCCTCACGGTTTTCAGCAAGTGCGAATTCGCACCGCCCGCCTCACCGTGCCATTCCACGGACGGCCCAAGCGAAAAATCGCGCCGCCACTGCACCGAGAGAACCTATTTTATCGGCACCGGCAGTAACCATGGGTTTCTAAACAGACCGTTATCATGATATCCAGGCGAGCATGATCTTCAGGCCGGGTGATCCACGGCTCTAATCGGGGACGTTATCGCCAGGGGAGCGTGCAATTATGGAGGAGAATGCGAACGTTCGTGGCGGTTGGTGGCGGCGAATGCTGCGAATTGTAAATTTGTTAGTCTGGGTGATCGTTGCCCTGATCGTCATTCCCCAGGCCTGCGGCACCTATTGGACGGATCGGGCGAGAACGAAACTCCTTGAGGAGTTTCAAAGCGAGAGAAAATCCCGGGTCATCGCTATGATTCACCGCCAAGAAACCGTAAGCGTGCTCGGCGTCCCCGTGAGCAACTATATCGACATCGAAGACTCCGAGGAGATACTGCGTGCTATTCGCGCAACACCCAACGATCAACCCATTGATATGATCCTCCATACTCCGGGAGGCTTGGTGCTGGCGGCGGAGCAAATCGCCAGGGCGCTGGTGGAACACAAGGGGAAAGTCACCGTGTTCGTTCCCCACTACGCTATGAGCGGCGGCACGTTAATCGCCTTGGCTGCCGACGAGATCGTCATGGATAGCAATGCGGTGCTCGGACCCGTCGATCCCCAGATCGGCGACATGCCGGCGGCTTCGATCGTGAAAATTCTTGACTTCAAGAAGCCCAGCCAAGTGAGCGACGAGATGCTTGTCCTCCTTGACGTGGCCGCCAAGGCGCGCGTTCAAGTCGCCGCGTTCGTCGCCGGGATCCTGCTGAAGCATTATCCGAAGGAGAAGGCCGCGGAGCTGGCAGCCGTCTTGAGCGAAGGTCGCTGGACACACGATTTTCCCATCATGGCCGATGGCGCGCGGCAGCTCGGTCTCAAAGTATCTACGAACATGCCGCAAATGGTTTATGACTTGATGGATCTATATCCGCAGGCCGGTGTGGGAAGACCTTCAGTGCTTTACGTACCGCTGCGCCGGCCGACCAATGATCAGGGAGAAGCGCCAAGAGCCGCGCCGACTTCGCCGACTTCTTGACTAAAGCGACTCTATCCGAGAAATCGAGAATCCTAGCGGCTCAGGAACCGGCGTGCGCGGAATTCAATCTTGACCGGACATTGCAGATACATCGGATCTATTGTCATTGTTTCCTGAAACCCTTAGGATCGGCGAAGGCAGAGTTAGCCGCAGATGGTTTAAAGAAGGTAATTCCATCATGACGACAATAAAGGAAATTATGCAGGTCGGCGTCGGTGTGCCGGATCGTGAAAAATTCGCAGATTTTGCGCGCGATGTATTGGGGTTTCCTGTCGCTTTGTCGCCCGACCGAAAGATCACTTATGTGCGGCCCGATCGCTATCAGCATCGTATTGCAGCACGTACGACGGCAAAGCCGGTTCTTGACTACATTGGATTTGACGTCGGCGGGCCTGAGGAGCTTGACGAGTGGCAAACAAAACTGCAAGCCGCAGGCATCGACTGGCGCCGCGGCAGTGCGGAGGACTGCGTCGAGCGGCGTGTAGCTGATTTCATCGAGCTCAAAGATCCCGATGGGCACCCGCTAGCTTTATCGTACAATTTCGAGGTCGATGCAGCGCCCGTGCGCTACACCCGCGATGTGAGCGTCACGGCTTTGGGCCACGTGCTGCTCACGGTGCAGGACACTCAACGGTCGCATGATTTTTACACCGGTGTGCTGGGCTTCCGTCTGAGCGATTGGGTCTACATCGACGACAACATTCGATTATGCTTCTTGCGCTGCAACGCGCGCCATCACAGCATCGCTTTCGCGCCCTGCATGCCGGGCAAGTCTCCCAGGCTGCAGCATATCATGCTGGAAGTGGAATCCCTTGATGATGTCATGCGCACTTATCACTTCTTGCGCGCTCGCAAGCAGCCCATCGGCATGGGACCCGGCCGCCACCCTAACTGCCAGACAACCCATGTTTACGTGCAAACGCCGGGAGGATTCGCTGTTGAATTCGGCTGGGGCCATCGCCGTCTCGACGATGCCACGCATCAACCGATCGTGTATCCAGCGGGCACTCCCGTGGATATCTGGGGCGGCGACATCCAGAGCCCGGAATTCGAGCTGGGGTAGCAGCGTCGCTTTCAGCTGTAGCAATAGACGGGCTCCCCAATGAACCAACCGGGGAGCGCCGGCTCCCGCTTAAGCGAAAACCACCGCCAAGACCGTGCGAGCCGGGATTCGATCACGATATCCAAGCTCGCCATTCATGCTTGCCGTAGAGCGCGATGCGCATGATCCTATAACCAAGTGTTTGAACCTCACGAATCGATCTTTACTTCGTCTGTAAGACCACGAAGAGGCTCCCACCGTTGCGCTTGATCAGGAGCAAGACCGTGTCTTTCTTCTTCGCCTTGGTTAACACATCCTCCAATTCATGAATGCTCGTCACCGGCTGGCGATCTACTTCTGCGATCAGGTCGCCTGCCTGGAGTCCTGCCGCGGCTGCGAGACTACCGCCTTGCACTCCAGTAATCAGCACGCCCTTTTCATTTTGCAGTCCGTACTGTCGTGCCAGCTCGGGTGTCAGCGCCTGGAGCCGCAATCCGAGTTCCGCCAGTTTGTCGGAACCTTCTGCCGGCCCCGCGCCGGTTTGGGCCATTTTCTCGGTTAGAGTTCCAATAGTCGCTGAGAGCGTTTCCTTTTTGCCGTCCCGAATGACATCGATGGTGACGTGGGCGCCCGGCTTGGTCCCAGCCACGAGGTTGCGTAGGTGGCGCGTGTCATCTATCTTCTTGCCATCATATCCGACAATGACATCGCCGACTTTGAATCCCGCTTTCGCTGCCGGAGAGTCCTGCTGGACTTGAGCAACAAGCGCTCCCTTGGCTTCGGACAAATGAAACTGTTTCGCTAAATCTTCATTGATCTCTTGGATCACCACGCCGAGCATGCCGCGGGTAATCTTCCCGCCCTTGATCAGCGTCGGCAACATCGTCTTGATCATGTTTACGGGAATGGCAAAGCCGACACCGGCGAATTGACCGATATTGGTAGCGATCGCGCTATTCATGCCGACAACCTGCCCGCGCATGTTGACCAGGGGGCCGCCGGAGTTGCCGGGATTGATCGGCGCGTCGGTTTGTAAGAAATCCTCGTAGTCCGCGATACCCACATCTTGCCGGCCCGTAGCGCTGATGATGCCTTGGGTCACCGTCTGGGTGAGTCCGAAAGGAGCGCCGACGGCGATCGCCAGATCGCCGACCTGCAACGCATCAGAATCGCCCAGATCAACCGTGACCAGATCATCCGGCACTTTCCCCTTGATCTTGATGATCGCCACATCCGTCCGTGGATCGGTGCCTACGATCTCGGCCGGGAACCGACGCCCATCCGCGAGGCGGATGTTGAGCTTATCGCCGTCGCCGGCGACGTGATAATTGGTAAGAATGTGACCTTGCCTGTCGAGGATCATTCCGGAGCCCATGCCGCGCTGAGGAACTTTGTATTCCCTGGGCTGTCCGTGCGGATTTGAAAACTGCTGGCCGAAAAATTGGCGGAAAAAATCATCGCCGAACGGGAAAGGAAATTCCGGCGCTTCGTATTTGACCGTCTTCTCGGTGTACACGCTCACCACGGCAGGCTTCACATGGGCCGCGACCGCAGCGAAGGCTTTTTCCAATTGTAGCGCCGGGGCGATGGTCGATTCGGAAATCGGGACCGGTGTCAAATTCGCTTGTGGCGATCGGCTCGCGCCGATAGCCAGCACCAAACCGATGCCGACGACGACTATCAATCCAACACCTGCGCTTACGATTTTGATTTTTGTTTTATCGGCCATGATAGTTTTCCCCTCCGTATACGAGTCCGCCTGCCAGACGCGCCCACAACGGACACGCTGGCTCCGCCTGTTAGCAAGGTCTGCTTCAAGCTTACCCGGTAGGCAAGCTGCTTCGCAGCTTGCCTAGACCGATGCTGCAACGACTGTTGCGCAAGTTTCACGCCAGACAAAACCTATCTCGCTTCTCCACGCCGAACTGCTAGAAACGGTGACTGGTCCAATATATTTGCGCGATCGCTTGATGAGAATCAGACGTGGAACTGAGGCGAAACTGCGCGACGAGTGTGTCATTACGCCCCAATCCAGGCTATGCAGATAGCCGGTATTTCCTGCGTTAAAGCGAGGGGATTTATGTTCGAAGGGTAAAAAACCGGAAGTTGGAGCAACGGCGGCGCCAGGCCCGAATTTTTAGTCGAAGGTAATTACCATTCTGGACCTGAGCCGCCGTATTTTTTGGCCTAGCAATCGCTCGAATTATAAAACGCAAATCATTGGACTGATGCCCTGGCCGCTTTATTTGAACCCATGGATTTCTCCATATCGTCAAGCGCCTGCTGGTTCGCTTTGATCGCCTCCTGACGCGCATCGACATTTGGCTTGAGCTTATGGATGGCTTGGCCAAGGCTGCTGCCGTTCATCATCTCACTTTTAAGTTGGTCAAACGGGATACCGAGGTTGTGCGCAACATGAGTGGCGGCCACGAACTCGCCCAGATGATCAAATCCTTTGGCCGCGTCCTGGATATTCGTTCCGCTGGGTAAAAGCCCCTGCAAGTTGGAAGACAGTTTCGTATTCTGCTGCAGCAATTCACCCGTAGTCTTTTTGCCCGTGGCAGGGGAAATTCTCTTCAACGTTTCGCTGTTCGACCCTTCTCCGGCAGGCGAATTGAATTCTTTGCCCGGGTTTCCCTTCCATTCACCGGTGGAAGCGCGAGGCATGCCCAAGGGAGCTTTGCCGAAGCTTCCACCGAAGCCCCTACCACCGTGTTGCGCGAATGCCGGTAGTCCAAGGTACAACACCAGAGTAAATGCTCCAGGCAAGACACAGACATACTTCATTGCCCAATTCCTCCTTTGGCCTTCAGACGTAGCAAGGATCGTACAAAACATTAGGTTATCGACTTTCTGAACAACGCGCGATGGAGCCGGTGGGAAAATACATCTATTTCGGGAAAATTCTATGTGTGTGTGGTCAAAATTGTCAAAGACCCACGGACGGAACGCCCCTGGAACCTGAGGCGCTCCGTCCATCTGCCGGCATATGCACCGATCAGTTGATGATTAATGAAAGTGATTTCGAGTGCGAGTAATTGCCGTTGTTTCCAGTGATGGTGAGGTTATACGTACCCGCGCTTGCCGGCCTATTGACAGTGATCTTTAGTGTGGAAGTACCCGAGGTGGTGACGGGATTCGGCGAAAACGACGCGCTCGTCCTCGGGGGTAATCCCGCGATGCTCAGACTCACGGAACTGCTGCCGCCGACTGGCGCCAGACTCACCGTGACAGTGCCACTTTTACCGCGTTTGATTGTGAGGGAGGAAGCCGACAAGGAAATAGAAAAATCTACCGGCACGTTCAAAATCACTGTTGTAACATGCATTGTATTAGTGAGCGCATCCGTGCCCGTAACCGTGAGTGTGTAGGTTCCAGGCGCGGTGCTTGCGGTAGTGGTTACAGTCAAGGTCGAACTCAGCGAACCTCCGGTTGGCGGCGTCACTGACTGGGAAGAAAAAGTACAGGTGGTGTTTGCCGGACAACCTGTAACGGCAAGACCTACCGTGTCACTGAAATCGTTGAGCGATGTTATCGTAATTGTAGAAGTGCCTTGATTGCCCGGCTTGAGCGTCAAAGATGTCGGGCTCGCCGAGATGCCGAAGTCCGCTGTCGCCGGCGCACCGCAGCCGCTAAATTTGAATGAGCCGATGCGCGTGTACCAGCCGTAACTGGAAGTCACCGGGTAATACTCATTGACATACCAGAAGGTGCAGTCGTCGCTGGGATCGATGCGCATTGAAGTATAGTCGCCCCAGCGGGTGTAACCGGTTTGCGACCCGCCTCCCTCTATAATACTGGCTTCAGCCGACATGGTTCCCAGCGCATCGGAAGGACTACGCCCCGTATACCGGATCGACGGAAAAGTTGTGGCGCTCGACACGCTATAACCCAATGCGATGTTTCCGGCTTGGTCCAGCGCCGCGCTGCCCATCCAGCGGTGGTCCGTATCCGGAGCGAAAGTGCCTTGCTGATAAACGCTGAACGCGCCGTTGGTGGATAGCGGTGACTGTAGCTCATACCAGCGCACGGCGGAACTGGAACCGGCCGCGATGGAGTGATTCAGTACGATCGATTGGTGGTCGGAAAATACCCGCAGTGCCGCGCGATTCATCAGGCGGTCGGCGAGAGAATCGAGTTGCCGCGTGGTTCCCGGCTGCGGCACGCAAGCGCCGCCGCCGCAGGCTTCGCTGAACGAGGCGACCGAGAGTGTGGAAAAAGAGCTGAGCGTCGCCGTAGAGGTTGCGAAGTTGGGCGACATGGCATACATGCCGAGACTATTGGTTGTCTCAAGATCGACGAAATATGCCGGAGTTCCGTCGAGCGGCGCGGTCGCACCGTCGAGGTCGACGGGCAGAAAACTGGCGCCGTTGACGCCCGTGTAACAAAGTCCCACCGGGCTAGCAGCGCCATTAATCATCGCCGTGCGGTCATAAGCGCAAATTTCCGCGCCCGACCAAGTTCTGCCATTGGCGAATAAGTTGTAGGTCGCCAGATACGCGCTGTTGGTAGCTGTCGGCCAGACGCTAAATTTAGGGTAATCGTTCAAGTAGCTGCCGAATGAATAGGAGTAAAGGTTATAAGCCCCGGTAGGATCGTTGGTCCGCGAAACTGCAATGCATTGCGCGTAGGGGCTCGAAAGGCTTCCGATCTGCGTAATCATCCAGCGATCCGCTGCCCGGTCGTACTGCACGACAGGGTCGCCGCCGTTGTTGGCGGCACAAGGGCCGCCTAATCCGGCCCAAAGAGAACGCAAAGAATTGGGACCGAGCAGTCGGTGGCCGTTTTTATCGTAAATCGCATACGCCGCGTTGACCGTTTCAACGATGTGATTTGGCCCGACCGCAATATTCGAATCTGACGGAATGTAGCCACCGTCGTAGACGCTCATGCCGTCGAAGTTAGTTCCAGGACTGGCGCTAAGCGACGTGCTCGTTGTGGTCTGAAGCGCCGTATCCAGCGGCTGGGCGCCATGGCCGGGCAATGGCGTCGCCGGGCGATGAAAAACCGTCGGTCCGTGAACCGCGTCGGTTTGCCCGCCGTGAATTTGCGTGAGCGGCGGGGACACAATGTGGTTGCTCGGTTTTACCACCGTCAACGTTTGCGCCGAGGCGATGTTGACAGTCATAGTCATAGCGAGAAGGAGAAAGACAAGATTTGTCATAGCTGTAATTTGTTTCATCATGCACATCACCTCTAAGGAGCCCGAAACCGTCGTTAAAAGTTCGCCTGTGATATAGATTTCGCAGTCGCCTGTCAAGCCGACGGAATCGAGCATTGAGTTTGGTATCACCGGGTTACATCGCGAAGCCGCCCCAAGGCGAGAGCTCGGATTGGAACAACTCAATTTCGATCGACGCTGTTATGCTGGCCTTTGAGGAATCGACAGCAATACCGTCCTAGCGGGAGCTGGTGCGCCGCTCGTAATGCGGGCAAGCCGGAATCGAGATGCAAGAACTCGATCGTTGCGCCCGCGGCCGTCCAACTCGCTTCCCCCTTGGCTTCGTGTTAGTTTGAGTCCGCTTTGCCGTCCTCGGCGCGTTGACTTACGGATTGGCCCGCGCGAAGAAAATCATCTTGTGCTCAAAAATTGGATGGCCACCGACAAAACCGACTCCATCTGGACGCGGACATTTTTACTGCTGTGCGCGTCGCAATTCCTGGGCTACGCGCAGCACTCCATGCTCGCGCCGGTCCTGCCGCTCTACGTCACCCGGCTCGGCGGCTCGCCGTTCATCGTCGGCATGGTGCTCGCCTCCTTCGCCGTCAGCAGCGTGATGGTTCGCCCTTTGGTCGGCCACTGGGCCGACCGTTGGAGCGAAGCCAAGGTGATGGTCTCCGGCTTGATTTTTCAGGGTGCAAGCATTTTCCTCTGCTTCCTCCCTTTTGTCGGCACGACCATGCTCGCCAACGGTCTGCGCGGCATGGGATGGGGCGGCCTCAACACCGGCGGTTATTCGCTCTTGGCGCACATCGCGCCGCAGTCGCGGCGCGGCGAAGCGTCGGGCCTCTACAGCGGCGTGCAAAGCGCGGCGTCGATATTATTTCCCGCCTTCGCGCTCTGGCTGCTCGAGGCTTCTTTCGGCGGCTTCGGCGCGGTGTTCTTGGCGACGGCGCTGTTCTCCTGGGTCGGCGCGGCGTTCGGCGCGATGATGGCGCCGGGCGTGCAGCGCGGCGCTCGTCCGAGCGTCACGGAAGAGTTGTCGCCGCGCTGGTGGCGCGAGATCTTTCATTTCATCGAGCATGACATTTTGCTGCCGTCGCTTATGCTGCTCTGGCTCAACGTCTCGCTGCCGTCGATCACGAATTTCAGCGTTCTCTATGCGCGCGAGCTCGGCATTGTTAATTTCGGCGCCTTTTTTATCGTCGTCGGTATAACCAGCTTCCTCGGCCGCCCAATGCTCGGCCGGCTCTCGGATAGAATCGGCCGCGATCGCTCGGTGGCGGCCGGCTTTGGCCTGCAGCTGGCGGGCCTGTTGTTGATCACCGCGGTAACGAGCCTCGGCGGCATGATTGTCTGCGGTACGCTGTACATGCTCGGCAACGCGATTGCCAGCTCCACCACTCTGGCGCTCGCCGTGGAGCGGGCCAACCCGCAGCGGCGCGGTAAGCAGATGGCGACCTTCTCCATCGCTTATCCGTTCAGTTATGGTGTCGGTTCATTGCTCACCGGCAGCGCCGTCGAGTTCGGCGGCTACCACGGAATGTTTTTTCTTTTGGCAGGACTGCAGGCGATCGGCCTGATCTTCGCGCTGATCGTGGCGCCGCAATTGCGCTCGCGGGCAATCTAGACGATTCAACGATGACCGAGCCCAAGCCGCCATCGCTTTGGACCCGCGCCTTCGCGCTGCTCTGTCTCGCCGAGTTTCTCGGTTACGCGCAGCACTTTGTCCTCCAGCCCACGTTTCCGCTTTACATTACTCATCTAGGCGGCTCGCCTTTTATCGTCGGATTGGTGATCGCTTCGTTTGGCGTGATGAGCGTGATATCGAGGCCGATCATCGGTTACTGGGCCGACCGCTGGAGCGTCACCGGCGTGATGATCCTGGGCTTGATCACGCAAACTCTGAGCAACCTGCTTTGTTTCATTCCTCATGCCGGCGCGACTATGATCGCAAACGGCTGCAGAGGTGTCGGCTGGTCCGGTATGAACACCGGCGGTTACACTTTGCTCGCCACCGCGGCGCCGGCGGACCGGCGCGGCGAAGCCTCCGGTTATTACGGCGGTGTGCAATCCACCGCGACAATCTTTTTCCCGGCGGTCGCGCTGTGGATCATCGAGGCGCCCTACGGCGGGTTCAGCGCGGTATTTTTCGTTGCCATGAGTTTGGTTTTTCTCGGCGCCATCGCGGCTTACTTCCTGTCGCGGGAAATCCCGCCGCGCCCGCCGCTGATCGAGCCGAAGTCCGGTGAATCTTGGTGGCGCGAGATCATCAGCATCTTCGACCGCCATATCCTGTTAGCCGCGGCGCTGCTCTTCACGCTTCAACTTTCCCTGCCCTGTATCTCTAGCTTTGTCGTGCTTTACGCCCGCCAACTCGGCGTCAGCCAATTCGGCTGGTACTACGTCGCAATCGGTGTCACGAGCACCATGGCACGACCGATCCTCGGCCGGCTCTCGGACAAAATCGGCTGCGGCCGCTCGCTCGTCGCCGCCTTCGGTTTGGAAACTCTCGCCTTGCTCGTCATGCCGTTGGCCACTACTCTTTCCGGAATCATCATCGCGGGATCACTCTGGTATATCGGCTCCGCCATCGGCGGCGCGCGCATCCTCGCCTTGGCCATGGAACAGGCGCCCGCCGAACGGCGCGGGCGCGCGATGGCGAGCTTTTCCGTCTCCTTTCCGCTGAGCAACGGCACCGGAGCCTTGTTGAACGGTTTCGTCCTCGATCTGGCGGGTTACCGCTGGATGTATGTCACCGCGGCGGTGATCTGTACCTTCGGCCTGGTGTTAACATGGAAGCAATGGCCGAAGTTGAAATGACGAATTTTTGTTACGAGCGTCTTGTTGAGCTTCGCCGGATGCGATAAGCCTAAGCGCGGTTTGCGCCGCAGCTGACCACTCCCAAGGAGGTCGTCGTTATGAATAACAGATTTCGTTTATTGGTCTCTTCCGCGTTGCTGGCGACGGCGCTGCTGTCCAGCCGCGCCGTCGAAGCGAAGAGCTACATCGCCTATATTTCAGATTCGACCAGCTCTTCAGTCATCTATTGGCTCGCCAAGGACGTCGGCATCTTCAAAAAGCACGGCCTCGACCTTGACACAATCTTTATCAACGGCAGCGTGCGCGGCATTCAAAGCCTGATCGCCGGCGATCTGGGCTACAGCGGCGCGGTCGGCACCGCGGTGATCAACGCCAAGCTCGCCGGCGCCGACATCGCAATCATCCAGAGCCAGATGAATACCCTGCCCTATTTCATTATCGGCAAGGCGAGCATCAAGTCGCCGGAAGATCTCAAGGGTCGAAGCGCCGCCGTGCATATCCCGGGAACGTCTGCGGACTTCGCCATGCGGCTCGCGCTGATGAAAGTCGGCGTCCAGTACAAAGACATCAAAGCGGTCACCGTCGGAGGCGCGCCGGCGCGCCTCGCGGCGGTCACCCAAGGCCAGACCGACTTCACCGTGGTCACCGACGGTGAAAGAATTCAGGGTGAAAAGTTGGGCCTGAAAGTGATCATCGACATGGCCAAGCTCAACGTGCCCTTCCAGTTTAACTGCAGCGTGACCACGCGCAAGAAAATCCGCGAGAATCCCGACGAAGTGCGGCGCGTAGTACTGTCGATGGCGGAGTCGATCCACTATTTCAAGACGCACAAGGACGATTCGATCAAAGTGATGCAAAAATACACCCGCGGCGTGCCGCGCGATATCCTGGAAGGCGCCTACGCGGCGAACTCCGCGCTGCTGGTCGAGGACACCTATCCGACGCTCGATGGCTTGAAGAATACCCTTGACGTTCAGGCGCTCTCCGATCCGCGCGCCGCGAAAGTCAAAGCTGAGGATATGGTCGAGCTTCGCTTCGTCGACGAGATGAGAAAATCGGGTTTCGTCAACAAACTCTACGGACGAAAGTAGTTACGCCTTACGTCTCACGCTTGACTCCTCACGTAAGGGTAAGGTGGGGCTTAGTCTGTGATCATTCCGAGCTCTGAAGTCGCGGATCTCGCCGCCGTCGCTGCGCACTACGATGAGCTCGACGAGCTTTATCGCAATCTTTGGGGCACCAGCCTGCACCATGGCTACTGGATCACCGGCAAGGAATCTCCCGAAGAAGCAGTTGCGAATCTGACTCGCCTTGTCGCTGAGCAAGGGAGGATCCATTCCGAGGAGCATGTGTGCGATCTCGGATGCGGCTATGGAGCGATCGCGTTCACGCTCAACCGAGAGTATCACGCCTGCGTGTCGGGAATAACGATTTCGCGAGCCCAGTTTCAGTATGCCGCTGCGGCCGCGGCCGGCAGCCGCGGCGTGGAGTTCTTTCATTGCGATGCGATTCATAACGGCTTGGCCTCTGAATCATTCGACGCTGCCATTGCCGTCGAAAGCTCCGAGCATATGCTGGACAAAGCGCGATTCTTCGCCGAAGCCCATCGCTTGCTCAGGCCCGGCGGACGCTTCGTCGTGGTCGCGTGGCTTACTCGCGACTGTCCGGGTCCAAGGGAATCCAAATACCTGATTGAGCCGATTTGCCGCGAGGGGTGCTTGCCGGGCATGGCCTCGGCTACAGAATACCGCTCGATGCTGGAGCGTGCCGGATTTCGCGAACTGACCTATCTAGATTTGACCGAGCGAGTGAAGAAGACCTGGTCGGTTTGCGCGCGTCGGCTCACTTGCCGATTCATGGTCGACTCCTCTCTCCGTCGCCGGCTGCGCGACCCCCGATTCACCAATAGGCGTTTTGCGAAAAGCGTCTTTCGCATTCGATTGGCTTATGAGACCGGCGCCATGCGCTACGGTCTGTTTGCCGCGCGCAAGTAAACCGCCCGCAGCGTTTACCGTGATGGATAATTGCCGCCGATTGAGATAAGAACGGGACAATTTAAAAACCATGAATGACCGAGAGCTGTATGAAATTCGGCATATTTATTTTCGGCGATAATCATCCCGATCTCGGCCGCTCCAATCAGAAGTATTACGAGGAGGTTCTGACCATCGGCGAATGGGCCGAAGAGCTGGGATTCGATTCCTTTTGGCTCGGCGAGCATCATCTTTACTGGTACGGCACCTGCGTCTCGCCGCCGATGCTGGTCGCCGCCTTGGGCCAACGGACCAAAAAAATTCGCCTGGGACCCGCGGTAAGCGTATTACCGCTGCACCACCCCCTGCTGGTGGCTGAGGAATATGCTCTTGCCGACAATCTCTGCGGCGGGCGGCTCAACTTCGCCATCGGCAGCGGCTTTTCCCCGGCGGAGTATAAAGTGTTTGGAATGACGATGGAGGAAGCGCGAGAAAAATATTGGGAGGCGTTTGACTTGATCTTAAAAGCTTGGACGCAAGATCAGTTTTCCCACCACGGTAAGCATTATCAGGTTGAAAACGGCTCGGTGTACATGAAGCCGCTGCAAAAGCCGCTGCCGCCGACCTGGATCGCCGCCTCCAGCGACGAGACGTTGATCCACGCCGGAGAGATGGGTTTTCCGGTTATGGGCATACCTTTTGTGCGTTCCACCTCGCTGCACGAGGTCAGGCAAAAAACCGACTTGTTTATGGAATCGTATGCCCGCGCCGGCCACAAGCAAAAACCGGACATTATGGTTGCCCTCCATGTGTATCTTCACCCGAGCGAAGCTGAAGCGGTCAAATCGAGCCGGCCCTGCTTCGAGCGTGTCGTCGATTATTTAAAAAGATACCGGCGTCCGGGCGCCCGCGTGCCGGATTTCGATACCATCAGAAAAGACAAGCTGGCCCTCTTTACAACTCCAGAGGACGCCTGCGCGATTTTTCGGGAGTACGAAAAGATCGGCGTCACTCACGTCATCTGCATGGTCAACTTCGGCGGCGTGCCGATGCCCGATGTGCGCCGCACTCTGCAGCTGCTGTCGACGGAAGTTTTTCCGGCGTTGCGCTAATCCCTGTGTGCGCCAAACATAAACGCACGTAATATTCCCTCGGACATGCGTCCGCATTATCGAGCCCGCAGCTAATCGGTTTACAATGTCGCGGCATTCTGATTTTGCCCATGCCGCGCGATCGATCATGCGGGCGGCGGTGGAATCAGCTTACGGGGCGCTAATTGAAGATTGACAGAAATGTCAGGTAAGCATAAATAGCCTTGGAAATATCTCGTTGAGGTGATCCATGGAAATTCGCCGTTCGCTTTGCTTGGTTGTTGCCATTCTGTCCGGCCCATTGTTCAGCCTCGGTCAATCCGACGCGCAAAAGCCGCCGACCAAAATGACCGTCAGCTACAGCGCTTCTGGCGGGCAATATATCAATATATTCGCCGCTAAAGAGCTCGGCATCTTCGAGAAGCATGGCCTCGATGTGACGCTCAAACAGATCAATAGCAGCTCGCAAGCGGTGGCGGCATTACGCTCGAAGAGCGTCGAGATTGTCGCCGGTCCAGCGGGTGTGATCTTTGATGCGATCGCTAAGGGAGTTACCGACTTCACGATCTTTGGCGAGTGCATTCCGCACACGGTTTTGGAAGTCTGGGTGCAGCCCAACATCAACAGTGTGAAAGACCTGATCGGCAAGACGATCAGCTCGACCAATCCCAATTCCCTCGGCGACTTGATGATCGGTGTCTGGCTCGCCAAGAACGGTATCAAGAAGTCCGACGTCAAAGTGGTTTACCTGGGGGGGTTGGGCAACCTCATCAGCGCCATGAAAGCGAACAAGACCGACGCAACCCTGATCTTGCCGCCGCTCGGCGAGCAGCTCACTCCATCCGGCCAAAAACGGCTGGGCGACCTGCGCGACATCATTTATTCCAATCAAGGGTGGACCACGACGAAAAGCTATGCGGCTACCAATGCCAACGCGGTCGAGCGCTTCACCGCGGCGGTCACGGAAGCGATCGCTCTGGTCAAGCGCGACAAACAAAAAACCTTGCCGGTGCTGCCCAAGTATACCGGCGTCACCAATGAGGAATGGAATTCCTACGCGTACGAGTTTTTTATGCCGCTCCTGAACACGATTCCACGAGTCACTCCCGAGGTCGTTAAAGCTACCCAGGAGCTCTCGGCCGTCGAAGCGACGCGTAAGTTCAACTTCAAGCCGCATATCAATAACAGCTTTGTCGACAAGCTGGTGCGCCAAGGCTATGTCGACAAACTGTATAGATGACCGACCGCCACCCTCGTGGTAACCCACTGCGCGTCAAACCCACGCTGTAATCTCTCGCGCGCTTTTCCGCGGCCGGCGCGATCGGATACATGAACAAGAAAATCGTCGCGCGCGATGTCGCGATCATTTACCGCGGCAAGAACGAGCAAGAACCGGTGCTCGCTTGCAATGGCATCGACCTGGAGGTCGAAGAAGGCGCATTCATCTCCATCGTCGGCCCAAGCGGTTGCGGCAAGACCACGCTGCTTCACGCGATCGACGGTCTGCTGTCGATCAACCGCGGCGAAATCCTCGTCAACGGCAAACCGATCCTGGGTCCGGGCACCGACCGCGCGATGGTGTTTCAAAGCGCCGCGCTGCTCCCCTGGCGCACGGTTTGGGGCAACATTACCTACGGGCTCAAACTGCACCAGAGCATGGACGGTGCGCAAAATTCCAGAGTGGAGAGCCTCATCGATATGGTCGGATTGCGTGGATTCGAGAGGCGCTATCCGTCCGAGCTTTCGGGCGGTATGCAGCAGCGGGCAAACCTGGCGCGGGCGCTGGCCGTGGACCCGGACATCCTGCTGCTCGACGAACCTTTCGCCTCAGTGGACGCTCAGACCCGCGAAAAATTACAAAACGATCTTACTCGGATCTGGCAGCGCACGCAGAAAACCATGATCTTCGTGACTCACGACATCGCCGAGGCGGTTTTTCTCTCCGACCGGGTCGTGGTATTGGGCGCGCGTCCGGCGCGGGTGCGTGCGATGATTTCCATCAATTTGCCACGCCCGCGCTCGCCGGAAATCAAGCTAAGCCAGGCGCTGCAGGACTACGTCAAGCAAATCTGGCATTTGATCGACGTGCCTTCTTAATTCGGGAGATAATGACATGGCAATAAATTCCGAGCAGGAATTCTCAATCTCGGACGCTGCGAAAACAATCAAGCTGCCGCCGGTGCCGTGGACTGAGCGACATTTCCGGCTTTTGTGGGGATCCGTCGGCGTCATCGGCTGCCTGCTGCTATGGCAGCTCGGTTCCTCGACGGGGATATTCGATCCACTTTTCGTCAGCTCGCCTTTGGAAGTCTTGCGAACCGCGCTGGTGGTCTTACCGTCGCCCGAATTCCTCGCTCACGCGCTCACTACGACCCAATGTCTTTTTATCGGACTTTTCAGCGCGCTTGTCGTCGGTGTATTTGTCGGGCTGCCGATCGGCTGGTTTCCTCGGCTCCACGCGACCTTTGAACCGGTTATCGCGGCCGTTTACGGCGTTCCCTACATCGCCTTCCTTCCCGTCATCATCATGTGGACCGGTATCGGCATGACCTCGCGGATCATTATCGTTTTCTGGTCCGCGGTGTTTCCGCTGGTCATCAATTCCATCCAGGGCGCCCGCGAAGTGGACGACGATTTTCTTCGCGTCGGGCGCAGCTTTTCTGCGACCAATCTGCAAATGTTTTTGACCATCACGCTCCCTGCTTCGGTGCCGTACGTTCTGGCCGGACTGAGAACCAGCATCGGACGGGCTATCGTCGGCGTCGTGGTCGCGGAATTTTTCATGTCATCGAGCGGGTTGGGCTATTTCATCAACCTCAAAGCCAACGCCCTCGATATGGCGCCGGCCTTTGTCGCCATCGTCCTTCTTGCTCTGTTCGGCATCGCCCTCGTCAGCATCGTCACCTATGTCGAAAATCGCTTCTGTAATTGGTAGAAGGAATAGTAGCGTTCGATGGTTAGTATAAAAATTAATTGTGGTCTCTTCTCTGCCATCATTGTGTTTCTCCTGGCCATGCCGCTTGGGGCGGCGGAATTGTCTCCCGCCGGTGTGTGGCAAACCATCGACGACAATTCCGGCCAGCCCAAAGGCTTGGTGAGGATTAAAGAAGCGAACGGCCGGTTCGAAGGCACGGTCGAGAAGATTTATCCGAAGCCAGGCGAAGATCCGGCGCCGAAATGCGAGAAATGCGCCGGCGCCCGACACAACCAGCCGGTGCTCGGCATGATGATCTTGTGGGGACTCACGAAGCAGGGAGATGAGTACGAGGGTGGTGAGATACTCGATCCCGAGAACGGCAAGATTTATCGCGCCCGAATGAAGCTCATCGACGGCGGCAAGAAGCTCGAGGTGCGCGGCTTCATCGGCATTGCGCTTCTCGGCCGCAGCCAGATTTGGTTGCGTGAACAGTGAGCCGATCGAAAAATAAAGCGGGCCCGTGTACCGAATGCCGATGAACAATGAGAACGCTGCGATGACCGAAGTTAAATTTGTCGACACCACCATCCGCGATGGCGCCCAGAGTCTTTGGGCTTACAACATTCGAACCGGCATGATCGCGCCAATCTGCGAACAGTTCGACTCTGCAGGCTTCGAAGCCATCGAGCTCGGCGGTCCCATAGAAATACCAAAATGTGTCAAGGAACTACGCGAGGACCCTTGGGAGCGCTACCGCTTGGTCATTCCGAAGTTCAAAAAAACCCCCCTGCGGCTCGTCCACGGTACGCGCAGCGGATTTGCGATCTATCCCGACGCATTGCACCAGCTCTTTGACACCTGCATGGCCAACGTCGGCGTCCAAGAAGTGCGCATCTCGGACTCATGGAACGATGCCCACGATTGGGCCTGGCGGGTCAAGCAAGCGAAACATGCCGGTCTGAAGCCAATCATCAATCTCATCTACACGGTCTCGCCGCGCCACACCGACGAGTACTACGCCGGCAAAATTCGCGAGGCGTTCGCACTTGACGTTTACCGGGTCATCTTCAAAGATCCCGGCGGCATCCTGACCCCGGAGCGAGCCAGAACCGCCGTCCCCGCCATACTCAAAGCCGCCGGCAACAAAACCGTCGAGCTGCACACCCACTGTACCACTGGGCTTGGTACGCTGTGTTGTCTTGAAGCGATCAAAGCCGGCATGGTTAACATCAACGCAGCGGTTCCGCCGCTTGCCAACGGCTCGGGCAATCCATCGATCTTCACCGTCGCGATGAATGCCCGTGCGCTGGGCTATAAAACTATCATCGATGAAGCGCCGCTGCGGGAAGCGAGCAAGTTCCTGACGGCTTGCGCGAAAATCGAAGATCTTCCCATCGGCAAAACACCCGAGTATGACTACGCCCAATACGTGCACCAGATTCCCGGTGGCATGATATCCAACCTGCGCCATCAGCTCCGCCTGGTCGGCATGGAGAACAAACTCGACCAAACTTTGCAGGAAGCTGCGCAAGTGCGCGCCGATTTCGGCTACCCAATCATGGTCACGCCGCTGTCGCAGTTCGTCGGCAGCCAAGCGGCGATCAACGTCATCGTCGGCGAGCGCTACAAGCAGGTCACCGATCAAACCATCGAATACGCCATGGGCATCTGGGGCAAGGAAGGCGCCGCATACATGGACGCCAACGTCAAAGCAAAGGTTCTTGACCGCCCGCGAGCCAAGGAGATCGCCGAACGGCCGCGTCCGACCGATTCGCTGGAAGACCTGCGCCGCAAGTATGGCGGCGCCCGGGTCAGCGATGAGGAAGTGTTGCTCCGTTTCTTTTCCAGCAAGGAAGATGTCGAGCGCATGCGCGCCGCCGGTCCGCCGCGCACTTACAATACCCAGAGCAACCCGCTGCTTAATCTCGTCGCCGAGCTCAGCAAAAAAACCGAGCGCAACAGCGTCTTCATCCAGCGGCCGCACTTTTCCCTCAGGCTGGAAAAACGCCGGGCGGTTTAAACCACCCCGGGTTGTATAGGAACCATATGGCACGCGTCGCACTCATCGAAGAAGCGGAGCATTCAGAACTGGCCGAATCGATCGCCAAGATCAAAGGAGCTCGCGGCGGCCGGTTGATCAATATCTATCGAATGATGCTGCACAGCCCGGCGCTGGCCAACGCTTGGTTCGACTTGAACCAGGCGGTGCGTTACGGCACCGAGATCGACGGCCAGAGCCGAGAGCTGGCCGTGATCCGCGTCGCGATTCTAAACGACGTGGAATACGTTCAGAGAGCCCATGGGCCCGCCTACGCTTTAAAGGAAGGACTCACACCGGAACAAGTCGCGGCGATTGCGCACTGGCAAGCGTCGCATCTTTTCACCGACCAGCAGCGCGCGCTGCTCGCCTACACGGATGCAATGACGCGTGACATCGAAGTCGCCGATGTTGTTTTCGCCGAGTTGCGCAAGCATTTCAGCGAGCGCCAGACGGTGGAGCTAACCATGCTCATCGGCGCCTATAATATGCTGACGCGATTCCTAAAAGCGCTAAAAGTCGATCCGGAACCGTGACAAAAGTTTAAAGTTCCAGATTCAAGGTTCAACGTTTAAAATCCAGCTCCGAGTTTGAACATCGAACTATGAACCTTAAACAAGTTTCTTCGTAGCCATGCCGCCGTTCAAAGCTAAGTTCGTCGTCGAGAACGACAGCTTCCTGCGCTTGATCCAGGTCGTCCTCGATCCTGACGCTCCCAAAGAACGCATCAAAGCGTTTGCCCATTTCTGCAAACACGACACGCCGGATTTTGCCGGGTGGTGCGACAAGATCCGCGCCCAGGCACAAAACATCTATCCCGCCAATGTGCCGCTGGTCGACA
>JBLMXG010000425.1:0-20497 GCA_050257635.1 Chloroflexota bacterium
ACGGGTTTCAAACCTGCCCGTATAGAACGATGACCTAAGTCGCGAGATTCAACCGATGCTTCACCGCAACGAACCAAGGCGCTTACGGTTTGACAATGAATAAGGTCTGGCCGAATTCCACGAACTGGCCGTTTTGCACCACCGCTTCGACGATCGTGCCGCTCACGGCGGCGCGCACGCTGTTAAAAACTTTCATCACTTCGATCAGGCCGACGGTGGTGTCTTCGGTGATCTGCTGGCCGACTTTGACGAAGGGCGGAGCGCCAGGCTCCGGCGCAACGTAAAAAGTGCCGAGCAGCGGCGCCGAGATCGGCACCATCCCGTCGGGGACCGCCGCCGGTTTTGCCGCAGGCGACGGCGCTGCGGCGGCGGGAGCTGGAGAGGCCGCAGCTTTGACGGCCGGCGCTGGCGCGGGCATTACGGCGGCAGGCTGAGGCGCCGAGCCGGCCAGCGGAATCGGTTCGCCCTTGCTCACGGTAATTTTTAATTCGCCGACTTCGAGCTGAAAATAATCGAATTTCGATTCGTCGATCAGTTTCAAAATATGCAAGACATCATCTTCGCTGAGTTCCATGTCCTCGCCTTCCTCAAGGTTGATTGGTTTTATCTCTTATGTGATTTTCCCGGGGTTGGCAAATTCTCCGTGGGTTATTTCTGTGCTGCCGGGCGCACATGATGCAGATTCATGCGCCCCATCGAGTTGTACTCCAGGCCGGTAAATTTCGGACTGAGCAGCGTGCTTTCCGCGATCCAATAGAGCGGCACGATGGCGGCGTCGGACTCGGTGAGGAGCTTCTGCGCTTGATCGTAGTGCGGTACTCGTTTGGCGGGATCGGCTTCGCGCGCTGCCCGTTCGAGCAGTTGATCATAATTGGGATTCTTCCAACGGCCGTTGTTGTTGCCGCTGTTGGAAGTAAACAATTTCATAAAGTTGTCGGGGTCGGGATAATCGGCGCCCCAACCGGAGCGAAACACGGGAAAGGGATCGTTTTGCAGTTTGTTTAAGAAGACTTTCCACTCCTGGTTTTCCAGCGTAACCCTGACACCGAGGTTTTTTTGCCACATGCTTTGCACCGCCTCGGCGACCAGCTTCTTCTCCTCGTCGGTGTTATAACCGAGCACGATGGGCGGAAACCCTTTGCCGCCGGCATAGCCGGCCTCGGCGAGGAGCCGGCGCGCTGCCTCCGGATTGAAGCGCAAACCAATCTTGGGATTATGCGCCAGCATGCCCGGCGGTATCCAGGAAGTCGCCGGCAGCCGTCCGCCCTGGAGAATCTGCGGAAAAACCTCGCGGTCGATGGCCAAAGCGAAAGCTTGCCTGACCTTAGGATTGTCGAAAGGCTTGCGATCGACGGCAAAAGCGTAGTACTCGCCGCGCAATTGCGGCACCAGCTTGTAGCCCGGCATCTTCGCCAGGCGCGGTTTCTCCAGGGGCGGAATGCTGTGAGTCTCATCGATGAAATCGAGCTGGCCCTGTTCGAACATGGCGAGCGCGGTGGTTTTTTCATTGACCATGGTCATAGTGACCTTGTCGAGAAACGGCTTGCCGCGAAAGAAATCGGCATTGGCGCCGAGCTCGATTTCGTTCTCGTGCTTCCATGAGACCAGCCGAAAGGGGCCGTCGGTGACGATGTTTTCCGGCTCCGTCCAGCGGTTGGCGAATTTTTCGATCACGTCTTGGCGCTGCGGAAAAGTGACTTCGAAAGTGGTGATGGCGAGGAAATAGGACGCCGGATGGCGCAGCGTGACCACCAGGGTTTGATCGTCCTGGGCCGCAACGCCGACGCTCGAAGCATCCTTGATTTTCCCTTCGGCGTACTCCTGGGCGTTGACGATATCGAAGAGAATGTACGCATATTGCGACGCGGTCTTGGGATTGAGCAGCCGCTTCCAGGAATATTCAAAGTCTTGCGCGCGGACGATTTTGCCGTCGGTCCACTTCACATCGTCGCGCAGATGAAAAACGATCTTTTTGCCGCCGTCGAGCAGCTCCCAGGACTTGGCGATCACGGGAGCGGGCTTCAAATCTCTGTCGAATTCGGTGAGTCCGACCATCAAGTTGTAGATGACGTTAAACGAGACATGGTCGGTGGCGAGGGACCAGTCCAGGCTCGGTGGCTCGGTGCCGAGATTGACGCGGAAGTGGCCGGCGTTGCCGTTTTGCGGCGAGGTTTTGCACGCGCCGATCACAAGGCAGAGCGCCAGTGCCAAGATCCAGCGCGGAGAGTGAAATTTTCCTAAAGACAACAAGTGCGTTTCTAACTTGCTTGAAAAAGGTTTAGCCGGTATTAGTACCCCAAGAGCTTCACGCCTTCAAGAAAGGGAAAGTTGCAGTATGGACGCAAAAGATCTGGTGATGAATAGCTTGGTGATCGAAGGGCATCGGGACGTTTACGAGCAGCTCTATCGCACTTCCATCGGTGAAAAATCGCCGATCCGCGACGCCGTGGCGCCGCGCCTGATCCGCGACGGCATCAATATGACCGTCTACGCGATCAGCGGCGACTCCTATTCCCACTCGCAGAACACCGGGCGCTATCTCGAAACCGCGCTCGACCAGATCGACCAGTTTCTCGAAGAAGCGCCGCGCTCGGAGGGAATGATCCAGATGGTCAAGACCCGCGGCGATTTGCCGGAAAAACCGGAGCCAGGCAGCGTGAAGTTTCTGCTCCACTTCGAAGGCTGCATGCCGCTGCGGGGCAGCATCCATAACCTGCGCAATTTTTACCGCTTGGGCCTGCGCTCGTTGCAGCCGGTATGGAATTTTCGCAACGAGTTGGGCGACGGCGTCTGGGAAAACCGCACCGGCGGCGGCCTGACCAACTTCGGCGTGGAAGTGATCAAAGAAGCGAACCGCCTCGGCATGGTGGTTGATCTCTCGCACATGAACCGCGAAGGCTTTTTCCAGGCGCTCGACGCCGCCACCGCGCCGCTGATCGTGAGCCACGCCAACGCTTGCGGCATGCTCGACAACCCGCGCAATCTCGCCGATGATCAGATCAAGGCGATCGCCAATCAGGGCGGCCTGGTTGGCATTCTGGCGCTGCCGGAGCGGGTGGGCAAGGGCGAGGTCGCGGTCGAAGACATGCTCAAGCATATGGACTACATGATCAAGCTCGTCGGCATCGAGCACCTCGCTCTGGGGATGGATTTCGTCAAATACGACGGTCCCCGCACGCTTAAAGACCGCCACCACCCGCTGCACAAAGACCCGCTGATCAAGGGCTTCGAGGAAATCGAAGATCTGCCGAACCTGATCGATGGCTTGCAGCGCCACGGCTATAAGGACGAGGAAATAAAATCGATCCTCGGCGGGAATTATCTCCGCGTGTTGAAGACGATCTTGCCGGAACAGTCGGTAATTTGAGCAATTTTTTCCTTCGGCGTAATAGATGCTGTCGCGGTACTGCGGATTTACACTCTCCCCCTTGACGGGGGAGAGCTGGAGTGGGGGTGACGGATAGTGCTTCGACGCATCGCCCCTATCCTGACCTTCCCCCGTCGAGGGGGAAGGGACAAGAGCGCGCGGACTAGCTGTTCATTAATTGCGGCCATCAGCTTTCCACGGTCGTCTCTCGCGAAAGAAAAAAATTAATCATGACGGTAGGCATCTCCGTTGCGCGCATCGACGGTATCGAAAAAGTCACCGGCGAGGCGAAATTCACCGGCGACCTCGCCATGCCGGGGTTGCTCGAATGCAAGGTGCTGCGCAGCCCGATGCCCCACGGGATGATTGCATCCATCGACGCGAGCAAGGCCGAAGCGTTGCCCGGAGTCATTGCCGTGCTGACCCGCGACGATCTCGAGGACATCGATCCTTACTATGGCAACTGCTTGCGCGATCGCGCGGTGGTAGCGATCGACCGGGTGCGGTTCGTGGGCGAGCCGGTGGCGGTGGTCGCCGCCGAAGACGGCCTGACGGCGGAAGAGGCACTGGCGGTGATCGACGTGCGCTACCGCGAGCTCCCTTGTGTCGCCGATATCGACGCGGCGCTGGCGGAGGGGGCGCCGCGCTTGCACGAGCAATTCGCCGATGCCGGTGAGTTTCACGACGTGGCCGGCGTGGGCGAAAACTTTGGCGGCAATATTTGCCACCGTGAGCAGTTTGTCAAAGGCGATCCGGACGCGGCGTTTAAGCATGCCGATGAGATCATCGAGGAGACTTTCGAATTTCCGATGATCTGCCAGTACGCGATGGAGCCGCACACGGCTGTGGCGCGAGCGAGCCGCGATGGCATTACCTTATGGAGTTCCTCGGCCCATCCGTTTTTGGTGCGGTCCGAGATCGCTCATATGTTTCATCTGCCGCACTCGAAAGTCGAAGTGATCGTTCCATTCGTCGGCGGTGCCTACGGCAGCAAATCCTATTTCAAAATCGAACCGCTGGCGGTGGCGATGGCGCGTAAGACCGGTGGCCGGCCGGTGCGCTTGATGCAGAACGTGGCCGAGTCGATGTTGACCACGCGGCGCCATTCGGCGCGGGTGCGCATCAAGACTGGCGTGAAGCGGAACGGCGCACTCGTGGCGCGCGTGGCCGAAGTTTTGCTGGACACCGGCGCTTACGCTGACAACGGCCCGCGCGTCGCTAAGCGCGCCATCAGCCGGATGCTTGGGCCTTACAAGCTCGATCATTGCAAGGTCGACGTGTTGGCGATTTACACGAATACGGCACCGGCGGGGTCGATGCGCTCCATAGGCGGGCCGCAGACGATCTGGGCTCTCGAATCGCACATGGATACGATCGCCGATCGCCTCGGCATCGATCCGCTGGAATATCGTTTAAAAAATCTCTTGCGTCGCGGCGAAGTGTTGAAACCCGGCGCGACGCCGATCGACGCCGATCTATGCGCCGGCACGAAGGCGGCGGTAAAATTCTTGCCTTGGACAAACACGATTCGCCACGACGGCAAAGGCAGTGGGATTGCCGTCGGCGTGTCGGACTCGGAAGCGATGCCGGTCTCGGTGGCTCTGGTCCGCTTGCTCGCCGACGGCAGCGTGCTCTTGAGCGCCGGCACCACCGAGGTCGGCCAAGGCGCGCGCACGATTTTGGCGCAGATTGTCGCCGAGGAATTGGCCATCGGCATCGAGCGCGTCTCGATGGCAGGCACAGATACCCGGGCAACGCCTTTTGATCGCTCTACCGGCGCAAGCCGTTCGACGACGGTGATGGGCAGCGCTGTCAAAGCGGCCGCCGAGGATCTGCGTGCGCAATTGCTCGGCGCGGCTGCGGAAGTTTTTAACACGAGCACGAACGCAATCACCCTGAGCAATGGGGAAGTCTGTTACGGCGACCAGCGGCACAGTTACGGCAAAATCGTGAGCGCTTATTTCGGCATGCCCGGAGGCGAGCTGATCGGCCGCGGCTATATGCGCCCGGGCGCCGGTTTAGGCTCGATCTTCCCGCTGTTCTGGGAAACCGGCATGGGTGGAGCGGAGATCGACGTCGACCTCGAAACCGGCGCGATTCGATTGGAAAAGTATGTGACGGTGGCCGACGTCGGCAAGGCGATCAATCCGCAGCTGGCGGAAGGGCAGGACGAAGGCGCCGCGATCCAGGGCCTCGGCTCTGCTCTTTTCGAGTCGCTGGTTTATGAGCAAGGCCAGCCGCTCAATGCCAGTCTGATCGACTACCGCGTGCCGAGGTTTACCGATTTGCCGGAATGCTTCCAATCCGACCTGATCGAGAACGGCGACGGTCCCGGCCCTTATGGCGCGAAGGGCATGGGCGAGTCGGGTATTGTTTCCGTCGCGCCGGCCGTGGGCAATGCGCTTTACCGCGCCACCGGCGCGCGCGTGCGCGAGCTGCCGTTGACGCCGGAACGAGTGTGGCGCGCGCTCCGTAATGATAAGCGAGATTAATCAGATGGAGAAAAATGCGGATTTCGAAAAAATTACCAAAGCAATCGACGCACAGAAGAGCGATTTAGTCGAACTTTGTCTGCAGCTCGGCAACATCCCGAGCCATCATGCTAAAGAGCGTCGCGTTGGTGAAGCGGTTCTCCAGTGGCTCAACAACGCCGGTATCAAAGGCGAGTTGCAATTTATCACCGACGAAAGCGTCAACGCCGTGGCCACGCTTCCTGGCGCCGGCGACGGCAAGAGTTTGATCTGGAACGCGCACATGGATACGGGTCCGGAACCGGGTCCGGACGCGACCGAGGACGAGAAGAAGCTCGAAACCGCCTGGGTCGACGGCGAGATGCTGTTCGGCAAGGGTATGATTAACGATAAAGCGCAGCTCTGCGCTTTTTTGCTCGCTATGCGCGCCATCAAGCAATGCGGCATCACGCTCAAAGGAGACCTGACCCTCACCGCTGTGGCTTTTGAGACCGGCGATCCTTCGGTTGGTCCTCAGCAAGGAATTAATTTTCCCGGCGAAGGCTTTGGCACCAAATGGGTCGTGGATCGCGGCGTGGTGGCAGACTACGCGCTGGTCGGCGAAACGTCGGGCTTCGGCATCGTGCAGGCGGAGTGCGGCGCGGCGTGGATCAAGGTTCGGATCAAAGGCCGGGAGATTTACACGCCACGGTTGGAACGCGGCAAGTCGATCCAGGAAAATCCCAACGCGTTCGTCAAAGCGGCCCATGCGATCATGGCTATCGAAGAGTGGGCTGTCGATTATGAAAAGCGCGAAACGATGGAATTTCCCGGCGGTAAGATCGTGCCCAAAGCGCAAATCGTTGAGGTTCATGGCGGCGCGAAGATCAGCCGGCCGAATCCCTTTTGCGATATTTTTGTCGATGTACGCATCGTGCCGCGTAAGAACCCGAACGCGATCAAGCGGGAAATCGCCGCTCGTATAAAAAGATTGAACCTCGACTCCGAGGTTTCGTTGTTTCAATATTCCAGAGGATTTATCGCGCAGCATGCGGAACCGTTGGTCGCTGCCGTCACGGCGGCCCATCGATACATCTTCGGCACGGAACCGCCGGCGCCGCCGTCGGCTGAAACCAGTATGTGGCGCGATCTAAACGTCTTCAACGAGGTCGGTATCCCATCCATCTGCTATGGGCCACCGCGCCAGCGGGAAGCGCTTAGCGGCGCCGGCAACCGCGCCATGAAGATAGCCGATCTGGTGCAGGCGACCAAAGTCTATGCAATAACGGCAATGGAACTTTGCGGTGTTGAGAGAACGTGACGGCATGAACAGCGAGCTGCATCGGTAGCGGAAGCCAGCAACATGAAGTTTTGCGTCCAGCTCAATCCCCAGGTAGCCGTCGACAAACCGGCTGAATCGCTGATGCCGACGCTCATCGAACAGGTGCGCGTCGCCGACGCAGTCGGCTTCGACGCGTTCTCCATGGGAGACCATTACAATATTCCCGGCTTGCAGCGGCTCAATCAGGTTCCGGCCCTGGCGCGCTTGTGCGCGGAAGCGAAGCACTGCGCCGTGGGCACCGCCGTGATGCTCCTCGGCCTGCGCCATCCGGTGACTGTGGCCAGCGAGCTTGCAAGCCTCGATGTGCTGAACGGCGGCAAATCTTTCGCCGCATTCGGCTTGGGCTACCGCGAAGAGGAGCTCGAAGCGTTCAACCTCACCAAACGCCAGCGCTTTCAGCGCTTCGTCGAGGGCGTAGAGATCATCAAGCGGCTCTGGAGCGAAGACCACTTCAGTTTCAGTGGCGAGGCCTTTACGCTTACCGATGTCAGTATCGACCCCAAGCCCGTGCAGAAACCGCGCCCGCCGATTTGGCTTGCGGCCAACACGGACGCGGCAGTGGAGCGCGCCGCGCGACTCGGCGACGGCTGGATGATCGGACCGCACTCGGCCATAGACGAATTGCAAAAACAGGTCGAGCTATGCCGCGCATCCTGGAGAGCGGCCGGCAAGAGTGGCGCACCGCAGATGCCGATCATTCGCGAAACCTTCGTGGCGAATAACCAGAGAGAGGCTGTCGATAAGGCGCGTCCTTGTCTGGAGCGGCTCTACCGCGGGATTTACGTGAAATGGAAACAGAACGAGGCGATGAACGATCCCACCGAATTGAGTTGGACATTCGAGAAGCTGGCCCAAGGCCGTTTCATCCTCGGATCGCCGGTGGAGTGCATCGAGCAAATCCGGGAATACGAGGAGCGGCTGGGAATTTCTTATGTGCTGCCGCGATTCGACTGGACGCCGGGCTTGCCTCAAGAGGAAATTCTCGCTTCAATGCGGCTGTTCGGCGAAAAGGTGATTCAAAAACTCTAGGCCCTAATAGAATAGAAAGGGAGGATAGTAATGAAACGAACTTTGATTTCCCTCGCTCTGATGCTCTGCTTGGTCGGCGTCGCTCCGCCCCAAAGTTCGGCGAAGATCATCGTTGGTCTGTCCTCGGTCAACGTGGCTTTCTTGCCGGTCTACGTAACCGAGGCGAAGGGTTTTTTTAAAGACGAAGGACTCGACGTTCTTTTGGTTTTGTTCAATGCCGGTGCTACGAATCTGCAGGCTCTGATCGGCGGCGACGTGCAGATCATGGGCAGCGCCTTTGTGGAAACCATCGGCGGGCGCGCCGCCGGCGTCGATGTGACGAACTTCTGGGGCGTCTGCAACTTGATGCCGTTCCAGCTCTACTCTCAACCGGATTTCAAGTCGATGAAGCAAGCGAAAGGCAAGCGCTTCGCTATCAGCCGCTTCGGTTCTCTGACCGATTTTCTCACCCGGGCGACTTTGCGTCATTTCAACCTGAGTGAAAAAGATGTGACGATTCTACAGATCGGCAGCACGCCGGCGCGCTTCGCCGCGCTGACGGCCAAGGGTGTGGACGCGTCGATCGTCTGGTTCCCGGTCACCGAGATCGCCAAGAAGCAAGGCTACAACAAGCTCCTCGACCTTAAAGAGGTTTTTCCCGAGTGGCCGTACGAAACCTTTGCCGCGCGCCAGTCTTACCTCGCCAAGGAAAAAGATCAGGTGGTGAAGTTTTTGCGCGCCTATCAGAAAGGGGTGAAATATACGCGCGAGAATAAGGACGAGGCGGTCAAGATCATGATGAAATACGTCAAGATGGACCCCGCCTACGCGCCGGCGGGCTACGATGAATACCGCGATTCGTTTCCGCTCAACGGCCAGATCGCCGAAAAAGCCATCCCCGTGGTGATCAACGAGGAGTTTCGCACCGGCCGAATCAAGAAGAAATTGACTCTGGACGATATGGTCGACCGCTCGTTCATCAACATGTTGGGCGGAAAGTAACCGCGGTCAGGGCGCAAGACGCGGATTGATATCGTCGAAGCGCTCCAAAGTGCGTTTGAGCAACCGCTAAACGATACAACTAGAGCCAAGCCGTGTGCACCGGCCGGAGGCGTTGAGCCCTTCGACCGGCGCATTTTTTAACCTCCCGTTCGTTACCCGCCGCGCAAGGAAAAATTCTGCTTGTTAGTTGGATACGGCTTGTAATAGATAACTTGGACATGGCGCGCTCGTCGCGCAGGTTGTTTTAAAACAACAACAAAGGGAGTGCACCCCATGAAGGCCATGCTTACTTTTGTTTGGTTGTGGTTCGGCGCGGTCTTGGTTTTCCCTTGCGCAGCGCCGGGTCAATCGCTCAAAGTCGGCATGACGTCGAAGACGCTCTTTTATTTGCCGTTCTACGTCGCGGAGAAAAGAGGCTTGTACGCGGCCGAGGGTTTGAATGTTGAGCTTGTTTTAATCGGCCGCAGCGATGTGCAGCTCCAGGCGCTGATCGCCGGCGAGATTCACTTTGCCACGCTGAACTCCGACGGCGTAATCCTGGTCAACGAGAAGGGCGCCAACCTCAAGGTCATCGCCGGCGTCGATAACGCCGCGCCCTACGTGCTTATAGGCGGCAAGGCTTACAAGACCATCAACGACCTCAAAGGGGCGCGGCTGGGGGTGTCGAGCCTGCGCGGCGGAGCGACGTCGATACTGCTCGAATATCTCAAATCGAAGGGACTGCACTATCCAAAGGATTTTGTCATGACTATTCTTTCGGGCGGCACCGCGGCGCGGCTCACGGCTCTGGAGACCGGCGCGATTGCCGCAGGCGTCCTCGGCATTCCTTATTCGGACATCGCCGTCGACCAAGGCTTTCACCGCCTCGGCGACACAATGGAAGTGATTTCGAAATATCAATTCAACGGCGTCACCGTGAATCCTTCTTGGGCCGAGAAAAACCGCGCCACCGTGGTGAGGTTTCTCAAGGCGCATATCCGCGCGCTCCGTTGGATTCACGAGCAGCCCGGCCAAGCGGCGGAGTTTTTCACCAACGTGATGGGCGTGAAGCCGCCCTACGCCAGGCAAGGCATCGACTATTTCACCAAAAACAAAGTTTTTCCCGCTGACGGTTCGGTCACACTGGATGGTCTGAAGGTCAATATCGACGTTCAGTTCCGTGACGGCGTGCTCAAAGAGCCGTTGCCGAAGCCGGAGGATTACGTCGACCAGAGTTATGTTCGCCAAGCGCAAAAAGAGCTGGGCTTGTGACGGTCGATTAACGAAATAAATCCTTGCTCGGCCTTCAACCGCAATTGCGCGGATTGACGCCAACGCCCGCTTCTGTTATCCGGGGAGCAGGTTTTCATCTTCATGATCAGGAGTCCGCGCTTGAGAATCCGCCGCGCCTTTCGGTCACTTTCGGTCTTGCTGTTAGCGATCATTCCCGCTCAGGTTCACGCTCAGGCGAGACCTAAAATTGTCGTTGGTTATGCTTCGATGAGCTCGGTGGCGACCACGCTTTGGGTAGCGCAAGAGAAGGGTTTCTTCGCCAAGAATGGGCTCGACGTGCAAACCGTCTTCATTCCCGGCTCGCCGACATTGATCGCATCGCTGAATAGCAGCGACGTCCAGCTCGGCTACACCGGCGGCACCGCCACGCTGGGCGCCGCCGTGGGCGGACTCGATGTTAAAATCATCGCTGCTTTCTCCAATCATATTCAAACCGATCTCGTGGTTCGGCCGGAAATCAAGTCGGCAGCGGACCTCAAGGGCAAACGCATCGGCGTCACAAGCATCGGCGGCACCGGTTGGATGTCGGCGATGCTGGGACTGGAACAGATCGGTCTCAATCCCGAGCGCGATAAAATTTCGCTCGCCGCCTTCGGCGATCAGCGCGTAATCAGCCAGGCGCTGGAATCCGGCACAATTCAGGGCGCGTCGCTGGCGGGCGTCTTCAGCCAAAGGCTCAAGCGCGCCAGCTTTAATTTTCTCGGCGAGCTCGAAAAGATTCCGCTGGTGGGCACCAGCGTCGTGGTCAAGGCGGATTATCTTGCCAGCCATCCCGCGGTGGCGCGCTCCGCTTTGCGCGCGATGATCGAAGGCCACGGCTATGTTCTGAACCCGGCCAATAAAGCGGCGGTCATCGAGATCGTGACCAAGAAGCTCGGCATCACCGATCCAGCGGCCGCCAACGACGGCTACGACGACTACGTGCGCCGCACCGACCGAAAAGCGTTCGTGGTGCTCGACGGTTTGAAAAATATTCAGCGCTTCATGAAACTCAGAAATCCCAAGATCGGGGATGTCAATCTGAATCGTCTGGTCGACGAAAGCATTTTGCGCGAATTGGAGAAAAGCGGGTTTCTCGAACGAGCGTTGAACGGCAAGAACGCGTCGAAGTAAAAGAAGGAGGACTTTATGGCGATTGACGGCATGAAAGTGATCGATCTCGATAGCCACCTGGTGGGCGATCTGGAAAGCTGGGGCCAGACGGTCGAGGACAAATGGCGCCCCTACCTGCCCAAGAAGCTGCCGACCAAAGACAATGAGCGGCGCAAGACGCTGGTCGGCAGCCAGATTATGGTCGGTTCCGAGCTCGGCCGGCAAAAGGCCGAGAAGAAAGAGTGGGTCACCGAGGCCGATCTCACACCGCAGGGACGGGTGCGCAACATGGACCTGGACGGCATCGACGTGGCGGTGTTGTCGCCCAATTCACCGGCGCTCGACATCCTCTGGTTCGCCGACGACCCGGAGTTGGCGGCGGCTTACGCCCGCGCGCAAAACAACTATATGAATTGGTATGCGTCGCAGCAGCCGGGCCGCCTCATGTGGGCCGGGGTCATTCCGCTGCAGGATCCCAGGGAAGCGATCAAGGAATTGCATCGGTCGCGCGAGCTCGGCAGCAAGGCGCTCAACGTCAAGGCGACGCCGATTCCCGGCAAAGAGTGGTGGGACCCGCACTTCGATCCGATTTTCGACGAGCTGGAAAAAACCAAGACGCCGATCATTTTTCACGACACCAAAACCGGCTCGATGGGTCATGAGCGCTTCGCCGACAATTTTTTCTTTTCGCATATGGTCGGCCGCACTATCGAGAGCATGATCTGCCTGATGGTTTACTTGTGCGGCGGGGTAATGGAGAAGCACCCCGATCTCAAGATCATCTGCCTCGAAACCGGCGCCTCGCAGATGCCCTGGTGGCTGTCGCGCATGGACGAGCACTGGGAAAAATTGCCGCACCTGGTTCCTTGGCAGAAGCGCAAGCCGTCGGACATTTTCAACCAGAGCGTTTATGTCGGCTGCGAACCGTTCGAGGACGGCCTTTTTGAATGGGCGGTGGAATATCTCGGCGGCGACCGGCTCGTGCTCGCCACCGATTCGCCCCACTGGGATTCCTCCCAGCCCGGCCAGGTCACCGGCCCGGTGGCCAAGAGCAACAAAATCTCCCAGGAGAACAAGCGAAAAGTGCTGGGCGAGAACGCGATCAATTTATTGGGGCTCGGGCTTTGAACCGAAAAATCTGCCGAGGTCAAGCCTGACCGCGCGGCTGCATGCCGCAAAGGAGGAGGGGTAGATGGTTAAGCATCTCTGGATTTTGGTGATTTCATTATTGGCGATGACGCCCGTGAACCGGGTCCAAGCTGCTCCGGCAATGCGCAAGATTGTTGTTGCTTTTGCCGCGATGAACGCGCGAGTCGCGCCCTTGTGGGTCGCGCATGATAAGGGATTTTTCATCAAATACGGTGTCGATGCTGAAACCCTGTTCGTTCGCGGCGCGCCAACCCTCGTCGCCGCAATGACGTCCGGGGAAATCGATATGGGTTACACCGGCGGCACGGCCGTGATCGGCGCTGCAGCCGGTGGCTCGGATCTAAAACTTCTCGCGGCTCTCACGAATCGGGTGACCTATGACCTTGTCGTGAAAGCCGATATCAAGAAGCCGGCAGATTTGCGAGGCAAGGTTTTTGGCGTTCAAAGCATCGGTGGTACGGTGTGGATGGGCGCGATTCTCGGATTAGAACATCTCGGCTTGAATCCTGAAAAGGATAACATCAAAATCATTGTGGCGGGGGATCAGACGGTGTTGGCGCAAGCCGTCGCAACCGGCACGATTGACGCGACCGTCTTGGACGGCGTTCAGAGCCGCCGGTTGCACGCGATGGGACTGCCGATTCTCGCAAGTCTGGCTAATGCCGACTTGCCCATCATAAGCACCGGTATTGTCGCACGCGAGTCCTACATTAAGAAGGATCCGGAAATCGTCGAAAGCGTCATGAAGGCGCTCATCGAAGGTCTTGCATTTTCTCTCTCACCTGCCGAGAAACCGGAAACATTAAGGATCGTCCGAAAATACCTCAAAGTCGATGCGCAGTCGGCGGAAGAAGGTTATAAGGACATGCTCATCGGCTTTGATCGCAAGCCGTATCCATCGTCCAAAGGCGTCATGAATATCGTCCGCCTGATGCAGACGCGAAATCCCAAGGTGGCGAAGATCAAGCCAGAGGATGTGATAGACGACGAAATTTTAAAGAAACTCGATAAGAGCGGTTTTATCGACGAAATGTACGCGAAATACAGCGGGAAGTAAGAAGTTCCGATTCGTTTTTTGAGCTTCTGTCTGAGAATCAGGAACCTGCAATTGGAATCTGGAAACGCCTTGGAGGACTGAAGTGTATATCGACGGAGACACTCATTATTGGCCGCTTCGTTTCATCGACAAAGTCAAGCATCCGGGGAAAGGGCATATCGAGATTGCGCCCGATACCGGGGATTATTTGCGCTACGGTGAGGCCGTACCCGGTAAAGTGGCCACCTATTATCGTGACGGTAAAAAGGTCCATTCATTTAAAGAAGGTCGTTGGAATTTGTCTCTGCGCGCCGAGTTCATGAAGAAAGACGGCTTCGACCGGCAGGTTTTGATTCCCGACAATCGGCCGCTGATCTACGAATGCGATGCCGAGTTGGGCCGCCAGCTCGCGCGCGCTTACAACGACACGGTGGCGGAGGACATTCAAGGCGATGATCGCTTTATCGGCTGCGCCTGGATCTATCTGCCGGACATTCAGGAATCGATCAAAGAGCTGCGCCGGGCGGTCAAGGATCTCGGCCTCAAGGCGGTCAAGTTCAACGGCGGTTGGGGCGACGGCGATTTGGACAACGAAATTTTGTTTCCTTTGTACGAGGAGATTGCCGATCTGAACATCCCGATTTTGCTTCATCCCGCGGCGCGGGTATTTGAATTGCAGCACAGCCATCCCTGGCTGGTCGGCGCCGAGCGCTTTCAGGGCTACCAGCATTTTCCCACGGCGCTTGGCTTTCCGCTGACCTACATGGTCAGCGCCGCGCGGCTGATCTTCGGCGGCGTGCTCGATCGCTTTCCGACGTTGAAGTTCGGTTTTTTCGAAGGGGGCATCGGCTGGGTGCCGTGGCTCATGCACACCCTCGATGCGCATATGCCCAGTGAGGCAACGGTATCGGTGGCGGTGCAGCAGTTTTTCGAGGGGAAAAAAGGCATAAAAAAACAACCCAGCCAGTATTTCGCTCAGTTTTATATCGCCTGCGTATCCTGGGAGTCTTACCTCGCCGACACGGTCAATGGCTGGCCCGATCATCAGATTATTATCGGCAGTGATTTCGATCATGGCGACGCGGTGGCGACTTGGCCGAAAACGGTCGAGGTCATCCAGCGGATGAAAAATCTCACCGATGCCGACAAGGAAAAAGTTCTGGGCGGCAATGCCATGAAAATGTTCGGCTTGAACGGAAACGGCGCGTCGCGGCGGCCTGACTGACGGCGATGCGCCGCTCGCTCGCGCTGGATGCAGCGCGAGACCTTCCTGCATTTTAGCTCTTGTTTCGAGAGCGGTATCTAATTGGACTCCCGCCCGAGCCGGCCGGCTCGGTTTATCTCCTGTCGCGATCATGCGATACTATCCCGAAGTTTGGAATGAATGGAGATCCAATCGTGCCGCCCCATGTTCTTCGCATCGATTGCCCCGACGAAGCGGGCTTAGTTCACAAGATCACCGGCGTACTCTTCAATGCCGGCTACAATATTCTTAGCAATCAAGAGTTTGTCGACCCGGAGGCCAAGCATTTCTTCATGCGCACCGCGTTCGAAGGACCCACCGAACCGGATCGCGTCGTGTCGTATCTGGAGCAGATCCTGCCAAAGAATGCGGTGGTCAAATTGACCGAGGTGGAGCGCCAACCGATTATCATCATGGCGACGACTGAAGCGCATTGTCTGGGCGATCTGTTGATCCGCCATTATTCCGGCGAGCTGCCGGCGCAAATCCGCGCCGTGGTCAGCAATCATGAGAAACTCAAGGCGCTGGTCGAGCAATTCGGCATTCCCTTTCACCATGTCGGCCATCAAAATCTCGAGCGCACGGCGCATGAGGATCGGGTGGCCGACGTGCTCAAGGATTACGGTCCGGAATATATTGTCCTGGCGAAATACATGCGGATCCTCTCGCCCAAGTTCGTGGCGCGGTATCCGAAGCGGATGATCAACATCCATCACTCGTTTTTGCCCGCGTTTATCGGCGCCAAACCCTACCACCAGGCCTACGAGCGCGGCGTCAAGATCATCGGCGCCACGGCTCATATCGTTACCGACGACCTCGACACCGGGCCGATCATCGCGCAAGGGGTGATCCCGGTGAATCATACCCACACCGCGGCGGCGATGGTGCAGGCGGGCAGAGACGTGGAAAAGATCATCCTTGCGAAGGCCGTGAAGCTGGTGCTCGAAGAACGGGTATTTTTGCACGGCAATAGAACGGTCATTTTCGAGTGATTGACGGCGTCGGGCCTGAGTGAGCTCGACTTGCGGAATTTTCTCGCCAGCACTTTGATTCGTTGCTAAGGCCAATTCCCTCTGTCGTGGCTGTCGTTCGCGGCCTTGGCCGTGCGCGCGAGGAAGCGATTTGCGCAGCGTGCGAACGGGAGCGGACCCGAAGCGGCACCGTGCTTGTCGTGCCGAGTTTTTCAACTCGCTTTTGACGCTGTTAAGGATGCCAGCGGGCGGTTTTTGTCCGACTGATTTGACAATATGGGAAGCATTGGATAAATCTTTTTGCATAAAATTTTTCATACATTTTTTTAGGAGGCCTTTATGGCTAAGGATTTGAGAACATTCATCGCCGACTGCGAGCGTCAGCTGCCGGGCGAGGTGATCCATATCACCAAAGAAGTCAATCCAGCGAATTACGATGTCACCGCGATCATCAAACATCTCGGCACGCAGAAGAAGTTTCCGATCATCATCTTCGACAAGCCGTTGAACCTGAACGGCAAGGTGGGGCCGATCAAACTGACGATGAACTGCGAGATTTCGCAAGGTAAGACCCAAATCGCCTTGGGCATGCCGCGTAATTCCACTCGGCCGCAGATGGCGGAAAAATGCTTGGAACTGGAAGAGCACCGCGTCCCGCCGACGATCATCAGCAAAAAAGAGGCGCCAATCAAAGAAAACACCATGACCGGTAAGGATGTGGACCTCTATCAGATTCCGATCATGCGTCATCACGAGATGGACGGCGGGCCGTACATTGTTCTGTCGACGGTCACCAAAGATCGAAAAAGCGGCATTTACAACTGCTCGTACCACCGCATGGAAGTGAAGTCGAAGAATACCACCGCGCTCTACGCCTCGCCGCGCCACCTGTGGAAAATTTTCAAAGACTATGAAGAAAACAATAAGGAGATGCCGGTAGCCACGGTGCTCGGGCATCACCCTGCGTATCACATGGGCGCCTGCTATAGCGGCCCGTTTGAAGTGAGCGAGTATGATGTGATCGGTGGCTATATGGGCGAACCGCTACGTTTGGTGGCTTCAGAAACCTTCGGCGATGATTTGCTGATTCCCGCGGATGCGGAGGTGGTCATCGAAGGCGTGCTTAAACCAGGCGGCCGCGTCGTTGAAGGCCCGTTCGGTGAAGCGCCCGGTTATCTCGGACCGCAACGTTACACAACCTGCGTCGAATATGAGGTGCGCGCGATCAACTACCGCAACGGAGCCATGTATCAGTCGGTGATCACGCCGGAGGGCGACAAACCGTGGATGGACTTGCCGCGCGAAGGCGCCTATCTGCGGCGCTGCCGGGAGGCCGTGCCGGGTGTCACCGCGGTGTGCAAGCAGGGCCGCCACGCCCACTACAATGTTTTTATCTCGATGAAGAAACTGTCCGAAGGCGATCCGGCACGCGCTGCTGCCGCCGCGTTAACCTTCGACCACACCAAGAATGTCTTCGTGTTCGACGAAGATATCGATGTTTTCAATCCGACCGATATTCTCTGGGCGATCGCGACGAGGGTTCAGCCGCATCTTCAGGTCAACATCTTAAAGCCGCTGTTCCGCGGGAATTTTTTGGATCCTTCGCTGCGCGACGAGATCAAGACATCCGGCATGATTGTCGATGCGACAAAGCCTACGGACCGGCCGTTCTCGCCGGTATCGAAATGTCCCGATGAAGCGATGGCCCGCATCAAGCTGGAAGATTACGTTCCGGGTGAAGTGCTGCAACATATTCCGATGGACCGAACGACCTATTGGGCGTAAGCGGTTGCGGAACTGAAATCAAGATCAAGTATCTATCGAGGAGGAACCATGGGTCAGGCGGTCGAAGTCACATGTCCAAGCTGTAAGAAAATATTTGTCGTGAATCCCCACATGCTCGGTTCGGGGATGAACTTCCATTGTCCGTTTTGCAATCTCTATTTTCCGGAAAAAGACAGCCCGAAAATCCGCAAGTAACGCGGCCGCGTGTCGCGACGATGACACCGTCGCGGCGTTTTTTATGAGAACCAAGCAAAGCTATGCGATCGCGGGAACCAGCCCGCATCGCGTCGACGGCATCGAGAAGGTCACCGGAAAAGCAGTGTACGCCAGCGATCTACAGCTGCCGGGGATGGCCCACGCGCGGATTTTGCGCAGCCCGGTGGCCCATGCCAAACTCGTCAAAGTGGATGCATCCAAAGCGAAGGAATTGCCCGGCGTCATCGCCACGCTGACGCGCGATGATATCCAAGGATTCAACTACAAATACGGCGCGACCTATAAAGATCAATCCATTGTCGCCGTCGACAAAGTTCGCTATGTCGGCGATCCGGTGGCCGCAGTGCTGGCGGATGATCCGGCCACCGCGGAGCGGGCGCTGGACGTGATCGATGTCGAATACGAAGAGCTACCGAAAGTCACAAATATCGAAGAAGCGACGGCGCCAGGCGCGCCGCTGGTGCACGACGCGGGGGTGGCGCGAGCGGAACTGCGGGGCTCAGTCTATGGCGCTCCGGAACGATTTAACGGCACGAACATTTGCTACTACCTGACTTTTGGCCGCAAGGATGTCCATGAGGGATTCGCCAAGGCCGATCATATTTTTGAAGACACGTTTCGTTTTCAAAAGGTGCAGCACTATTCTCTGGAAGCGCATAACAACATCGCCTACTACGACGGAGAAAGGCTGACGGTGTGGGCGTCCTGCCAAGATCCTTTCACGCTGCGCGATCATCTCTCCGGGATTTTCCGTCTGCCGCTGAGCCATATTCGAGTGATCGTTCCTTATGTGGGCGGGGGTTACGGCGGCAAGCTCTACGTGAAGGCGGAGCCGATTTCGGCGGCGCTGACCTGGATGACGCGCCGGCCGGTGAAACTCCAGCTGTCGGTGAACGAGAGCTTCAAGACGGTAACGCGGCACCCGGCGCGGGTGACGGTAAAAACCGGGGTGACAAAAGACGGCAAGCTGATTGCGCGCGATTGTCAAGTTTACATGGATACCGGGGCCTACGCCGATGCCGGTCCGCGGGTCACACAGAAGGCGGCCTATCGATCACTCGGCCCCTATAAAATTCCTTACGCCAACGTCGAAGCCTACGGCGTTTATACCAACACTGTGCCGGCGGGAGCGTTCCGCGGCTTCGGCGCGCTGCAAGTGACTTGGGCGTACGAATCGCAGATGGACATGATCGCCGAGCGGCTCGGGCTCGATCCATTGGAGTTCCGCCTAAAGAACTTGCTTAAGAAGGGCGATGTTTATACGACCGGCGACACGCCGGTGGACTGCGATCTTGCGGAAGGGCTTTTAAAAGTAGCCGATGCCATCCATTGGAAAGAAACAAGCGCCAAGCCCAATCGCGCTAAAGGCATCAGTTGCTGCATCAAAGACGCCGGCGGCACCTACAAAGTTGCCGGCGCCACGATCAAAATGTCGTCGGATGGGAGCGTAGTTTTGCTCACCGGAACCGTCGAAGTGGGCCAAGGGCCGCGTACGGCGCTGAGCCAGGTCGTTGCCGAAGAGCTTTCCATGCCGCTGGAACAGATCAGCGTCGCCCAGCTTGATACCGATGTGACGCCTTACGACATCTCCACCAGCGCCAGCAGCTCGATGGTCGTGATGGGAACAGCGGTCTTGCGCGCGGCGCAGGACGCCAAAAAACAACTGCTGCAATGCGCCGCAAAAGTTCTGAAACAGAAAGCCGCCAACCTCAAATTGCACGATGGCCAGATCGTTGTCGGCGAGCGGCCGGCTGTTTCCTATAGTAAAGTAATTGTTGATTTCTTTGGCAGCAAGGCCGGAGAAATTATCGGTAAAGGACTCTACAAAGATAAAAGAAATGCCAGGGCGGTCTTAGGCTCGACCACCACCTTTTGGGAAGTGGGATGGGGCGGGGTCGAAGTCGAGGTGGACCCGGAAACGGGCGAGATCCGGCTGCTCAATTACGTTTCAGCCTGCGACGCCGGCAAGGCGATCAATCCCGAGCAGTGCATAGGCCAAGACGAGGGCGCAGTGTTGTTCGGCATCGGCCACACGCTCATGGAAGAGATGGTTTACGAAGACGGACAGCTCTTAAACGGCAACCTGGTCGATTACCGGGTGCCGCGGTTCGATGACTTGCCCGAAGGGCTTCATACGATCCTCATAGAAAACGGCAACGGCCCCGGTCCCTTCGGTTCCAAGGGGATCGGTGAAGGCGGGCTTTTGCCGGTCGCATCGGCCGTCGCCAACGCGGTTTCGCGCGCTGTCGGCGTGCGCATTCAAGACCTGCCGCTGACGCCGCCCAAGGTTTGGCGCGGCCTGCAAGCCAAGGTCTCTGCTGCTGTTTAACTCAATTAGTTTCAGCCGGGAACCGGTTCGCGCGAGACAATAGATTGGCGCGTGTAACGTTTGTTTAACACGTCCGTCTAAGCGTGCGAGGAGGTTCCCATGAACAAGAATAAAATAGTTCTTATGTTGTCCGCCGTAGGGCTCTTTTCACTGATCGGCTTTGCCAGCCCAAATCCCTCCGAGGCGAATCATTACGCGCGTCATGCCAAGCATGAAAAAGCCCGCCGTGATGCTG
>JBLMXG010000426.1:0-35575 GCA_050257635.1 Chloroflexota bacterium
CCAGAGTTCTACGAAAGGGAACGATATGAAAAAGATTGAAGCGATTATCAAGCCGTTCAAGCTGGATGAAGTAAAACAGAGGTTAACTGCTGCTGGTATTACTGGAATGACGATCACTGAAGTCAAAGGCTTCGGGCGCCAGAAAGGCCACACGGAGCTCTACCGCGGCGCCGAATATACCGTCGATTTCCTACCGAAAGTGAAATTGGAGATTCTCGCCGCCGACGATCTAACTTCAACTATCGTCGACGCGATACTGGAGTCGGCGCAAACGGGAAAGATCGGTGACGGCAAAATTTTCGTGTCAACCGTCGAGGAAGTCATTCGCATTCGCACCAATGAAAGAGGCGAGGACGCTATTAGCTGATCAACTGCCTAAAGCGCCGTGAAAATAGCGATACGCGGCGGTTAAATTGAAAAATCAATAAAACTCCAGCGGACTGCAAACGCATCCGTTGGGGTTTTGCGTTCGTGATCGGTGAATTGACCACACCACCCCGCTGCCCCCCCTAACTTACGAAATTGCAAAGCGAAAGAAAACTAAATGGCGCGTCAGCGACATTTAGAATCGCTGAGGAAAAAATCTTACGCCTGATGATTTACGGCGGAGTTTGTCGACCGTCGCTGCCAAATGGGGGCGGCGGACGGGTGGCGCTTTAGTTCTGGTAACTTTGGTGGGGGATCTCAGCTGGGATTTGAATATGGCGCGAAACGATTCACGGTGGCGACCACCAATCCCTTGATCGCCACCGTGACCAGTACGAGTTATTTCTTTTCTTCGCCGGGCTGTTTGCCGGGCTCGAACCCACCGACCTCGTGATAGACAACCTTCTTTTCTTCCTCGAAAGCGCGCACCGTCGGCACTTGACCCGGCAAACCGAGTTTCTTCCATTCGCCGGCAACTTTGTCATAGATCTCGCGACGCAGCACGGTTCGTTTCGAAAAGACCGGTAGATGGCGATGCTCCTTGCAGGCGTTAATCAACGCTTTGGAGCCATACGGTCGTTTCTCCGGCGGATTCTGGGTCGGGTCGAGCCAGGTGCTCCAAGTATTGCGCAGTACATCGATATCATCGATCGGATTGCAACGGCTGCTCATAGCCCAGATGACTTGGTCCATGTCGGTGGGATCGACATCCTCATCGACAGCAATAATCCACTTCGTATAATAAGCGCCTCCTGGCACCTGGGCGGCGAGCGCCAACGCTTGAGCTGCGTGCCCCGCGTAGCGTTGCTCAAGAGCAATGACAGTCATGCCAAAGCCGCCTGCTCCGGCCGGGTGAGCGTACACGCCTTTGATACCTGGGACACCGAGCTTATCGAGGTCATCCCAAATGCGCGCCGAGCGAATGATCGAGAAGAAACCGCTTTGCTCGTTCGAGGGGTAATCCGCCATCAAGGCGTTGGTAAGGATCGGATTGCTGCGATAATGCACTGACGTGATTTCGACCAAGGGACAACCCGCTTCGGGTCTGCCGTAATAGCCCGGGAACTCACCGAAGGGTCCTTCACTCTTGACCGAGTTGGGCTTGATAATGCCCTCAATCATAAATTCGGCGTTGGCCGGCAGCAGCAGACTCGTGGTTTTGCCTCGAACCACTGGGATAGGCTCGCCTTTAATGCCGCCAAGGAACTCGTACTCGGAGACATTTTTTGGAAAGGTCTGCGAGCCCACGACCATGAACAGCGGATCGATGCCCCATGCCGCGGCGACTTCCACGGCTTTACCTTGCTGCCATGAACGGGTGATGTGGAGACGCGCATCTTTGCCCGGTGATAGATAGAGACCCGCTTCCCGTTTGCCTTGTAGCATCATGCGGTACGTGCCGACGTTGAGATAGCCGCTATCAGGGTCGCGGGTGATCACGCAGTCTGCCGTGCCGGCGTAACGTCCTCCATCCAGAGGCCAGTGCTTAGGAATGGGCAGTTGGCTCAAATCAATCTGATCTCCGGTGAGAGTGTTTTCATAAAAACCCGCTTGCGCCTGCGGGACTTCCCGAGGCGGCGTTCGGTGTTTGAGCTTGTCTTTGACGCGGCTAATCAGTTCAACGGTCGGCGTGTCGGGCGGCTCCTCCATAGTGAGAGCGATGCGCGATATGCTCGGACCGAGAATATTCCACAGCGAACGAGCCTTATACGGGCTTTTCTCATAGCCCTCGATGTTGTCGAAGAGGATCGCCGGCGACGGCTTCTGTTTGGCCACTAGATAACCAATAGCGCTCATTTCTTCTTCACAACTTACCGCCTCTTTGACTCGCACCAAGTCCCCTAGCGCATCGACGCGGTCGATCCATTCGCGCAAATCCTGAATCGGCCTTTTGCCGGCTGATTCCGTAACTTTCTCTTCTCGTTTAGCCATCCTGCCATCCTCCAAATTTGAAAAATATTCCTAGAGGCGCGCGCCCTTAGGCAGCAGCGACTTGAAATAAGCGAAAGCGTCGTAGGAGCGGTACATCATATTTTCTTTCATGTAGTCGATCTCCGACTGGGGCATGATGCTCGGCTTGCCGACACAGCTGGCGATGAATTGCATGTACGCCGTTCGTTCCAGGTAAATGGCGTGAACGGTAGCATATTCCAAGCTATCGCCGCACACAATAATGCCGTGTCCCTTGAGCAACATGGCGGTTCGATCGCCCAGGGTTTGACAGATCTCTTTGCCGTCCTGCACGGTGTAGATCAACCGTGGACTGGGAAAAATCGGCGTCTCGGGGGCAAACACAGCCGCCTGATTATAAATCGGCATGATCGGCGTACCAGCCACGGAAAATGCGGTGGCGATGGTCTGGTGGGTATGGACAACGGAATTAACATCCGGTCTAGCCTTGTATATCGCCGCGTGAATCATGGTCTCGCGTGGCGGGTTTTTTATTTTCGTCACTGCCCGTTTGTTGCCCGCCTGTGCGTAATTTTGTTCGCACACTTCCATGTACTCGTCGATGTCGACGAGGATCACATGCTTGGGCGCGATCTCGCCTAGGGGCGCTAATACCGGTTTAATAAGGAACTTTCTGGTGCCAGGAATGCGGGCGCTCACATGGCCATGATAGTCGGCCAAGCCCTGGTAAAACATGATCCGGTTGCCGAGCGCGACCTTTTTTTTCAGTTCTTCTAAATCCTTCTTATTACTTTTCACCTAGGCCCCCCTTGTGATTTTATTATGATGCTTGTCGGACCGTCTCACCTGGGCTAGCGGCATCCGCTTCTTCGGCCGCCCACTTACGGATATTCATCCAATTCCACTGCTCAGGATGCTGAAGTACGGTCCGTTCAAGCCACTGCGTTATCCTGATGGTATTTTCTCTCACCTGCCGCATGCTCTTGCCCGAGCGATCGAGCTCGAGCTCGGGCTCGATGATCATCTTCAAGCTTTGGTCAGCCTGCCGCACCATGCAAATCGGAATCACTGCTGCCCCAGTTCTCAATGCCACGGTTGCCGGCCCGCGGCGCGCCACGACCTTCTTACCGAACAAAGGAACCAAGATGCCGCTGCTCTGTCGATACTCATCGGCGATGATCACGGCGCTTTCGTTAGCGCGCAGCGCCGCGTAAAGCTTTTTTAGCGCTTCGCGCCGGGGCCGTGCATGAATCGTTCTTTGGCGCACTTCGAGCCGATATCTGTCCATCAGTTTGGCCAGGTGACTATCCGCGGGTTGGTTTACCAGCACTGAAATCGCATAACCTTCGACTGCCAATCGAGAGCCAAGCAGGAAAAAATTTCCCAAATGCGCGCTCAGCACCAGAACCCCAGCCCCTTTGGCAAGGGCGCCGTCGAGGTGCTCGCGGCCGACCATTGGTATCAGGCGGCGCAACTCGTCGTCGGAAATTCCCAACACCACGCCCATCTCGATAACGTCACGAAAAAAATTTTTCAGCGACTTCCGCGCCAAGTCTTCGATTTCAACTGAACTCAACCGCTCACCGAAGGCCGCGGTGATATTTCGGATGGAGCGAGTTCGGAAACCTTTGAACCAGTTGAAGCAGATGCGCGCGGAGCAATCGGCAAAACCAAAGAGCCAACGGCGCGGCAATACTCTCACTGCCAGACGGCCAACCGCGATGCCAAACCAGATGCCTGAGTAAGCGACTCTGCCGGTCAACCAAGCAGTCATTAAACAAATTTCAGACGTTTTGCAGATTCGACGCCCGGCTCGAACGTTCCGAAGTACGCCAATCTACGATACTTTTGATAGCGTCGCAAGAGCGACAGTCAACTTGCGAGGGCCTTACCTTTCCTAACCGCCAACGTAAGAAAAGCCACGTGAATACAGGCGCTTAGCGGATCCAACCCAGCCCGGTTAGCGGCGGAGGCTGTTTCTATTAGGGTGCTAGTATGTTAATTACAGTTCACCTTATGTTATCGGTGCAGCCGCATGAGAATGATTTTACCGAGCCTCAAAGAACGTCGCATGGTCGATCGCCTGCTTTCCGCCTTTTTTCGCGATTACAAGGTTACTGACTTCAAAAAAGCAATCGCGACCCTATGCCGTTTCTATCACTTGAAAAACCCAAAAGTTGAATGGTTCGAATATATAGATTGGGGTAAAACCGCAGGAAAGACTTACGAAAACGGCCAGATTTATTTAGTCCATCCGGAGAATTGGAAGAAGGGCCGCAAGTATAACTCAGAACGGCGCTGGATCAGCACGGTTTATCATGAAATGGGACACTATGTTTTTTGGGCGGACGCGGAAAACAAAGCGGATATCTTCGCTTCTCGGATCGTGCGCGGGCTGAATAACCACAAATCATAACTTCGGATCACGGCATTTTCTTTTTTTAAGCAAAACCGACGGCCATGGATTACAAGGACACTCTCAATCTACCCAAAACCAATTTTCCCATGCGCGCCAACTTGCCTCAGAACGAACCCAATCAGGTCGAGAGGTGGCAGAGCGAGAGGACTTATTTTCAAGTTCTCGACGCCAACAAGGGCAAGCCGAAGTTTATTCTGCATGACGGGCCTCCTTACGCCAACGGCAACATTCACATCGGACATGCCCTGAACAAAATTCTCAAAGATATAATCGTCAAGTACAACTCTATGACCGGCCGTGCGTCGCCCTACGTTCCGGGTTGGGATTGCCATGGTTTGCCGATCGAGCTGCAAGTTGAAAAGAACCTCGGTCGGGCGAAGAAACTGGTGATGAGCAAAGCCGACATTCGTCGCCTTTGTAAAGAATACGCGGAAAAATATATCGCGATCCAGCGCGAAGAGTTCAAGCGCCTTGGCGTGCTGGGCGATTGGGAGCAGCCTTATCGAACTTTGGAGCCGGCCTACGAGGCCCAAGAGATTCGCGAGCTGGGGAAGATCGTCGCATCAAGAGCGCTCTATCGACAAAAGAAGCCGGTCTATTGGTGCGCGTCGTGCGTAACCGCACTGGCTGAAGCAGAAGTCGAGTACGAAGATCACACCTCGCCATCGATTTACGTAAAGTTTGCGGTCAAAGATCCAAAAGGGCTATTTTCGATCAACCCGGTGACGGGAACTTCGTTCGTTATTTGGACCACGACGCCGTGGACTTTGCCGGCCAATCAGGCCGTCGCTGTCCATCCGAAATTCATGTATCAACTCGTGGGAACCCCGAAGGGTGAGCTCATCATCAATCAAGAATTAGTTCCTAACGTGATGATCGCCCTCGGTTTGGCGCCCACCGATTATCAAATTACCCCTGGTGCTATTCCCGGCGCTGACCTCGAGGGCATCGTTTGCCGCCATCCTTGGATGGATCGCGATTCCAAGGTGATTCTCGGCGAGTTTGTTACCCAGGATCAAGGCACTGGCTGTGTGCACATCGCGCCTGGCCATGGTCAGGAAGACTACGAAGTGGGTCTGCGCTATGGCCTGCCGGTCATGGCACCGGTAGACCCCGAAGGTAGGTTCACCGCCGAAGCGGGTGATTTGCGGGGCGAATCGGTGTTCAAAGCCGATGCGAAAATCATCCAAAAATTAATTGACAGCGGCGCGTTACTGAAAGAAGACAAGCTGGTTCATAGCTATCCTCACTGTTGGCGCTGCAAAAAGCCGGTGATCTTTCGCGCCACGGAGCAGTGGTTCATCTCCATGGAAAAAATGGGCTTGCGCCGACAGGCGCTCGACGCCATTGATCAGGTCCGCTGGATTCCGCCCTGGGGTAAAGATCGGATTCGCGGCATGCTCGAAAACCGGCCCGATTGGTGTATTTCACGCCAGCGCTCGTGGGGCGTGCCGATTCCTGCGGTTTACTGTAAAGGCTGCAACCAGGCGGTGCTCAACCAAGCCTTGTGCGAGCATGTGGCGGCGATTTTTGAAAAAGAGGGTTCGGACGCGTGGTACATCCGGCCGCTCGTGGAATTGCTGCCGAAAGATTTCAGTTGCGCGCACTGCGGCGGCAGAGAGTTTACCCGCGAAGAAGATATTCTCGACGTCTGGTTCGACTCCGGAGTGAGCTGGGCATCGGTGGTCGAGCGCGACCCGCGCTTGGGTGGGCGCGCCGATCTCTATCTCGAAGGGAGCGACCAGCACCGCGGCTGGTTTCACACCGCGCTGCTTACTTCTCTGGCCACGCGCGGGCGCGCGCCCTATGACAGCGTGTTGACCCATGGGTTCACGCTCGACGGCAAGGGTCGAAAAATGTCGAAGTCCATCGGCAATACGGTGGCGCCGCAGGAAGTGATCAAAAAATTCGGCGCGGAAATCCTTCGACTATGGGTGGCCGCCGAAGATTTCCGCGAAGATGTGCGCATCTCAGATGAAATTCTCAATCGTTTGGTCGAGGCCTATAGGCGGTTGCGCAACACCGCGCGCTTTCTGATCAATAACCTGTACGATTTCGACCCGGCGAAAGACACAGTTCCAACTGCCGAGCTGGATGAAATGGATCGCTGGATTTTGCAGCGGTCGCAGAGCGTCCTTAGCCGCTGCCGCGAGGCTTACGAGAACTATGAGTTTCACGTCGTCTATCACACGCTCAACAATTTTTGTGCCGTGGAGCTGAGCGCCCAGTACCTCGATATCGTGAAAGACCGGCTTTACTGCGAAGGAGCGAAATCAACTACGAGGCGCGCCGCCCAGACCACGCTGCGGCGAATTCTCGAGGTTCTGGTCCATGTAGCGGCGCCGATCGTATCGTTTACCGCGGAGGAGATCTGGGGTTACCTGCCGGACAAGGCTCGCCGGCCCGCGAGTGTGTTTCTCTCATCGATACCTGAGCCCCAAACCGAATTGGCCGATCAAAAATTATTGGACAAATGGGATCGAATCTTCCGCGAGCGCAGCGAAGTGCTTAAAGCCCTGGAACAGGCCCGGGTGGTAGGACTCATCGGTCATTCGCTAGATGCCAAGGTAGTGTTGCACCATCAAAACGCCTCACAACAGTCGCCATTGTTGGGCATGGCAGTTTCTGACCTAAGAAAATTGCAGGACCTGCTCATCGTTTCACAAACAGAAGCAAGAGCAGAGGTTGCCCCCTTCCTTGAGCAGCTGATTGTTGCCAAAGATGCCGGCAATCGCGGGACACATTCTATCGTTGATTTGCCGGACGGACGGAAAGTTGTTTCGTTCGACGCAGAACTTCTGAATAGTTTTGTTTCAGTTTTTAAAGCCGAAGGCCCCAAGTGCGAGCGTTGCTGGAAATATGACACGCACGTCGGCAACGACCCCAAACATCCGACAGTTTGCGCCCGCTGCGCATCGGTGCTCAATGCCGGAGCCGCGACTTGAGCGCAAAGTGGAAGCTCGTTTCGGGATGGTTAGCGGTCATCCTCGTCCTCGATCAGCTAACGAAAATTATCATCGACCGTACCATGACGCTGAATCACTCGATTCCGATCATAGACGGTCTGTTCAATCTCACCTACGTGCGCAACACCGGAGCGGCTTTCGGCATCTTCGCCGGCAGCCGTGCAACGTTTCGCTTGCCGTTTCTCATCATCGTCTCGGTGCTCGCCATCGGCTTCATCCTCATCATGCTTAAGCGGTTGCGAGAAGACAAAACCGGGCTGGTAAGCGCGCTTTCGTTGATCCTCGGCGGCGCCATCGGCAACCTCATCGATCGCGTCGTTTACGGGGAAGTCATCGACTTTCTGGACGTCTACTGGTCTCATTATCATTGGCCGGCGTTCAATATCGCCGACAGCTGTATTACCATCGGCGTGATTATCACGCTCTATATTTTGATTACGGCGAAGGGTGATGATCCGTTCGCGGCAAATTAGTTCGGTTTTTTAAGAATGACGACGGTAGCACCCCAACCGCCGGCTTCCGCGGGAGCATCGTGAGAGGATAAAACCGCTGGATGCCTGCTCAAGAGGGAACGTATAATATTACGCTGAACGCCGCTGCCCTTGCCGTGGATCAGCCGGACTTGGCGAAACCCGGCTTGAAGGCATTGCTCGAGATACTCGTCGACAACACTGGGGATATCTGGGGGCTGAAACGGATGGAGATCGATGGTGTCCCGGGGCGGGATCTCAACGGGCTCGCCAAACGGCGAAGTAGTTTCACCGGCTGAGTTTTCGAGTCCATCCTGTTTGTCGCTTTTACCCACAAAAAAGAGGGCAAGAAGTCTTTCTTGCCCTCCCTCGTGTTCAACGGAAAAATTGAGCCCCGGCTAATCCCATCTTTTATCACCCTTCAAGCGACCGCCCGCTTTTGCCAAAGCCGCTTGCACGATTGACACATCGATAAGTTTTTCGTAGCTCGGCTTGTTTTCGGCCTTAATCGATCCCAGCTCGACTTGCTTATTGATAGTCCATTCGACCATGTCCTTCGGCAAGCCATCGTTAACGGGCCAGGCACCTGCGTTTGCTAAAATATCATAGGTCTGCGTTACGGCGTCCGAATCCTCCTTTGTATACTTCGTGGCAATTTCGATGACTTTGGCTTTATTGTTGTAAATGTAACGGTTCGCCTTGATAAGCGCGGCCATGATGTCGATATAAAGTTGGCGGTTACTTGCGATCTCTTTTTCCGGCGCGATATAAGCGGCATAAAGCCATTTGGGCAGCGGCTCCCAGAGGTTGACGAGGATATTCAATTCCGGCTTTTTCTTTTTCGCGACGATGGCTTGATCCACGTGGAGAATCGCTGTGTCAATCTGATTGGTCAGCAATCCCGGAACCCGACCTTTGGTGCTGACCGGCACGTATTGAACGTCTTTGGGCGTAAGTCCGCAACTAGCCAGCACCGCGCGGCTCATGACTTCGTTGAATGCTCCGACTTCTTGAATACCGATTTTTCGACCCTTGAGTTCCTTACAGCTCTTTATGTCGCCCTGTACCAACATCGACTGGGAGAGTTTGTGCGAGTAAGTACCGAGGACTTTGGTGCCCGCACCTTTCGCTGCAGCGATGATAGCGGGATCGGAACTCGTGCCGGTGATATCGAGGCCGCCGGCGACGCTGCCACGTAGGGTCTGTGTGCCGCCTTCAAAAGTCACAAATTCTACGTCGATATTGTTCGCGGCAAAAAATCCCAACTCTTTAGCAACGTAGGGTGGAATATGCACTACATTGGGCGGCGTGACCGGTACGCCGAAAACAACTTTCCGTTTGGTTTGCGCCTCCAGCGGCGCGCTCCAAAACCAGATCATCGCAAGCGCCAATGTCAGCAAAGTTTTTTTCATAGAGCCTCCTTTACTCACGATCGTCAAAATTTCTCCACGGCGCGATCCGTCCCTCCATCCATTTTGCAAGCCACATCAGCCCCACACCTAATAGCATAACTACCACGATTGGAACAAAGAGTTTGTCGGTCTCAAAGGCATTGGCATACCGGACGATCATGTAACCCAGGCCAGTGACCGATGTGTAGAACTCCGCAACAATCATTCCCACCAGGCCGCGGCCGATCGCCAGCCGAATGCCGACGACAATAAACGGCAGAGCCGACGGAATAATCAAGTGTCGCCAGAGCTGCGCTTCGCTGGAACAAAACGAGCGTGCTACTTCCTGGAGATTGCGGTCGACATCTTTGACACCCTGATAGGTATTGATCAGGATTGGAAATACCATAAAGAGAAAAACAATGATGACTTTCGCCGGGATTTTAAAGCCGAACCATAAAACGATCAGCGGCACCACAGCGACCATCGGCATGGAGTAGAGCGCGTTGATATAAATGTCCGTGGCCCACTCGACCCAGGCGTAGCGGCCCATGATGACGCCAAAAAACACGCCGACGATCACGGCGAGAATCGAGGCGTAGAACAAAACCAACAGACTGTCCCTCATGTAGCTTTGCAGCTCGCCTGTCGCGACCAGCTCAATGAAGGCGCGAAAGATGGCTAGTGGATAAGTAAACAGGATCGGATTAACGCGCCTCCCGTAGAATTCCCACAATGCCAGCACGGTGATAAATGAAAGCAAACGGACTTTAGCGCGCCGGCTCATGAATCGCATCTCCTGAAGGATTCGCTTCCTGCTCGGATTTGAGAATTTCCCAGATCGAGTTTCGAAGCTCGATGTAGCGCGGGTGAGCCCGCACCGAAAGAATTTTTCGCGGCCGCGGAATATCAACGGAAAAAATCTCGCGAATACGACCAGGCCGGCACGACATGACGACGATGCGATCTCCCAAGACAATTGCTTCATCGATGCTGTGGGTCACGAAGAGCATCGTCTTTCGTTCGCTTTCCAAAATCCGCAGCAGCTCTTCCTGCATCAGCTCTCTGGTTTGCGCATCCAGCGCGCCAAACGGTTCATCCATGAGTAGCACCGAAGGATTGATCGCCATGGCGCGCGCCAGTCCAGCGCGCTGCTGCATACCACCAGAGAGTTGATGGGGATAGGATTTTTCAAATCCTTTGAGGCCGATCAGCGCAATGTAATGCTCAACGATCTCCGATATCTCATCGCGCGATTTGCCTCTGAGCTCTAACCCGTAGGCGATGTTTTCTTCCAAGCGTTTCCAGGGAAAAAGCCCGAAGTGTTGAAACACGACTGCAACGTCGGGCCGCGGGCGGGTCACCGCGTCGCCGTCGATCAGCACCTCGCCGCGGTCGCGCCCGATCAGGCAATCCGTGATTCGTAACAACGTTGTTTTGCCACAACCGCTCGGCCCAAGAACGCAAAGGCTCTCGTTGGCGGCGATGTCGAGATTGATGTCTTGCAACGCTACCACCGCTCCGCCGCTGTAAGTCTTGGTGAGATTCCGGATGACGATCTTGGTCATGGAAAATTACAATTGGGGGCTTTCGAGAAGTTTTTTAACCTGATGGAGAAAGCGCGCCCCAATCGCGCCATCGACGACGCGATGATCCGCCGAAAGCGTCGCAGTCATGAGCGATCGAATCGCAAACATGCCGTCTTCAACGACCACACGCGGGGTCACCCGCCCGGCGGCCAAAATGGCGGATTGCGGCGGGTTGATTATCGCGATGAAGCTGTCGACACCGAGCATGCCGAGGTTCGTCACCGTAAAAGTCCCGCCCTCATAATCCAGCGGGAAGAGTTTTTTGTTTTGCGCCTTGTCGACCAACTCGCGGCTGCGAACCGCCAACTCGTCCAAGCTCAAGCAATCGGCATTGCGAATCACCGGCACGACGAGTCCCTCGTCGAGCGCAACTGCCATGCCGATATTTACCTCGGCGGAGAGACTGATGCCCCGCTCGGTGTAACTGGAATTGATCGACGGAAAATCCCTGAGCGCACGAGCGCTAGCGAGCAAAATGAAATCGTTGATCGAAGGGACAATCGCATCGCCGCGGTCTTTCCGGTCGCTCCTGAATTTGTTCACCGCGCCCATTTCAATGTCCACACTCAGATAAAAATGGGGCGCGGTTTGTTTGCTTAGCGTCATGCGCTCGCCGACAATGCGGCGCATCGAACTGAGCGGCATAATCTGTTGTGCTGCCACCGCTCCGGCATCCGGCGTGGCTTGCTGGCCGCTCGCCTTCACTACGTCAGCGGCGAGGATGCTTCCTTCCGGGCCGCTGCCCCGCAGTGTAGCCAGCGCGATGCCTTTTTCTCGCGCGAGCCGTCTTGCCGCCGGCGAGGCGAGGATGCGACCGGAGTCTGGCGCAACGGTAACCGCGGCCGGGGTCGCCTTGGCTGCAGTCGGCGCAACAGACTTGCTTGTCTCGGTTGCGCTTGCCGTGACTTTTGTTGTTTCCGGCACGGATTCACCTGGCGCAAGGATCAGCGCAATGCGCTGCCCCACCGGGACGACATCGCCGGCCTTGGCGCTCATCTGAGCTAACACGCCGGACGCCGGCGCTTCGATCTCCACCGTCGCCTTGTCGGTTTCGATCTCCATGAGAGGCTCACCCTTGGTCGTCATTTGACCTTCGGCTTTGAGCCATTTGAGAAGGGTGCCGGTTTGTTGGGCCACGCCGAGAGCCGGCATGATGACATTGGTTGGCATGGTTATTTGCTTTTCAAGATGGAGGGCGGCCGCGGGTCCCCCTGCTTCTAGGATTTTATCCGTTCCAGCGCTCCCGGATTGTTGAGGTTCGATTGGGTCTCGCGCATGGTCGAGAGGTCGCCACCGGTAGTGAAATAGTGCGTACCGGCGACCAGCAATTTTTCCGAAGGGAAACGGGTGATTACTTCGCAGCCGTTCTTGGTGACGACCACTTCTTCTTCGAGCCGGGCAGCGGACCAGCCGTCCGAGGCGGGCCAGTAGGTTTCAAGCGCGAACACCATGCCTTCTTCGATGACTTCCGGGTGATCCAGCGAAACAAGGCGGCTAAAGATCGGTTTTTCCCAAATGGATAAGCCCACACCATGGCCGTATTGGAGAGCAAAGGCCGCCTCTTCGTCGGCGAATCCAAATTCTTGAGCTTTGGGCCAGAGCTTAACGATGTCGGCAGTCGTCACTCCCGGCTTGACGATGCTGATCGCCGCATCCATGTAATCCCGGCAACGTTTGTAGGCATCGACCATCGCCGCCGACGCGCTGCCGACGGCGAAAGTGCGGTAGTAGCAGGTGCGGTAGCCGTTGAAACTATGCAAGATATCGAAGAAGGCGGGGTCGCCGGGACGGAGCACGCGGTCGGTGTAGACATGCGGATGGGGACTGCAGCGCTCGCCCGAGATCGCGTTGACGCCTTCGACATGCTCCGAGCCGAGATCGTAGAGCACTTTGCTGACCACTCCGACGCATTCGTTTTCTTTAACCCCGGGCTTCATGAAGCGGTAAAGCTCATCATAGGCCGCATCCACCATCATACAGGCGGTGTTGAGCAGGGTGATTTCGTCCTGGGTTTTGATTTTCCTGACCTCGTGCATGAGCTGTTGGCCGTCGACGACCTTGATGCCTTGAGCTTGGAGCGCAAACAGCACCGGCAATTCGATTACGTCGACGCCCACTGGCTCGTTCTGTAGTTTGCGCTTCTCCAACTCCAGCTTGATTTTCTTGGCAACATCTTCGGCCAGACGCGAGCCGGGATGAGTCGCGCCGCGCAGCGTGGAAATACCGGCGCGCGAGCGTTCGCCGAGCCATGGGCAGTAAATCTGATGATGGCGCGCCGCCGAGCCGAAATCCCAGAGGATCGGCTCGTCGTCCTGGGGTAGCAGCGAAAAGCGCACGAGCTTGTCCATCGCCCAGGTGCCGATGTGGGTTGCCGTAATGTAACGAATGTTGTTCATATCGAAGCACAAAAGCGAACCCAGCTCGGACTTTTTGAGCGCGGCCTTGATGCGATTCAGGCGATCCTGGCGCAGCCGCTCGATGTTGACTCTTTCTTCCCAATCTACGGCCATCAGGCCGAAAGTTTTCAAGCCCATAGGAGACCTCCTTGTTCAAGCCGTTGAAAAAGTTCAAAGCGTTTAGGTCATGCGAGGAATCTAACGGTTTGAACGACTTGATCATCAATTTTTATTGCACAATCTCTTCGCCATCGCCGCTACCGCTTCAGGCGTCGGCACGGTTTGATCTTCCAACACCGGTGAGAACGGCACCGGCACGTCCATCGCGCCCATGCGCTTGACCGGTGCGTCGAGATAATAAAACGCACCATCGGTGATCACCGAGGCGATCTCCGCGGTGACGCCGTAGCATTCATAGCCTTCATCGATGACAATGGCGCGGCTGGTTTTTTTTGCCGACTCGATCAAGGTCTGTTTATCGAGGGGCGCCGTCGTTCTGACATCGACCACCTCCGCGCCGATGCCGCTTGATGCCAGCGCATCCGCCGCCGCCAGCGCCACTTGAACCATGCTGCTGGTCGCCACAAGTGAAATGTCTTTGCCCGCCCGCTTCACATCGGCAACACCGAGGGGGATGGTGTATTCCTCGGCTGGCACTGGTCCTTTCTGTTGGTACATCATCTTGTCTTCGAAAAAGACCACCGGATTATTGTCGCGGATGGCGCTCTTGAGTAAACCCTTGGCGTCGTAGGGTGTCGCGGGGACGACGACTTTCAGGCCGGGAACGTGGCTCACCCAGGCGTGCAGGCTTTGACTATGCTGCGCGGCCGAACGGCGCGTAGCGCCGAGAGTAGTGCGCAAAACCAACGGCACTCTGAGCTTGCCGCCCGACATGTAGTGAATCTTCGCCGCTTGATTGACCAGTTGGTCCATTGTCAACGTGATAAAATCGCCGAACATGATATCGACCACCGGCCGCATACCGGTCATGGCCGCGCCGACGCCGATGCCGGCGATGCCCGCCTCGGAAATCGGCGAGTCGACAACCCGCTTCGTGCCGAATTCTTTCACCAGACCGGACAATACTTTGAACGGGGTTCCCGCCTCGGCAACGTCCTCGCCTATGATGAAAACCGTCGGATCGCGGCGCATCTCTTCGGCGAGCGCTTCGTTGATCGCCTGGGCGAAGGTGATCACTCGATCGACTGCCTGAGCGGGCCGCAGACGTTCGATCTTGGTTGACATGGGTGTAGACTAGCGGCAATGATCCGATTCGGCTTGGAGTTTGGATTGCCGATTTCGCACTTCGATCCCGAATCCAAAATCAGAAATCGACGGTCCCTCAGGCATAGATATCCTGATTGACTTCACTCAGCTCGGGGTACTTGGCGCGGAGCGCGAAGTCTACTGCCGTCTTCATTTCCGCTGAAAGCTCTTTTTCGATCGCGTCCAATGCTTGGCTATCCGCCAGCTTGTTTTTCTTGAGCCAGTCGGCGAGCAGCTTGATGGGATCGCGCTGGGTCTTCCACTCTTCCTCTTCCGCTTTGGATCGATAGTAGGCGCGGTCGATGTCGCCGACGTGGTGGCCGTGAAAACGGTAGGTGTCGCATTGTAAAAAAGCCGGCCCGCCGCCACGCCGTGCCAGTTCAACGAGTTTCAGCGCGGCGGTATGGACAACTCGCACGTCCTGTCCGTCGACGGATTCAGTGTGAATAGCGAAGGCCTGAGCCCGCGCAGTTACGGCTCCGGCAGTGGTCTCGTGGAAATGCGTGTATTCGTTGTATTGGTTGTTCTCGCACACGTAAATGACCGGCAACTTCCACAGCGCTGCCATGTTCATCGATTCGTAGAGAAGGCCCTGGCCCAGTGCGCCGTCACCGAAAAAACAGACTGCCACCTGGTCCGTGCCGCGCATCTTTGCCGACATGGCCGCCCCAGTGGCGATCCCGGCGCTGCCGCCGACAATCGCGTTGGCGCCGAGATTGCCCGTGTCCTGATCGGCAATATGCATGGAGCCGCCCTTGCCGCGACAGTAGCCCGCTTCTTTGCCGAGCAACTCGGCGAACATTTTATCGGGAGCGGCGCCTTTCGCGATGCAGTGGCCATGGCCGCGGTGGGTGCTGGTGATGTAATCCTCCCGCCGGAGCGCGTCGCACACACCTACCGCGACGGCTTCCTCCCCGATATACAAATGTGCCAACCCTGGCATCTGGGCACTTAAATAGAGCTGATTCACTTCTTCTTCAAACAATCGGATCTTGAGCATCTGCCGGAAGAAATGGAGCCAGCGCTCGTCATGAACCCGGGAGGTCCTGGGGATTTTTTGTTTGACCTTTTTGGATTGCGCCATTCGAACCCTATCGCGAGAAAACTTAGGGCATTTGCTATATTGCTATTCCATGAGGCCGGTTTTCACTCCGGCCATTCGCGCTAGCGCTTCGAACAGGATCGCGAAATCCTTTTTCGCCAGACCCATGGCGCGCGCTGTGGTGAGCATTTCGTTGGTAACCGCGGTGGTCGGCAGCGGCACGTCCAGCTCGCGACCCAACTCGAGCGCCAGCAGCAGGTCCTTTTGCATCATATTGACGTCGAACAAGGCTTCGTCGGGAAGCTGTAGGACGAAGGGGCCGCGATATTTGACCATCGGTGACGCGATCACGCTGTTGAGCAATACCTCGGCCACCGTCGGGCGTGGGATGCCGCTTTTTTCTGCCAACAACATACCTTCGCTAAACGCGAGCATTTGCACCGCCAGGCTCAGATTAGTCGCGATCTTCATCGACACGGCTAGACCGTTAGCGCCGACATGAGTGACTTTCGGTCCGATCGCCTGAAGGATGGGTAAGGCGCTTTGGAACGCTGCTCGGTCGCCGCCGACCATGAAAGAAAGCTTGCCTTCTTTGAGCGTGATCGAGCTGCCCGACACCGGCGCGTCGAGCATCGCTGCGCCCTTGGCGCGGACTTTGGCAGCGATCTCTCGGGTCGCAGCTGGGCTAACGGTGCTCATGTCGATGAAGATCTTACCCTGAGAAAGGCCGGCAACAATACCGTCTGAGCCATCCGCAATCGCGCGGAGGGCTTCGGTGTTGGTGACCATCGAAAGGGTGAAATCAGCAGCTTGGGCGACGGAGCGCGGCGAATCGCCCCATTTCATTCCCCGCTCCAGCAGCCACTGCGCCTTGGCTTTGGTGCGGTTGAAACCAATCACGGGATAGCCAGCGTCCAGTAACCTCTGTACCATCGGGCCGCCCATGACGCCCAAGCCAACGAAACCAATATTGCCCGTACAAACCTCCAAGTATGAGGCGACGAATCGGGTTCTTAGTACTCCAAAATCCGTCTGTTAACAAGTTGATTTTACCCGCTGTGGGCTGCGCTTCAAGCTGGATCAGTCCCGCTTTGATCGCAGGATGCGTTGTCAATATTTCAAAATTTCAAAGCAAGTGGACGATCAATATGAATTTGAGGCGAGACGAGGCCGGGGGGCTCAACAAGGGCGCGCGGTTATAGTTCGTGGTGATCGTCTAACTCAACGCCGCCGTCCATCGGCAGCTGATTTAATATTTCGACCACGGTTTCGTATTTGGCGGGTTTTGTCAGGTGCGTGTCAAAACCGGCTTCCTTCGTGCGTTGACGATCCAACTGCTGCCCCCAACCGGAGAGAGCGATCAGAAAAATACGTTTGCCCCAAGGTTGTTCCCGAATCATACGCGCGGCGTCGTAGCCATCCAGCTTCGGCATGGCGATATCGAGCACCGCCACGTCAGGGCGAAATTGCGCCGCAGTTTCGACGGCTTCAATACCGTCCTGAGCAATTTGTACCTCGTTACCGTCTTGGCGCAGCATGCGCGCGAGAATAGCCGCCGATTGGGGAAAATCATCGGCCACCAAAATACGCCGGTTGCGGCTGGCAGTGGCCGCGCAAATTGGATCCATAGAAACCAAACGAGTCGCGTCCGACGCTGCCGGCAGGACGGGCAGATGAACGATAAACTCGCTGCCGCGGTTCATGCCGTCACTGCGGACTTCGATTTTGCCGCCGTGCATTTCAACCAGGCGATGCACCAGCGTGAGGCCAAGCCCCAGGCCTCCTTCGGAGCGGCTGAAAGAACGGTCGACTTGGTAGAACAATTCAAACAAATGCGGCAAATTTTGCTCGGCGATACCGATGCCGGTGTCTTTGACTCGCACCACCACCATGTCCCCTGCGTGTTCGACGTTTAGCCATATATGGCCAGGGCTGGGCGTATATTTGGCAGCGTTATTCAACAAGTTCATGAAAACCTGGGTAAGCCGGATCCGGTCGGCTTCGACGCCGATGGAATCTTGCGACATCGTCACGGTCAGTTCGTGACTGCGCTGGTCAATCAGCGGCCGGCTTGATTCCACCGCCGCGCGGATGACTTCGTTTAAATTTACCCGCTCTTTTTGTAGTATCAGCTTGTCGCGCGTGATCCGGCTTACGTCGAACAGATCATCGGTCAAGCGGGTGAGATAATTGACCTGTCGCTCGATAATGTCTTGGCCCCAGCTCGGATCGGCATCGGGCTTTGGCGGCGATTTTTGCAGCGTCGTAACGTTGCGAATTAAAGACAGCGGATTACGCAACTCATGGGCTAGCGTCGCGAGAAATTCGTCTTTACGCTGGTCCGCGTCACGCAAGGCGGCATCGCTCTCGCGCAGCATGTGGTCGAGGCGCAATCTCTCCACCGCCAACCAGGTGCGCTCGGCGACGATGTTGACCAGGGTGATTTCGCGCTCGGTCCATTCATGCGCTTCGCTTGCGGCGACGACGAGGGCTGAGATTAACTTGCCATCGCGCAGCAAGGGAGTGAGCACAAGCGTGCGGACGCCCGGCTCCCGGCCGGCTGTAAATAGTTGCGCGACGCGCTCGTCCTTCCCAACGTCGGCAACCGCGATGATTTGGCCGGCTTTGGCCGCTTCGATCAAAGATGAGCTCAGCGAGCTGAAGGGGTATCCACCAACTAGAGAGGGCAGGTGCGGGTGGTAGTCGCGCTGCACAGTGATTCGTTCATGTTCGAGGTCGATCTCCATAAAGCCGCAACGGCTCGCCTTAAAATGCTCACCGAGGGCGACGGCGACCGCCCAGAGCAACTCGTCGGCGTCGGCCGCGAAGCGAATGCCTTCGCCGAGATCGAGCAGGAATAGCGTATCGGCTTCGGCTTGCTTACGGCGTGTGATGTCCCTCACGGCGACGTTAACGCCGAGCAACTGGCCGGTTTCGGTGTGCACCGGATAATAGCTGCAGGTGCAGACGCGATGATCGCGGGAATGCTCCGATTGACCGATTTGAACTTCCTCGTCGATGACCGGCCGACCCGTGTCGATCACACGCCGGTAATGGGGCTCGACACTGTCGGCGATCTGGGGTACCGCTTCACGGACCGTCTTGCCAATGAAAAATTCGGGTGAGGCGCCGTTCATCTCCGCCAGCGCATTGTTGATCGAAACGTAGCGCAGATCGCGGTCCACGAAACACAAACCGACGGGCGCCGAGGCATAGATCGTCTTTAGATGTGCCAACCGCTCATTGGCGACGCGCTCGTTTTCGCGCATCACCTCTTGAGCCCGTCGATGGCGAATGCCAAGAGCCGTCACCGTCGATAGCAGGAGCAGCGCCAAAACGTGATTCAAGAGGTAAACCCAATTCGGCATGCCCGGCAGAGTTGGCGACAAATAATAGTCGACAATCATGAGCGCGGTCGTGATCGCTGCCGCGACGATTTTCTCGTAAGGCTCCGGCAAAACAACCACCAAAAGCAGGCCGGCGACGTAGTAGACCGGCATGGCCAGACCTGCCGGTGTCCGAATATCAGCGCTGAATATCGCTATCAGCAGCAACAGAGGCACGAACAGCCAGATTGGACCGCGGAAGACCTTGACCGTCGCCCGGTCCAGCTTTGAACCGGTGTGGTCGTCGGTGGTCGATGAAGTTTGTGGAAGCTTGTTCACATTGCTCTTTCGATGGCGCCGGTCGGACAACGGCAAAAACCAAAGCCAAGTGTAGCAAACCAGCTGAGCGCCATAAAGGGTTCTTTCGCTAAATGAACGCCAAGCCTTTGCGAGTTTCGACGCCAAATCGCTGCAATCAGACCGGCCTGACGCTTGATGCGGTCATATTTTAGCAAGCAATTAGCTTTGCTGCCGTTTTCGGGGAAAATTTTGCCCTTTACCGCATTCGTGTTTGCGGCTGCGACTGCTTGACAAGCTGGGCAGCCCGGTTGATAGATGGCAAGAGCATATTAAAAATGGAGTCGCGCATGGTAAGAAAGAGCGAATACTACCGAGATTTTCGCGAGCATCTCCAAGCCCTGGAGGAGCGCGGCCAACTACTGCGGATCAAACGGGGAATCAACAAAGATACCGAACTAATGCCGCTGGTGCGCTGGCAGTTTCGCGGCTTGGATGAGCACCAGCGCAAGGCATTCATGTTCGAGAACGTGGTGGATTCCAAGGGTCGGCGCTACTCGATGCCGGTGACGGTGGGCACACTAGCAGCCACCACGGAGATCTACGCCATCGGCATGATGTGCCGCCCCGAGGAAATCCACGAGCGATGGACGCGGGCACAGATGAACCCTATCGAGCCGCTAAAGGTCGACCACGCTCCGGTCCAGGAAGTTGTATGGCAAGGACAGGATTTACTGAACGGCCATGGCCTCGACATGATTCCGGTGCCGATCTCGACACCCGGTTTCGACAACGCCCCTTATCTGACCTCCGCCAACTGGATTACCAAAGATATCGAGACCGGAATCTATAACATTGGCAACTACCGCAGCCAGATCAAAGCGCCGGACCGCGCTGGCGGCTTTTTCGTTACCCAGCACATGGGCCAGCACTGGCGCAAATGCAAAGCCAAAGGCAAACGCCTCGAGGCCTGCATCGCCATTGGCGTGGTTCCGAGCATCGCCTATGCAGCGACGGCGAAGATTCCGTACGATTTCGACGAATATCGCCTGGCGGGCGGACTCGCCGGTACGCCCATGGAACTTGTGCAGGCCAAGACGGTCGATCTGCTCGTCCCGGCAACCGCGGAAATCATCATCGAAGGCACGATTCCCACCGATGTCATCGAACCCGAGGGACCCTTCGGCGAATATCCCGGCTACATGGGCCACCGCTCGGTTTCCCCTTTTCTCGAGGTGAGCTGCATCACGCACCGGAAAGACGCCATTTATACGGCTCTGATGAGCCAATTTCCGCCCAGTGAGTCGAGCAAGATCAAGCACACCGGCACAGAAAAAATCATTTACAAATACCTCCGCCATGACAGCGGCAACGCTGCCGTGCTCGATGCCGCGCTGCACGATGAAGTCAGCGGCAGCGGCCAGGCTTACTGTGTGATCAAAATGCGGAACGGCGCCAAAGCGGATGCCTGGCGCGCGCTCAACGCCGCGGCGGGTTTCACCGGTGCCTACGCGAAAGTCTGCGTGGCGGTCGACGAGGATGTGGACATCCGCGATCCGGCGATGATCAACTGGGCGATCTGCTACAGTATGCAGCCCCACGAAGACGTGGTCATTGCCAAAGGCAAACCGCCCGGTCTCGACCCTTCGACCTATCCGCCCGGGCGCGAGACCGAAGATAACCGTCCCGCCTGGACCTCGTCGCTGCTGATCAACGCCGTACGGCCATGGCCGTACACGCCGGTGTCGCTGCCGAAAAGAGAGTTTATGGAGCGTTCCAAGCAGATCTGGGAAGAGCTTGAGTTGCCGCCGCTCAAGCCACGCATGCCGTGGTACGGCTACAGCCTCGGCGCATGGGCGAAGCAGGATGAGGAAGAAGCCGATCTTGCCGTGAAGGGGGACTATTTCGAGACCGGAACCAAGCAAGTCGGTCAGAGAAAGAAAACGTGAAGGTCGGACACAGTTTGGCTGAGGATTCGCAGGGTTTCATCCGTCATGATGGCTATCTGATTCTTGTATTCAGACCCTAATTTATTAGCCGCGCTGAAATTCACAGCAATTGCGGCAGCAAGCGACGAAGAACGGCACCACAGTGGTCGCTGCGGCAACTCAGCAGTTCGATTGCGCAGCGCCTTTAACATGACCTTGGGCCTTTCAGATGAGACAACGCAGCCAGAGATGGTAGCAACCCCGCGATGCCCTTCGAAGTCACCTACATAACCGTCGCCGTCAGTTTGTTGTTGGCGGCGTTTGTCAAAGGCGCCACCGGCCTGGGCTTTCCGCTGATCGCGACGCCGATGGTTGCGCTGCTTTTAGACATCCGAACCGCCGTAACGGTGCTGATCCTGCCCAACCTGTTCATGGATTCCGCGCAGGTGATGCGCGACGGGTTGCCCTACGACATCATTCACCGCTTTAAGACGTTGATCATGCCCACCATCATTGGGGTATTTCTCGGCACCACGGTTCTAATCAAACTTCCGTTATGGATTTTCAACGCCTGCCTCGGCGCGATGGTGCTAGCGTTCGTGGCTTCGAATTGGCTTAGATTTGATTTTGCGGTTTCGCCGCGAAGCGAGCGCTTTCTTTCGCCGATTTTCGGACTTCTCAGCGGTTTTCTAAACGGCATGACCAACGCGGCTGGGCCGACGGTGGCGATCTATCTCTACAGTCTAAAGCTGGAAAAGCGCGATTTCGTCAAATCCCTTGCGATCATTTTTATCACGACTAAGCTGAGTCAACTGGTGGCCGTCTCGTCGTGGAATCTGCTCAATGGGTATACGATCAAGCTCTCCCTGCTGGTGTTGTTGTTTACTCTGGCGGGATTTTACGCCGGCATTAAGACCCAGGACCGAGTCAACCAAAAGAGCTTCAACCGCGGCTTGCTCGTGTTGTTAAGCGTTGTCGGAGTCACGCTGCTGACGCGGGCGTTTGCATGGCCCGCTTGAACGATCGACCCTCTTTCCATTTCAGCGGGTCCAGGCCAAACTCACAGTGCCGGCGCGAACAGATTGTCGGGCAAGCCGCGGATGTAGTCGATGGTTTCACTGAGCGAGATCACGTCGGCGTACTTCATTGCCATGTCGAAGAGATTGATCTTGTGCGACGCCTGGCCACGGTCGAAGACGCATTCCTCGACCACCGAAACTTTCATGTTGTAGGAAAACGCATCGATGACGCTGGCGCGCACGCAGCCGCTCGTCGTTGTGCCGCAGACGAGCACGCTATCGGCGTGAACTTCGTTTAACATGCTCATCAGCGGTGTGCCGAAAAACGCACTGGGCTTCTGCTTGCGCACCACAATGTCACCCGGCTGGGGCGCGATTTCGGCGACGATTTCATTGCCTTTGTCCCAGCTTTCATTCCTATCTTCGCCGGAGCGGCTATTCTTGGCCTGCCAGCGGCCGAAGGCGACGCTGTTGGTGCGAGCGTCGTGGCCCGTGGTGTAAAACGTCGGCAGGTGTTTTTTACGCGCTTCAGCGAGCAATTCGCCAATGTGATGCACGCCGTCCCAACCCTCGGCGCCGCAACTGTTGCGAAAGCGTTTGATTGAATCGAGAATCGGCTCCGGCTTGTCGCCGACGAAGTTGTAGTTGACGTCGATAATCAGCACCGCCGGGCGCTGGCCGAAACCGGCGCGCTTGCCATAGCCGGAGAGCGCGAAGACCTCTTTGTCGCGCGGCGTAAGAATTTCATCCCAGGTTGCCATCACTTTTCCTCCATTTCGTCTTTGCAACGAAATTCATAACAAAGCGCCAGCGATGTCAAGGCGCGATTCGCCGCGATCGCGTTGACGCCGACCGCATCAATACCCTATAACCACGGCATGAAAATCGAAAATTTTCGTACCAGCTGGTTTTTGGGCTGCTTATTCATGATCGCCAACGGTTGCGGCTCCAGTGTGGCGGTATGGACCGACGGCGAGGTGCCATTTGTGCGCTCGACGCCTGAAGTGATCGATCGCATGCTTGAGTTGGCACAGGTAAAGCCGGGCGATGTTGTCTATGACATCGGCAGCGGCGACGGCGCCATCATTATCCAGGCGGCGAAGAAGTATGGAGTCAAAGGCGTTGGCATCGAGATCGATCAGGATTTAGTCCGGAAGGCACGCGACAACGCGTTTCGGCAAAAAGTTCAAGATCTGGTGGAGTTTCACGCCCAGGACGCCTTCACGGTCGATGTCTCGCCGGCAACGGTGGTGACGCTTTACATGCTGCCGGATTTCAACGCGAAGCTTCGTCCCATTCTCGATCGTCAGCTGAAACCGGGAACCCGAGTCGTGTCGCATGACTACGAGATTCCCGGTTGGGTACCGGAAAAGGTCGAAGTGGTGCAGGGCGACTTCGTCCACGACCACAGGGTTTTGCTTTTCAAAGTTCGCTAATACCGGACCGCTGTTCAGTTCAGGTTAAAATCCCGTCAGGTGATAAAATTTTGCCGGGTTCGATTCCAATATTTTGGTTTTGGCAGCGTCGCTGATATCGCTTCTGTCGCGCAGCATTTTTTCGGCGAAACGTTCCCGGTCGCCGTGCGGCATATCCGAGCCGAACAGGATTTGACCGTCGCCGACTAATTCCAAAACTTGCGGCAATAGCATGTCTTCGACTTCGGCGCTGAAGTAGAGATTTCCCCTCTTCACATAATCCATCGGCTCAAGCTTCTGGATCGGCGCGGTGCGCGATACCACGTTGGCGAGATTTTTCCCCGAGTGTTGAAAGCGATGATGCAGCCTTTCGAGTATGAAATGCACCCACAAACAGCCGGCTTCGAGGTAAACGACGCGTAGATTTGGGAAGCGGTCGAGTATGCCGCCGCTCATCATCGATACCAGCCCCATCAATACCGGCATGGAAAAAGCGATCACGCCGGAGGGATATATATGCGTGTAGAGGTTGTTGATCGACGGACAAGCCCAGCCCACGTGAACGGCCAATGGCAGATCCGCGTCGGCCACCACCTCGTAAAATGGCAGCAGGCTCGAATCGTCGAGCAAACGATCGCCGGCGGTGCCCAGAATCATCATGCCCACCGCGCCGAGCTTCTTCGATTCTTTGACCTGCCGTACCGCCGCCGGAATATCGTCAAGATTGACGACGCCCACCCATTTGAGGCGCTCTTGGCCTGAAAGAACGTCGCCAAGCCAGCGGTTGTAGGCGTCGCACATGGCTGTGGTGTAAGCGGGATTGCAGCTCAGGGGATAGGCGAGGAAAAGCGTCGGATAGAGCACCTGGAGCCAAATGTTTTCTTCGTCCATAATCGCCAGGCGCTCGCTCAAGTTCGTTAGCTCCATGGCGCCGATCGTGTCCGGCTTGCGCCGCGCATGGCGCACCGGGTTGCCTTGAAAGCTCACCGGAGTGCCGAGGTTGTTGCAGCCGCGGCCGACGCGGCGCGGAAAGAGCTGCTCATCGATCATCCAGTAGGCCAGCCCCTCTTCCGCGCCGCTGACCACCTGCGGTCGTTGCGCCCGGAAGACGGGATCGAAGTATTTGTCACTGAACGTTACCGGATTTTCTTCGACGTGACCGTCGGCATCGATGACACGCATGGAAAATTCCTCCGCTTTATTTCGAAGCTTCCTTATAACAAGCTTGGTTTAAGCCATTCAAGCCGCGCTGAAGTAGAATCCGGCATTGCGACCGCAACACCGATCATCGATGAGGCACACCGTGGCTCTCGGAAGTCGGGGCGAATGCTCTCAACAGCATTTTTAGAGAACTGACTCCGGTGGGATCAGAGCAGATTCGAACGCGATTGCCTAAAAGTACGCATTAATTAACTTGATACGAAGCGTCGTATCATAACCAACGAGCCAATTCCCGGTTCACTGCCAGCCGTAAAATCGCTTGGCGTTTTCGCCGAGAACCTTGGTTTTGGCTGCCTCCGAAATATCCTTGCGGCCGCGGATGGTCGAAACCACATGGGGGAATATGCCGTCCCAGTGGGGATAGTCGGAAGCAAAAAGGATTTTGTCGTCGCCGATGCGCTCGATGACATAGGGCAGGGTCTCTTCTTCGGGTTCCATGGCGAAGAACCAGTTGCCATGCTTGATATACTCGCTGGGTTTGCGTTTACAGAGCGGCGCTTCGATTTTGCCGCGCTTCTCCCACTCTTCGTCCATCCGTTCCATCCAGTAGGGCACCCAACCGACTCCGCATTCGAGAAACGCGATGCGCAGCTTGGGAAAACGTTCAGCCACACCTCCGTACATCAAACCGGCAAACTGGATAAATGTTTCCACGGGCCGGCCGATCGTGTGCATAAAAATAAAACTATCAAAACGAACCTCGCCCGCCGGCCCCTCGCGCCGGTTGTGGACGCACAGCGGCACGTTGAGGCGCTCGAGCTCTTCATAAAGCGGCCAGAAGGTTTGCGAGCCCAAATGTTCTTTCATGCCTTGCGTGGCCACGGCAATTGAAGCCAAGCCGAGCTTGGTGACGGCGCGGTTGGTTTCTGCAACCGCCGCTTTCGGATCTTGCAGCGGCACCAACGCCACGGCCTTGAGGCGCGGACTCTGGCTGCACACCTCCGCTATGAAGTTGTTGTAAGCGCGGGTGTAAGCGACTGCGTAATCGCGCTCGATCATGGCATTGACGGCAAAACTGCTGGTGGGAAACAAAACGGAAACATCGATGCCCTCTTTGTCCATGTCCCGGAAGCGAGTTGGTAAATCGTTTTTCTCCAAGCCGCCCAACAATCCACCCATGTTGGTATCCATGCCGTCGGAGGGAAGCAGTCCGCCACTGCGCTTTGCGTAGGGCTCCGCTAAGTGCTTCCGTATATCGGTGTCTTTTTCGACAATGTGACCGTCCGCATCGACCGTATTCATGACGTTTCCTCCGCAACGAAAAATTGTCGAAGACGTCTTCGACCACTCCAAGCCTATGCGGAGCACTGTGCCGCTGTCAATGGTCGGGCCGTGGCGTCAATGCGGGTCGGTAATCTGGAGAGGTTTAACGTTAGCGACGCCGTGCACTCGTGGCCAGCGCGGGGATTTGATTGGACGCAAATTCTTGCGCTTCCTCTTCACTTAAGGCGCGGGTTTTCTCGACTTCCGCTTCTCGCGCCACCAATACGCGCACCTGTCCCTGCGCCATCGGCTTGGCGTAGGTCTTGATTAACCAGACTTTGCCGGTAAAGCGATTGATTTTATATGCAGCGTCGACCGGCCCGCTCGGCGGAGTAACCGTGTACACTCCGCCGAGCAAGAATGCGGCCAGTAACAAGACCGCCGCGCCGGCGCCGCCCCAAATAAATTTTTCCATTGCGGCTGAGTTCATTGTCGCTCCCTTCGCCGGCCCGACTGCGGCGGGCAAGTTAGTATTCACTGCGCTGGCGCTGCAACCGCTGGATATCTTGTTGGTTGCGATTGATCTCCGACTGATTGCGATAAATCTGTTGCTGTTGCTGATAATTGGTATTCTCTTGCCCCTGCAACTGATCGCCGACCAAGGCACCCGTGCCCAAGCCGAGCGCGCCGCCGATGGCCGCGCCCGCGCCCGGGTGACCGACCGCCGCCCCGATGATGCCGCCGGCCGCTGCGCCGCCAAGAGCGCCAATCCCGGCACCCTTTTCACGAGTACTGAGCGGCCCGCCAGCGCATCCCGTCAACAGTAGCGCCGCCGCGACCAGTGTCACTGCCGTGCTTTTGAGGATTTTTTCACTGCCAATCATAATTGCCTCCTCCTTCTTCCGCTAAAACCTTTTGGATTTTCCTTTGCCTTTTGATTTGCCGTTGTTTTGTTTTACTCGGTCTGCAACACCGTCTTTTTCATCGTGCATTTTGTGGCGTTCGTCGGCGCGCACCCAACCCCGGTCGGGATCGGCAGACCATTGACTATTGGAATTGAGCGCGCCTTTCTCGCTCCTGTGCTCGACGGCGTTGCCGCCGCGGCGACTGACATTGCCTTTACCGGAGCTGGCTGCGTCACTGGCGGCTGTCCACGTAACCAACAGTGCGCCGAGCAGTACAGCCGCGGAAATATCGCTAACCCTTTTCATGCCGACCTCCTTCAGGCTTTTGAAGGCTCTGCTCGGATTGTTGTTGCTTCACGGGAACTGGCAGTGGTCAAGGCCTCGCACAGAGGTTCCAGGTGGACCTTGGCGATGTTTTCGTTTATACGCCGGGCCATTTCGGCTGCGATTCCCAGGATCGCAACAAAATTATCTGATTCGAGAGACCGCACGAGGTTTTTCTCGGATGCTTTAAGGTTCATAGTTTTGCCTTTCTCGTTTTTCTGCTAGGAGTGAGGAGCAACCCCAATGCCATCCGAGATTGTGTTGTTGTTTCAATCGCTTAGAGCAAATTGGCAGAAATTCTGACCAAGTAAAAATGTCAGCTAAGCGGGAGAAATTACCAGGTTGACCGTCGTTGATCCGAACGTTCGGGCGTCAGTATTTGGAGGTCGGATTCTATCGAAGCGCGCGCAACGCTTGAATGCGCTCGGAGGTGGCGGGGTGGGTGGACAGGATGCTGCCACCGGTGTCGCCGTTGGTGTGCACCAGCCAAGTCAGGGTATCGATCATCGTCCTTTTTGAATAGCCGGCGCGCTCCAGCAAGGTGACCGCGTGGCGGTCGGCTTCGATCTCGAGGGGACGAGTATAACTGCTGGCGATCAATGTGCCGGCAATTGGAGTTACCGAACTGCTGCCGGGAAACAATTCTTCTAACAGCGCAACTCCCAGACTCACGCCGGTGCCGACGATTTGCGCTTTGGCGGGATGACCGAGATCCTCATGGGCGATCTCGTGGGCGAGAACGCCGCGCAACTCCTCATCGTTGGCTTGATTCAACAGTCCGGTGGTGAGGTAGTAATGGCCGTCGCCCGCGCTGGCGGCATTGATCTCCGGATCATCGACGATGGACAGGCGAACTTGCTCAAGCGCCAGGCGATTGTCGGTAACGCGCAGCAGCGGCAACATCACTGCACGCAGCCGAGCGATCTGTTTCTCGGCGCGGGCCGACGAATAGCTTCCCCCCTCACCGCGCTCCCGGCGAAAGGCACCGGCTTGGGCCGCGCTGCCTAAAAAAACTACGGCCCACAAAAGGACGAGCCATCGGTTTGCCTTGCTCATTGTTAAAACCTCGGACTGGGTGTTCGTTCCATTTAGACGAGTTGTCTTCCGAAAATTTAATCGCAGCAATGCTCATGCCATCGAACGATCCCAATAATTCACGCGAGTTGCGTCCGAACGGGAAGCCGCCACCCGAGAATATATGTATCGCGGCGGAAGGAATTACTCTTTGGAATAGAGAGCGAGCTTGGCGTTCAGAGTTTTGGGCGTGATGCCGAGCAACTGAGCCGCCTGGGTTTTATTGCCACCGGTGGCGCTGAGAGCGCGCTCGATGGCTTGGCGCTCGGCTTCGGCTAGAGAAATCGGCGCCCGTTCGCTTTCCTCTTCGACCAAGGTGGTCAGGCAGTATTGGGCAAAATTCTTGGCGTTCAGATTTTCCCCGGTTGCCAGCACGATGAGACGCTCCATAGCGTTGCGCAGTTCGCGCACATTACCCGGCCAGCTGTGTGCCAGCAGCGCCGGCGCGAAATCTGCCCCCCAAGGCGGAACATCGCGTCGATATTTCGTTGCAAAGGACTCGAGAAAGTAGCCGGCTAACAAGGTTATATCTTCGCCGCGCTCGCGCAGGGGCGGCAGCTCGAGATGAAAGACGTTGAGTCGATAGTAAAGGTCTTGGCGCAGCTTGCCTTCTTTGACCGCCGCTACCGGTGGGCGATTAGTGGCAGCGACGACGCGGACGGAAACGGGGATAGTCTTGTTACCGCCGATACGGCGGATTTGACCTTCTTCGAGGACGCGCAAAAATTTCGGCTGAATCTCCAGGGCCATTTCAGTGATCTCGTCGAGAAACAGCGTGCCGCCGTCGGCTTGCTCGAAACAACCGAGATGGCGGTCCACCGCACTGGTAAAAGCGCCTTTTTCATGGCCGAAAAGTTCGCTTTCCATCAAGGTTGGCGAGATCGCCGCGCAATTGAGGGCGAGAAATTCGCCATCGCGCCGTGGCGACAAATCGTGCAGGGTTTGCGCCACCAGCTCTTTGCCTGTGCCGCTCTCGCCGCTGACCAGAACCGCCGCGTCGGTGGTGGCGATCTGACTGATCTGGTGATAGAGGCGGCGCATTAGCGCCGATTTGCCGATCAATGCTCCGTAGGAACCGAGCGGCGATTCGAGGCGCTGGCGCAAGGCACCGGCATCGCGGGCGAAAGTGACCTGTTTGAGCCCTTTATCGAGCACCTCGCGTAGACGTGAAGCATCGAGCGGTTTGGGCAAATAATCGTAGGCGCCCAGTTTGATCGCCTGGACTGCCGTATCTACGGCCGCCTGGCCCGTGAGAAAGATGATCGCAATCTGTTGTACGCGCGGGCCAAGCGCGGCGACGAATTCCAAACCGTTCATACCCGGCATCATCAAATCCGTGACGATAGCGTGGGGCAGCTCTTGATCGCAAGCTTTGAGCGCCGCTTTGCCATCGTCGGCAGCGATCGCCCGATAGCCCCAGCTGTCGAGCAGCACGGTCAGGCCGTCACGGGTAGCGGCATCGTCGTCAACGACGAGCACGATTGAACGTGATTTGGCCATCTATTGCGTCGCCTCCATAGGTAGTGTGATCCGGAAAGTGGCTCCGTGGCCGTTGCCGTTACGATCTTGATATGCCAGCGAGCCGCCGTGGGATTCAACGATCAACTGGCTGAGCGGCAAGCCAATGCCACTGCCGCCGACTTTCGTGGTTTTGCCGAATTCAAACAGCTCGACGCGTCGCTCGGGCGGCACGCCCGGGCCAGCGTCGCTGATATCGACGACCAACTCCACGCCGTCGCGCTTGGCCGACACATAAATCTCCCCGCCATCGGGCTGCGCTTCCATGGCGTTGCGCAACAAATTATCGAAGCTCTGGCGCAGCCGGGTCGCGTCACCTAGGATCGGCCACGGCCCGATCGCGAGTTCGGTTGCGAGCTTGATCCTTTTTGCCGCACAGGCCGAGCCCGCGGCTTCCAGACTCGTGCCCAGCACCTCAGCGACGTCGATCAACTTTTTTTCCATAGCTACCGGCGCCGAGTAGTCGGTAAAGTCGCGCACTAAACGATCCACCTGGCGGATACTCGAATCCAGCACCGATAGTGAGCGCTGCGACTGTGGGTCGTCGTCTTGGGCGCTGGCCTTGTTGCGCAGCACCTCAAGATGAATCGCCAAGGCGTTGAGCGGGGTTTTCACCTCGTGGGCAAGGGTGCGCGCAGCGATCGCCAAGCGCTGCACGGGAGCAGGCACGCCGACGGTTTTGCGCTGCTTCATAACTAAACGGTCAATCAAATCCAAGCTCGCGCCGACTTCGTCGTGGCTCGCATATGCTGGCCGAGCCGCGTAGGTGCCGGCTTCGGCTTGGCGCAGCGTCTCGCTGATCAAGCGAAAGCGGCGGGTGTAAAGCGCGGTGGTAACCAAGGCGCTGAGCAGTGCCACGACTCCGCCAAGGGCGAAGAGCAAAATAATTTGGTGCCACAGCCCGGACAGTAGCCCGGTCCAATCGGCCGGGTTGATCCACAGTCGCAGGCCGCCCGGGCTGCGCACGCCGGCGGGCATCTGCAGCGGCACCCAGACATCATAGTAGTCTATTCTGCCTTGACGTTTGGCGTTGATCACGGTCTCCCCGGCGCGCAGCTTGTCGAGCAGTGCTTCACTGACGAGCGACCGGTCGGTTTCACCCTCCACGGAGCTGTAGAGCAACCGGCCGTCGGCGTTGACCACCCACATGGCGGCGATACTCGCGCTGCGGTCGACAAACGCGCGCATCAATCCTTTCACTTGGGCATGGCGCGAGGGTGTATAGCGCAGCGGCGCGCTCGAAGAACCGCCGGTGTTTTTTCCGGGCAAAAGATTACCCAGAAAATCCCAAAAAGAGGACGAAGGTCGTTGCGCTTGCCGAGGCTGGACCACGATCGAGCGCTCGCGCAGGCTGTCGGCTAGCGCGATTTCCACTTGGTGCGCCATCAACAAAGCGGTTTGCAGTGTCGCCTCGGTGGTGAGGCGCCGAGCGATCAGCCAAATTCCCGCGCCGAGAATGCCGAAAATGACCACAACGGTGCCGCAAAAGACAGCGATCTGTTGCTGACGTAGGCTCATGCGGCAACCAGAATACCAGATTGGCCTGACCCAGCAAAGTTTACTTTCCGCGCCAAGTAGGGTCGGCTTGCGCCCCCTACCCCTTTGTTGCATATTGAAGCGTGATGCTCATCGACACTTACAATCGGCCGCTCAAGGATCTGCGCATCTCGGTGACCGACCGATGCAACTTCCGTTGCACTTATTGCATGCCGTTGGATGAGTACGAATGGATCGACAAGAAAGAGATCCTGACTTTCGAGGAAATCGTCCGGTTGGCCAAGCTCAGCATCAAATTCGGCGTCGAGAAGATTCGACTGACCGGTGGGGAGCCTCTGGTGCGCCAGGATCTGCCGGTGTTAATCGAAAAGCTAGCCGCGCTCGAAGGCTTGCAAGACCTCTGTCTTACAACCAATGGTGCTTTGCTGAGCGAGCGGATTCACGCGCTTAAAGTGGCCGGTCTCAAGCGCATCAACGTCAGCCTCGACAGCCTGGACCCCGACAAGTTCAAACGCATGACCAAACGGGGCGATCTCAACAAGGTGCTGGACGGTATCTTTGCCGCCCAACAGGCCGGCTTGACGCCGATCAAGCTCAACGCCGTAATCGAGCGCGGCGTGAACGATGACGACATCATACCTCTAGTGGAGTTTGCCCGGGACCATGGCTTTGCCATGCGCTTCATCGAATACATGGATGTCGGTAACGCCAATAATTGGACTTCGGCGAAGCTGGTGTCGAAAAAGGAAATCATCGAGAAAATTCACGCTCACCATCCGCTGCGAGAGGTGGGCCGGGATCAAGGCAGCGCGCCGTCGGTGGATTATGAATTCGTCGACGGTGGCGGCGATATCGGCGTGATTGCGTCGGTGACCGAGCCTTTTTGCGCCAGCTGCACGCGTCTGCGTCTGACCGCGGACGGTAAATTTGTCACCTGCCTGTTCTCCCAGATCGGATATGACGTTAAAGCCCTGTTACGCGGCGGCGCCAGCGACGATGAGATCAGAGCCTTTCTTGCCTCGCTTTGGCGAAAGCGGAGCGACCGATACTCCGTCGAACGCTTGCAGGCGATGAAATCCGCCAGCTACGACCCCAGGAGCCACCGCAAGATCGAGATGATTTCGCTGGGCGGCTGATGGAATCCGGTTTCCTAATTTACTGATCTTTGGGCAACAAGCCACGGCGCTCCAGACTAGCGCGCTCCTCTGGAGTCAAGCGCTCGACGGCGACGTAGCCACGATTTTCGTAGACGCGGGCGCAACTGTCGACGAAGCTTTCGCTGAAAAGCGGTCCGATACCGACGCTCGAACCACTGCACTCGGCGGTGGCACCGGTCTCGGGCTGAATCATTTTGACAGTTTGACTCGTGCAGGCGGAGATCGCCACCAAACTCACAGCGAAAACGATCCCTTCGGCGTAAACGTGAGACTGTGGGAATTTCATTGCTTGGCCTCCCCTGAGAGCACGCTTGCGCGGCCCACCGCAAATTATTAATAGCATTTAGACGCACGAGTGAGAACTGTGGTAACGCGCCGGCGAGCATTGCCCGGCGCGATTGCGGAGAGTGGCGTAGAGAAGATTGGAGGGCGAAGATGTTGCTTAAAGACACGGTCGCGCTGGTCACTGGCTCGACGCACAACATCGGCTTGGCGATCGCGCGCGCGATTGCCCGGGAAGGCGCCAAGGTGGTCGTGCATTCGCGCCACCAAGAGGATGCAAAAAAAATTGCTCAGGAGATCGATGGCGACGCCTTTGCCGTAGACGTGGCCGATCCGGACCAAGTCGCGGCGCTGTTCGAGCATATCAAAAAACAGCATGGACGGATCGATATTCTGGTCAACAGCATCGCCCATTCGTCCAAAGGCGGCGTGCTCGATGTCACGCTCGAAGAGTGGAATCGGATCATCACGATCAATTTAACCGGATATTTCCTCTGCTTGCAGCACGCCGGCAAAATGATGAAAGCGCAGGGCGGCGGCGCGATCATCAACATCTCGGCCGGCTCCGGCGAGCGCGCGAGTCCCGGCGGAGCGGCCTGTTCGGTGTCCAAAGGCGCGATCAATTCCTTGACCCGGCAGACTGCTGCCGATCTGGCACCGGCAATTCGCGTGAACGGAATCATCTCCGGACTTGTCGGCACGCCGATCGGTGAAAAAGACATGGGCAATCGAAAACCGGAATACGACATTATTCCGTTGCGCCGTATCGGTAGACCGGAAGATGTTGCCGAAGTAGCCGTATTTTCGGCATCAGACAAGGCGAGTTACGTTACCAACACGATTTTGCCAGTTGACGGCGGCCGCCTGAATGCTATGAGCAGCCGCAGCTCCCAGTGATTCATAACGATTGATCATGCGCATTCAACACCCACCGCAGACAAATACCCTTGGGTAATGACGACGCCGTTCGTACGTCGATGGCTTGCTCCCGCCGCGGTCGTTTTGGCCGGATGGCTGATCGGCGTCATTGCGGTATGCGCCGCGAGTTACGAAGAAATGAGATCGGCGGCGGTCAAGAGCTGCCAAGCGATCGACCCCGCCGCCTATCAGAGCGGTCTACTCTTCAATCCAGAGGGCTATCGCTCCTACTATGTCCGATCCGAGTGCTTTCAAAGAATCGCCGTGGAGTTTCGCGATTTGACGCTTTGCGCCCAGGTCAAGCAGCGTTACTCATTGTTCTCATCGAGCTGGGGTTATTCAAAAGCGCAGTGCAGCAAGCTGGTCCGCAAAGGGATCGCCGCGGATGAGAAAATACTTCTCGATATGAAGCAGCGCTATCGACAGGGAGCGATGCAGCTACACGATTTTCGCATCGAGCGGAACGGCAATGGACATGACTTCGATATCATTCCAGCGTTCACCGGCAATTACGGCCATGGTTATATTTTGCGCTTCGAGCTTTTTCGGAACGCTGCCGACAAACAAGCCCTGCCGATACATGCCTCCGATTATTATGTAGACGGCAAAAGCAACCTGCGCATTTTTGTGAGACAGGAGGATATCCGCAAGCGCTTTTCGGATCTTATCCTGGGGCGAACGTATACCGTGCGCGCAACTGTGATTCTCGACATCGGCAACGGCGAGCAAGCCGGGAAATGGAGCGATACGTTTATCGAGCGCGTGTTTCCGGAGCGACAGCGCAGTCAGTTTCTGGACAGAGACGTTCAGTTTTAAACGATTCTTGGTGGGACCATCCTCAAGGGTCAGCGGGGCGACGCCGCGACCGATGTTTTCAGCAATTCGGCAAAACTCGCGAGCTGGCTCGCTTCGAGATCGGACACAATCCAGAAATTCATTCCGGCACTTTCCCAACGAATCACGTGATAACCTTGCTGCGTTTTGATGGGCGCAGTGCTTTGTGGGCTAGTGTCGGAAGGCCAGACAAAAACGTTAATGACATGCTTGTCGCGCCGATAGACCAGCGCGGCAACTGGACGATTGTTCAAGTAGTCGAGGCGACCGCCAACCAGCGGAAACCCCTCTTTCGCCAAGTCGCTGACCGGCGGCGAAAAATCGAGTTTACCATCGAACCAGGGCTTGACCGTGTGTTCGTCGGTCGACGGAACGTCGGCCAAGTGATTGACCATCAGCGAGCGAATATGGTTGGCAACAACCTCTTGCGTCAAGAGTTCATTCGACGACGGCCCGCTTAAAAACGGAACGAGCGTTAAAATAACGAGCGCCGCGGCGGCCAGCGGCGCGGCGATTTTTACCCATGACGGAAACAGCCAGCGAGTTGGTGCTTCGGTTTTGGCCGCTTGTCGGATGGAGCGCTGAATGCGTTTTTGCAGATCGGCCGGAGCATTGAAATAGAGCGCTTCGGTTTTAAGCCCGCGCCGAATCACCTGCCGGTCGCTCGAACTCTGCGAACAGCGTGCACAGCCGTGCAGGTGTTCCTCGATCTCCAGGTTACGCACAGGATCGAGCTCCCCGTCCAGGTAAGTATCGAGTAGGGTCTGCGCGTTGGTGCAGT
>JBLMXG010000427.1:0-4706 GCA_050257635.1 Chloroflexota bacterium
CGCTCCGTAAACGATACCGGCCATAAGCGCAAAGATCGTCAGCGCCAGCACAACTTCAATCAGGGTAAACCCTGGCGAGCCGCAGTCCCGTTCGCCAGGGCTGCGAGCCGAGTCGGGTCGAACGCCGTGACACCGCGAGACGAAGATCTCACTCATCATCAGTTCGGCTTCTTGGTTAGACGCAGGGTCTTCAGCTCGACCTGACGATCCCGCCCGCCTTCCGTCACCGTCAGCTCCAGAGCCATTTCCTTGAGCTCCCAGCCGCTCGATAGACCGAGCGTCGGCGCGCTATCCCGCGTCGCTCGGATTTGCGCGCGCCAACGCCCGTTTTCGCCGAGCTTGCCGCTGTCCGACCCGTCGGCAAGGTTTTTCCGCGTTAACAATTCATCCATCACGCGCGCCCCGCGGGCGACCGCTTCGGTGCGAACCGCGCTGCGGGCTTCAAGACGCAGGCCCTGGGAAAAGATTTGTAGTAAAACGACCACGCCGATGCCGACAATGGTCATAGCGACCACGACCTCGATCAAGGTAAAACCGTTGGCAAGTTTGTGCCGGTCGATGGCATTCACGAGTTATCGCTGCGCGAGACTTCGACTCTGCCGGTCATAGCTTCCAAGCGAACGAGATAGGAGACCGATTTGCCGCCGGTGAGCGCGATCGCGCCACCGAGGCTGCTGCCGTTGGGGAAAAAATAAAAACGCTTATGATCCGCGTCCAATAGTTCACCGCCTTGGACGGAAACGAAGCTGACCTCGGCCGGTAAGCGAACCTCGGCGGCCTGGGCCGCCTGATAGCTATTCTGGGGTAAATTCAGGACGAGCTGCTGTGGCACTCCGTCGAGCAAAGCGCGGCTACGGAGCTCGCGGGCCGCGGCCGCCAGACCGAGGGCGGAACTGCGCACTTCGCGGTCGCGCAGACTGTTTTCGATGTTGGGCAGAACGATGGCTGTGCTGATCCCGAGGAGCACCAACACCAACACAAGCTCGAAAAGCGTGAAGCCCTGGTTATTGCTCCCAACTGGTGACATCGCGATTAGCATCCTCGCCGCCGGGTACCCCGTCGGCGCCGTAGGAAAGGATGTCGTAGGGACCATGGTCGCCGGGACTTTTATAAACGTACGGCTTACCCCACGGATCGAGGGGAACGTCCTTTTTTAAATACGGCCCATCCCAGCGATCCACTCCGCCCGGCTTCTGGACGAGGGCTTGTAAGCCCTCCTGCGTGGTCGGATAGCGGCCGACATCGAGCCGGAAAGTATCGAGCGCTGTGCCAAAACTTTCGACCTGAGCTTTGGCCGCTTTTGCCGTGGCCTTCTCGCCCTGTCGGATATACTGCGGCAACACCAGCCCGGCGAGCAGGACAATGATGGTGGCTACGATGATGAGCTCGATCAGGGTGAAGCCCGCCGAGTTACCAAGCATTTTTCTAGAACGGTAGATCATTGATGCTAAATATGGCCAGCAGCATGGAGATGACCACGATACCGATGATCAACCCCATGGTCAAAATCAACGCCGGCTCCAATAAAGCGGTTAGCCGTTTTGTGGTTCGCTTGACCTCTTGATCATAATAGCTCGCGATTTCTGCCAGCATGCTCTCCAGTTTACCGGTTTCCTCCCCGACCGCAATCATGTTGAGCGCCAGCGGTGGGAACAAGCCGCTCTCGCCAAGCGGACGCGCCATACCTTTGCCTTCGCGCACCCGCACCTGAACTTGACCGATGGCGCGCGCCAGCAAGCGATTACCGACCACTCCTTGAACCGTTCCCAGGGCGTCGAGTATCGGCACTCCGCCTCGCAGCAACGCCGCCAGGGTACGGGAAAAACGCGCGGTCTCAAACTTCCGCACAAGGTCGCCGATTAGCCAACCGCGCACACACATACGGTCCCACGCGCTGCGCCCCTCGGGGCTTCTAATATAAAGCACTGTGCCGATGATCGCGACGCAAAGCGCGAGCAAGACAAGCCAGCTGTACTGCGAGAGAAGCTGGCTAAAATCGATGACAATCCTGGTGATCAACGGCAACGCCTTATTGTTATCGCGAAATATCGTGGCGAACTTCGGGATGACAAAGAAAAACAGGACGGTCAACGAGATCCCGGCCGCGGCAGCGAGGATTATCGGATAGATGAGCGCGGATTTGATCTCCTCTTTGAGCGCCAGGCTGCTCTCCAAATATTCGGTTAAATAACGCAGCACGCTTTCCAGGATGCCCCCGGCTTCGCCGGCCCGGATCATGTTCACGTAAATTTTTGGGAAGACCTCGGGATGCTCTCCCATCGAAGCCGCCAGCGACTTGCCGGCGCGGACAGCTTCCACGAGACCACGCAAGACTTTACCGAGCTCGCGATCCTCCACCAGCCCGCCAAGAATCGACAGGCTGCGATCGAGCGGCAAACCCGCCGCCAGGAGCGCACCGAGCTCGCGGGTGAACTGTAAGAGCTGTTGCGGATTGACCTTGCGTTGAGAAAAGAATGCGAGCTGCTGGCGCGACACGCCAATAATCCGGTCGCTCGGAAGGGCAATGCGCAGCGGTATGCAGCCCATTTCGCGCAAGCGCAGCACCACGCTTTGCTCGGCATCCGCCTCCATCACGCCTTCGACAACTTTGCCCGCCTGATCCGCCGCACGATATTGAAAAAAAGCCATCGGCTAATCCATCTTGGATTTTAGATTTTCGATTTTGGCTAAAAGGCCGAAACGCGTCTCAGAAATAATCTCGTGACATTATCCGCTTATCGAAAATCCAAAATCGAAAATGACTTACGCCTCTTCCCTGGTCACTCGTAACACCTCGGCTAAAGTTGTAAGCCCCTGCCGAACCTTGTCCCACCCATCGTCTCGAAGCAGGCGCATGCCTTGCTGCACGGCTAGACTTCGGATCGAACCGGCGTCGGCGTGCTGAACCATAACTTTGCAGATCTCCGGCGTCACCAGCAGCCACTCAAAGATGCCCACACGGCCTAAATAGCCGGTGCCGCTGCACGCGTCACAACCGACAGCCTCCCAAACCGTCCGGGGCGCGTTGCTTTCGAAGATTTCCAGCTCGCCGGATAAGCCGGTCGAATCGGAAAACGGCATCTCCCTCCGGCAGCTCATGCAGAGTCGGCGAACTAATCGCTGGGCCAAAACCCCCAAAAGCGACGATGAAAGCAGATAATCCTGCACGCCCATTTCAAGCAAGCGCGAAATAGCTCCGGCGGCGTCATTGGTATGCAAAGTGGAGAAGACCAGGTGGCCGGTGAGCGCGGCCTGGACGGCAATCTCGGCGGTCTCGGCGTCGCGGATTTCGCCCACCATGATGACGTCGGGGTCTTGGCGCACGATCGAGCGCAGCCCATTGGCGAAGGTCAAACCGATCTGCGGCTTGACGTGAATTTGATTGACGCCGCTCAATTGATATTCGACTGGATCTTCGATGGTGATGATTTTTTTGCCCGGATCATTGATCTTTTGCAGCGCGCCGTAAAGCGTTGTCGTCTTGCCGCTCCCGGTGGGTCCGGTGACTAGAATCATGCCGTGGGGCTTCAATATCATTTCGTTAAACTGCGCGAGCAGCACAGGAGGAAATCCGAGCGCGTCGAGTTGAGTAAAGATTTGGCCGCGCTCCAGCAACCGGATCACCACACTCTCCCCGTAGAGAGTCGGCACGGTAGAGATGCGCAGATCGACTTCTTTGCCGGCTAGCCGGGTCTTGATCCGACCGTCCTGGGGTAAGCGGCGTTCAGCGATATTGAGCTGTGCGAGAATTTTGAGCCGTGAGATAACCGCGGCCTTGAGCTGCCGCGGCGGCGATTCGACTTCATGCAGGATGCCGTCGATGCGGTAGCGTACTTTAAGCTGATTTTCGAACGGCTCGATGTGCACATCCGAGGCTCGGCTTTCGAGCGCGCGCACGAGCATCTGGTTGACCATGCGAATGACCGGCACCTCGGACGCCATGTCGCGTAGATGCGCAACGTCTTCTTCATCGCCAATGCCTTCGACCTCTTGCGCCCGGACTTCCGGATTGGAGTCTGCCGCATAAGCGCTGCTGTAATGCGCTTCGATGCGCGCGGCGATTTCCTTCTCCCGAGCCAGCACAGGTCTTGCTCGCATACCGCAGGCGAGCTCCAGGGCATGGAGGCGCGAGATATTGAGCGGGTCGGCGGTCGCGACTACCAGTTCGGCACCGTCGATTTTCACCGGAACCATGCGCGCCAGTTTGAGAAAATCACCGATGCCCGGAGGCAGCTCCAGCGGCAAAGGCACGGGGGGCAGATCCCTTAGCGACATCACGGGGATCTCAAAGTGGTCGCGCAACACAGGCAGGAGATCTTCCTCCGAAAGAAATCCCAACTCGACGATGAGCTGCGTGAGAGGAGCCTGTTGCTCGGTCTGCAACTTGACGATTCGCTCGAGTTCCTCGGTGGAAATGAGTTGGCGCTGCACCAACCGTTCGGAAAGACTCAAATGCTCGTCCATAAAAACGCGACTTGCGGTTACTGCTTCGGGGTAGAGCCCGCTCGGCCGTAACGATCTTCCAAACGGACCACGTCGTCGAGTTCCGGCGTTGAAACTTCCAGCACGTCGCACTCCTCCAGAGCGCTCATGCGATGCCTCATCCCGGGCACGATATGCAAACACTGGCCCGGAGCTAACTGCAATTGGCGCCGCTCGCCGCCGATCTCGATGTCCATGGAAAGGAGACCCGACAACAAACGGAT
>JBLMXG010000428.1:0-3526 GCA_050257635.1 Chloroflexota bacterium
GAAGCAAGGCCGTGCCGAAACCGCGGCGGCGGTGCCGCTCATCGACGAACAGATCTTCGATATAAACGCCCGGACGGCCAAGAAACGTGGAGTAGTTGTAAAAGAATAAAACGAAACCCACCGGCTGTTTTCCGAGGTATCCGATCGCTACTTCGGCGCCGCGGCGCCGGCCGAAGAGAGTTCTGCCGAGGAGTTTTTTGTTCGCCACGACTTCGCGCGATAACCGTTCGTATCGGGCGAGCTTCTTGATGAAACCGAGAATGACAAACACATCCGATTTCGTCGCGGCACGAATTTTAAAACCCGAGCTTCGGCGCGCGGTCGTCGCTCGACGCATCGAGCCGCTCACGCTTTCGCGCCGTCGCGCAACGCGCGCCAGACCCGCTCGGGCGTGAGAGGTAAGTCTTTGATGCGCACGCCGGTGGCGCGATCAATGGCGTTGCATACCGACGGGGCCACCGAGAGAATGCCACCCTCGGCCATGCCGCGCACGCCGAAGGGCCCGGGGCCGTCGCCGTTCTCGACCAGCTCGGTGTGAAATTCCTCGGGCACGTCGTTAAAAGTTGGAATTCGGTAGTCGACCAGATTCGGATTGACCAGTTGGCCATTGTCGTAAATCAACTGCTCGAAGAAGGTGTGGCCGATGCCCTGCATGGCGGCGCCTTCTTCCTGGGCGACGCAGTGCTCAGGATGGATCGCCTTGCCGACATCGGCGACCGAGATGAATTTTTTCAATTTCACTTCGCCGGTCTCCCGGTCGATGGCTACCTCCGCGGTTCCCATGCCCACTTCCCAAAACACTGGCAGCTTGTGGTCTGTGAGCTCCGGTCCAGCCTCACCGCGGCCGATCATCTCGCCGCCGGAGCCCTTGCCGAAGCGCCACTCGAAAGCTTCTTTGAAACTGAGTCGCGACTCGCCGCAGATCAGCGCGCCGTCGACGACCTGAACCTGACTCGGTTTCGCGCCCATCACGTCCCCAGCGATCTTGACGAATTGCTGCTTCAAATCGCGCGCTGCTTTCTGCACCGCCGTGCCCATGAGGGTTGTCGACCGGCTCGAACCGGTGGAGCTATCGTACGGCGTTACTTTGGTGTCGGCGCCGAGGATACGGAACTGTTCCATCGGCAGCGTGAGTTCCTCGGCGGCAATCTGCGTCAGCGTCGTGCGCACGCCCTGACCCATCTCCGTGCTACCGGCAGCGATATTGGCGATCCCGTCGGACTGCATTCGGATCAGCGCCACCGACACCGGCGTAGCGCCCGCGTTGGTAATGGCGCAGCCCATGCCGATCGGGGCTTGCTTTTTTCTCAGCGCCTTTTTCCAGCCGCTTGCGCGCACCAAGCGCTTGAGGCTCGAAGCCAGGTTGGCGTCGATGCCTTTCAAACCGGGCCGCAGCTCTTGGCCTTTCTTGAGTAAATTTTTCAACCGCAGCTCGGCCGGATCCATGCCAATGCGCGCTGCCAGCATTTCGATCTGCGACTCGCCGGCGTAAATCACCTGGGGCGCGCCGATGGCGCGATAAGAGCCCGCCGATCCGGTATTGGTGTAGACTTGATACGCGTTGGTGCGAATGTTGGGAATCCAGTAGGGGCCGATCACCCGCGTCGCCGATCGAGCGGTCACCTGCGGACCGTTGTCGTCGTAACCGCCGGTGTCGAGATAGATTTCCGCTTCGCGCGCCAGGATCGTGCCGTCGCGCTTGATGCCGGTCTTGACGCGCACGCGCGCGCCGTGGCGGCGCACCGTCACCATCGACTCGCCGACGGAGTTGCAGATCCGCACCGGCCGCTTTGCCTTGCGCGCCAGCGCCACCACGAGCGGTTCGAATTTGGTGTAGGACTTGCTCCCGTAGCCGCCGCCCAGATAACTGATGATCATGCGCACTTTCGATGGCGGAACTTTAAATACCCTGGAAATATCGCCGCGCACCTGGAACGGATGCTGCGCCGAAGACCACACGATAATCTCATCGTCGCCGAACTGTGCGATGACCGAATGCGGCTCCATGGCGTAATGATAAACCATCGGAAAGGTAAACCAGTCTTCGGCGATCTCGTCGGACTCGGCGAAGCCGGCGTCGACGTCACCGCGGCTGACATTTTCATGGGTGCCAATGTTGCTTCCCTTCTCCTCGTGGATCAGCGGCGCGTCTTTTTTTAAAGCCGCCTCGATGCCCAGCGCGGCGGGCAGCTCTTCGTAATCGATCTGAATCAACGACAGCGCCTCTTCCGCAGTCGCCGCATCTACCGCGGCCACCGCGGCCACGGGTTCGCCGACGTAACGCACCTTGTCGATCGCAACGACCGGCCGGCCGTTGTAAACGGAACTCAGATCGCCGATATCCGCCGCGGTCAACACCGCCGCAACGCCCGGCAATGCCTCGGCCTGCGTCGCGTGGATGGCGCGAATCCGCGCATGGGGATACGCGCTGCGGAGAATCCTGCCGTGGAGCATACCGGGAATCTGCAAATCGCCGACGAATTTCGCTCTGCCTGTAACTTTCTCGACGCCGTCCACGCGCGCAACGCTTTGGCCAACGTATTTGAACTCCCGTTTTGCCATGAAATCTCCGAAATCAAATTTGCTTTACGACTCCTAGCAAAGGCCCCTCGACAGTTCAAGGAAGTTACCGTTTCCAAGCAAACTGATTTAAAACATCCGTGTCTTTCGCTATAAGTTTGCACATGCGCTTTCCATCGCGTCTCATTCGGGGCACCCTCATCCAACGCTACAAGCGTTTTCTCGCCGACGTCCGGCTCGCCGACGATCGTATCGTTACCGTCCACTGCACCAACACCGGCAGCATGCTCGGTTGCAAAGAGCCCGGCAGCGCGGTCTACCTTTCCCTGAGCGACAACCCCAAGCGCAAGCTCGCCCACACCTGGGAGATGATTTGGGTCAACGGTTCGTGGGTCGGCATCAACACGATGCACCCGAACCGGCTGGTCGCCGAAGCGGTCGAGGCCGGCATGATCTCCGAGCTGCGCGGCTATGCGACTTTGCGTCGCGAAGTTAAAGTAAGCGCCCATAGCCGGCTCGATCTCTGCCTGGAAGGAAAGCGAGGCTGCTGTTTCGTCGAAGTGAAAAACGTCACAGTGTCGATCGACCGCGCAGCGGCGTTTCCCGATGCCGTCAGCGCGCGTGCCACCAAGCATCTCAAAGAGCTTATGCGGCTCAAGCGCCAGGGCCACCGCGCCGCGGTCGTCTTCGTCGTCCAGCGTGGTGATTGTGATTACTTCCGTCCGGCGGACGAGATCGACGCCGAATATGGCCGCTGGCTGCGCCGGGCGGTCAAGGCCGGTGTCGAAGCCCTGCCCTATCAAGCCAAAGTCGGCCCGCGGGAAATCATCTTGACCCATCGACTCCCCGTTCAGCTTTAAACTCAGCTCGCGTTGCTTGCCGGCAAGCGCGCATGCTAGTGTGGTGGCGCAGAAATTCGCTGAATAAATCTCCCCTTGCCCCTCTTTGTCAAAGAGGGGTTTAATCGATCCTTTGGATAACATTCCCCCTTTGAAAAAGGGGGATC
>JBLMXG010000429.1:0-5296 GCA_050257635.1 Chloroflexota bacterium
GTGAGGAATGGGTTGGTCACCGACGCGCTCATGTCGGGATACTTGAGCTCGGACCAGCTATCGACGGCGAAAACCACGTCCGCCCACTCGCAAGAGGTCGACCACCACCATTCCTGGACCGCGATCATTTCGATTTTCGGCAACATGTTGACGACCGTGTTGTAGTGCCACTTGACATTTCCGAGAATCGAGTTGGCGTTGGCGAACCAGAGCGATTTGGTCGGCGCCGGCATGTGGGTTTTGCCGGTAATCATGGTCTTACCCATCTTGAGCGGGTGGTCCTCGTGATTGTAATAATGCGCCGACTCGGCCTTCCAGAATTGCTTCGGGCGCGCCGGCTTTGCGCCGTCGAGCTCGAGGTCGAAGGGATTCTCGTTGATGTACTGCGGCACGCCGTTGAACATCGCCACCCGGTAGTTGCCCGCATAGGAGCCGATGTTGCCGGCGAGCTTGCCGATGTTGCCGGTGAGCGCCGCCAGGAGAAATTGCGTGCGGTCTTTGTTGTCGTTGTTGAAGAACTGATTCGGCCCCATGCCGATGGCGAACAGCGTCGTACCCGGCGTCTTTGCGATCTCCGCCGCCAGGCTTTCCACTGCGTCCGCGGGCGCCCAGGTAATCTCCTCGGTGGTCTTCGGATCGAAGTGTTTAACGTACTCTAAAATCACGTCGAAAATCGGCCGGCAGAGGATTTTCTTGCCGTCTTTGAGCGTGACTTCGACCGAGCCCTCCAGAAGGGGATCGGCCACCGGCGAATATTTGCCCACTTGATCGCGCGCAATCGCGTGCGGCTTGGAGCTCTTTCGGTCCCACCAGACATAGTCGCCCCAGGCTTTTCTCAATTCCTCCGGAAGCAGCATGTCTGTCTGCTCCCCCGGCGGTGGGACTTTGTCTCCTTTCATCACCGTCTTTGTCTGATTTTTAAGCGCATGGAGCTGGCCGCCGAAGACCTCTTCGGCGCGGAGCAATTGCAAATTATCGCTCCGCACCAGCAGCGGCAGATCGGTGAAGCGCCGCACGTAGTCGCCGTCGTAAAGCTTTTTCTGCATGATGACGTTGCACAGACCGAGCGCAAGCGCGGGAGTCGTACCGGGTCGAACGACGATGACCTCGTCGCCTTTCGGCGCGGTCGACGAGTATTCGCACGCGATCACCACGACCTTGGTGCCTTTGAGGCGCGCTTCGGTCAGCCAATGGGTATCCGGCATTTTCGTCGTCACCCAGTTCATGCCCCAGACGATCACCATGCGCGCAAGCTCCACGGCGTGGAGATCGAACTCGACGGTCTGTTGCCCGGTCACCATTGGATGACCTGGAGGCAGATCGGTATGCCAGGAATAGTTATCGAAGCCGCGCCCGCCGATCGCCTCGTCGGGTTTAACGCCGCGCAGCTTGTGGTCGAGCAGGGCCATGGAATTCGCCAGCCGGTACAGGCCGAAGACTCGGGTCATTCCCAGAAGCGGCATACCGCCGCGGAATTTGAGCACCTGCGTTCCGGCGCCTTTGGTGGCCTGTACCATCTCCGGTTCGTACCCCTGCTGTAGGAGAAGTTTCTGCCCTTTCTCTCCGCTGTAGGTCGAAGCGATGTTGATGAGTGCCGCCGCAACGATATCCGCCGCCTGATCGTGCGTGACTCGCAGCCAGTCATCCCGCGCGCGATTGAAATATTCTTTCGGCGGGCGCCCGTCATTGTCCCGCGGGAAACCTTTGTCCACCCAGGCCTTGAAGCCCTTGCGCACCATCGGATAGCGCACGCGCCGATCGCCATAAAATCGCCGAGTGAGCGCCAGTCCCTTCTGGCACACGCGCGGGTCCCACCTATGGCTGACTTTCGTGCCATAGAGATCGGTGGCCTCCCCGTATTTCATCGTCGGTCCGATGCGCGTGATCACGCCGTCGCGCACATATGCATTCAAGATACAGTTGTGGGTATCGTTGGGCGCGCACAGGAAAGTAAAGCTCGAATCTGTTTTCCATAGATCGCGATAGGCTTTTTCCCAATCACGGCTTGGATAGGCCGCCAGCGGATTTTCGATCGCTTGAAGACCCCACGCATTGCGGACCGAGAGCGCAAAGGCAGAAAATCCTGCGGCGCCGACCCATTCCAAAAATTCACGCCGGTTGATGTTTTTCATTTTTTTGCCTCCCAGGTTCGCAGGAATGCAACGATGGATGACATTTCCGCGTTGCTCAGGGCGCCTTGCACCGTCGAGCTCGCGGCGAAACCGGCCATAGAAGTTCCGGCGCGGCCGCTTTGAATCGTCTTCAGAAGATAAGTATCGGTGGCGAGATCGAGGAAAACCGGATTGTTGAGCGCCGGTCCTTCCTTGCCCTCACCGCGCTCGCCGTGGCATCTCGCACAGGCCGAGGCGAACAGCCGCTTCCCTTCGGCCGCATTGCCTTCGATCCAGCGGCGCGGTTTGGCATCCCCTTCAAACGCGATGCCGCCGCGGGCGCGAAGGTAAGTGACAAGCGTGGCAATTTCCTCTTCGCGCAGTCCGCCCTCCAGCTCGCCCCAAGCCGGCATGCGCCGTCCCGGCCTTCCCCGTTTGATCTGCTGTTGCAAGAACTCGTCGGAAACCAGACGCAGAAAATCGCGGTTTCCGATCGCGGGAAATGGACTTAGACCGGCATAGCGCATGCCTTCGCCGGCGGCGCCGTGACAAGCCGCGCAGAAAGTTCCGTAGAGCGTTGCCCCGTCCGTAGCGAACTCGCGCGCCCCGAAGCGCTCAGCGCGAATGCGGTCTTTGGGCCACAGCGCTTCGTAAAAATTGTGCCGGCGCAAAGACATCATATAAAAAACCAGCTGGTCGATCTGTTGGTCGCGCAATCCGAGCTCAGGCATCGCCGAACCGCGCACGACCAAGGCGGGCGCGCGAAAATGCGCTTTAAGCCAGTTGGCGAGCGTGCGCGCACCGTTGACCGAGCTGAAGTCGAGCTGTCCGGGATCTTTATTGCCCTCGGCGGTCAAATCCGGCCCGTCGTCCCCTCCCACGCCGCGAATTTTGTGACAGCCGCGACAACCGAGAGAATGAAACAGAGCTTTGGCCTCGACTAGACCCGGAGCGCCGACGCGAGAGCGAAGATATTCATCGAGCTCCAGCCGTTCCGTCGCCGAAAGCTCGCCAAACGCCGAAACCCATGGTCCGGAAGCGGCTTTTTTCTTTTCGTCGAGGTGAAGATCGTACCAATTCGCCTTAAATCCGGTCGCGCCTATCCGCGAGAGGTCCGGTCCTTCCAGGCCTCCTGCGCCGCCGGGACGCAAGGTTCCTCCCCTGCCGTCGAGCTTGTGACAAGCGAGGCAGTCGGCTTGCTCGAACAGTCTTTTGCCGTTTTCCAGTCGAGCGAGGTTGGGAACGCTCAGGTGGGTGTGGCATCCGCCGCAGCCGGCATAGAGATATTTTTTTTCCAGCATCGGCTCCGGCCAAAACGGCACCGCGCCATGCGCCGCTGCTGTTTCGGTGGCTCTGCCTTGGCCGCCGTGGCAAACCGTGCAGCCGTAGGCGGCCGGATCGTGGACCACATCCGCGTGACGGCCGAAGAGTCGATCGCCCTCGATGCCGCTTTCACCCGGCGCCATCCCGACGTGACAGCTCACGCACCGATCGGTAGCGCCCACCTCGCGGCTGACAATTTGCCGCAGTTGAATCGTGAAAGCGCCGGCCTGAGACGCCGGCAGCTCAGCTTGAACCCGCCGCTGGATTACGCGCCAGTCACGGAAAAAATTCTCGCTGACAGCGGCCCACACCAGCACCGCCAGCGCCGCCAGGCTCGACCAGAGTAACAAATGTTTGTTCGCCTTCATGTTCCCGTGTCGATCTCGATTTGCAATTTGAGATTCGTCATCTGCGATCTCGCAGGGCTAATGTCCCGGCCATTGGGCGTGAGACCAATAGAAATCCCAGTTCGGTCCGCGGAAATAAGTTCCGATTACCGTCAGCACCACAAAGCCGCAGACAAAACAGGTGAACAAAGCCAATGCGCCGGCGCGCGTCGAGTCGTATTTTTTTAAGCAACGGAGTGAATAGCAGGCGTAGATTATGGTCAGCAGCGTGCCGGGATTGATGAAGGTTATCATCAGCTGCGGCGCGCCGGGCCACCATTGTCGAATCCAACCGAATCGAATCACCAAGGCTTCGATAACGACCACGGTCGTGAGCCCGAAGATGGCGGCGCGAGCGGCCAAACCTTTGCCTCCGGCGCCGCCAAACCAGGTTCCGGTTCCGTCTTTTTCCCGGTCCAGATAAGGAATCAACCCGAGACCGATGAGCACGATCATCGGAATGCCGACGCCGCCCATGAAAGCGGAATGAGAGACCAATTCCTGCAGCCCGAGAAAATACCAGGGGGCTTTAGCCGGATTTTCCGGCACCGCGGGATTGGCCACCTCTTTCAGCGGCGCGTCGAGGAAAATCGCCAGAATGACTGCGAGCGCGACCGTCAACATGAAGACGGCGGCTTCGCCGTACAAGAGGTGCGGCATGGAAGGCAGGGTGTGCTCCGGCCCGTCGCCGACAGCGGGCGTTCGTCCTTTGACGATGGCTGCCAGGCTGTAGGTCTTTTGCGGCGCTTGCGTAAAGATCGGAAACAGATCCGTCGGTTCGGGCCCGAGCCGTCGATCGGCATCGTCGGGCTTCGCCAGCCCGCCGTCCTTGCGGATCCGCCAGAAGTGCACGGTCATGAGCGTGAGCAAAACCAGGGGCAAAATCATGACATGAAACAGATAAAAACGAATGAGCGCTTCTTCGCCGACGTCTTCGGAGCCGAGGAGGATGAGTTTTTGCAACCCGCCGATATCGAACCACGATGTGATGCCGAGCGCGTCCGTGACTTCGCGCGGCGACTGCGCGATATTCGCCCCTATCGTAATCGCCCAGTAGGCCAACTGATCCCAGGGAAGCAGATAACCGGTAAAGGAAAGTCCGAGCGTCACGACCAAAAGTCCCATGCCGATCAGCCAATTGAACTCGCGCGGCGCTCGATAGGACGCGGTGTAAAAGACCCGGGCCATATGCAGCAGGACGAACACAACCATCATGTTCCCGGACCAGCGGTGGATGTTGCGAATGAATCGCCCGGTCGGTACGACAAAATGAATGTCTTTAATCGAGTGATAAGCGACGTCCGGATAAGGCTTGTAGTAGAACATGAGCAGAACTCCGGTGATCACGAGCACGAAAAAGCAGGAGAGCGCCGCAATGCCGAGACCCCAGGTCGTTGACCAGCGGAGGCTCCACCGGTGTGTGCGCACCGGATGGAGGTGGAGAAAGACGTTGCCAAACACAAAAGTCGAGCGGGT
>JBLMXG010000430.1:0-20136 GCA_050257635.1 Chloroflexota bacterium
TTCTTAAGCCTCTGGACGATCCTGCCGTTGATTTTTTTCTCCTTCTCGAGCGCCAAGCTGCCGCATTACATTTTGCCTCTTTTCCCGCCGTTGGCGTTGTTGACGGGCCTGACGATAGAAAAAGCAATCTCGGCACGGGAACCGGGCCGCGGTCGGCTACTGGCGCTTTCGAGCCTTGTCTTGTGCCTGTTCATGATCGGTTGCACCCTCGCTCTGGGGGCATGGCAATGGCTCCCGTCGGCAGCGCGCGTCACCATGGAGAAACTCCCGGCAACCCTGGCACTGTGGAGCGGTGCGGCGGGTCTTATCTTTGGCGGCATTGCCTTCTCAAGCTGGACCGGCAGATGGCAAGCACAGCAGCGGCTGTTTCTCGGGTTTGCTTTCGGCTTTGTTATTTATCTCAGTGTTGCGACCGACCTCTTAACAGTGGTTTCGACCGGTCGATCTTCGCGCGATCTGGTGCAGCGAGCCGCGAGCGTCATCGATCCATCCTCCCAGCTAGTCGTCTATGACACCTCTTTAGAGAGCCTGCCTTTTTATCTCAAAGCGACTCGGCCTCTATGGATCGTCTGGTCGGGCGCAAAACGAAGCGTAATGGGCAGCTTTTACTTGGCCGAGAAAGGCGCCGCACCGGCTTTGGGGTACAAGGGGAGCTTGCTCACGTTCGCAGAATTCGACAAAGCGTGGGACGACTATCCGAAAGGCCGCCTGGCGGTGTTGCTCAAGAAAAAAAACCTGTCGCGCTTCGAGCACAACTTGCCGGGCACGGCAAAAATTGTATTGGAGCATGATGGCTTCGTCGTGGTAACCAATTGATCTTCAATCAATGAGTCGTCGTGAAACACCATAGCACCAAGCCCGCTCGCGACGACGATCTGCTGTACCGGCAGTTTGGTTTTACCTGTTTGTTTTTATGCCAACGGTCGATGTTGCGGGTGTATTTGCGGCTAGCCATAGGGAGCGCAATCGCCTCTCGACGACCCAATTGAAAAACCATGTGCGGCATTTACGGATACTTAAGCCAAACGGCGAAAATCAATCCGCAAATCCTGCGTAGCATGGGTCGCGCCCTCGTCCATCGCGGTCCTGATGATGAAGGCGAGTTGATCCAGAACGGCGCCCAAGTCTGCGTCGGTCTTGGCCACAAGCGCTTGACCATCATCGATCTTTCGCCGGCGGGAAAGCAGCCCATGGCCAACGAGGACGAAACAGTCTGGGTCACGCTCAACGGCGAGATATATAATTACCGGGAGCTGCGCAAGGAGCTTGAAGAACGCGGACACCGTTTCCGCTCCCACTCCGACACTGAAGTTATCGTGCATTTATACGAGGAGAGAGGCGTCGATTGTCTGGAGCGGTTAAACGGCATGTTTGCTTTCGCGATTTGGGACGTCAAGGAGCAATCGCTGCTGCTGGCCCGAGACCGCGTGGGCAAAAAACCTCTGCATTACTGCGTGACCAGGGATGGTTTAATTTTCGCCTCCGAGATCAAAGCGCTGTTACAGCACCCCCACGTTAGCCGCGACCTGAACTTACGAGCATTGAACAAATACCTCGCTTACGAATATGTTCCGGCCCCTGACAGCATCTTCCGGTCGATCAAGAAAATTGAGCCCGGAAATTATCTGATCTACCGTGGCGGCGCCGTTCACTGCGTTCGCTATTGGCAAATTCCCATACAGGACGATCCGGTTACGATGCAAAGAGAACCCCACTGCGTTGAGCGGCTCAGGGAGCTTCTCGACCTCTCGGTTCGCCGGCGGCTGGTCGCCGACGTGCCCGTAGGGCTCTTTGTCAGCGGTGGGCTGGACTCCGGGATCGTTGCAGCCATCGCCGCCAGGGCGAATACTCAGCTCGAAAGCTTTTCGATCGGCTTCGATGAGCCGAGCTTCGATGAAAGCGAATACGCCAATCAGGTCGCCAAGAACCTGGGACTCACGCATCATGTCCGGATCTTTCACGCGCGCGACATGCTTGGTCTCGTGCAAGTCTTGCCGCAAATCTTGGATGAACCGCTGGCCGATCCATCGATCCTGCCGCTTTACCTGCTGTCTGGTTTTGCCGCCGAGCGCATGAAAGTGATTTTGAGCGGCGACGGCGGCGATGAATTGTTCGCAGGCTATCAGACCTTCCAGGCGCACAAGCTCATGGAATACTATCAAGTGCTGCCCGGCTTCATTCGCGAGGCGATAATACGATTCGCTTCCGGCTTACCGGTGTCGCACGGCTACCTGAGCACCGATTACAAGGTCAAACAATTTCTCAAAGGCGACGGAGTCTCGCCGGAGATCCGCTTCTTTCTTTGGCGGGGCGCTTTTGGCGCAGCTGAGAAGCACAAGCTTTTACGTCGGGAACTACGGCAGCAGCTGGACAATTGCGACGCCTATGAAGATATCGCTCGCTATACAGCCGAAAGCGGCCTGACCAAAGCACTGGAGCGAATTCTCTACCTGTCGATGAAACTCTATCTGCAAGACAACAACTTGGTGACAGTCGATCGGGCGAGCATGGCCAACGGTTTGGAAGTGCGCTGCCCCCTGTTGGACAAAGAAGTTGTGGAATACGTTTGCCGCCTACCGATGCAATACAAGCTCAACGGCTTTAGGACAAAACATCTGCTCAAGCGATGCGCCGAAGGCCTTCTACCGCACAAAATCATTCATCGGCAGAAGAAGGGTTTCGGCCTTCCGCTCGCACGCTGGCTCAACACCGATCTCAAAGCTTTCATGTTGGATTATCTAAACGAGGAAAGGATTCGCAGGCAAGGCATCTTTCATTATCCCTTCGTCAAACAGCTGATCGATGAACAGCTTGCCAAGTCGAAGGATCATCGCGAGCCGTTATGGACCCTTTTGGTCTTTCAAGTCTGGTACGAGAGATATGTTGAGAGCACCGCGCCTGTGGAAGCGAACGGTTGTGGCGGATATTCTATCGGCGAGACACCCTAGGTTTTTGAATGTTGTCCTCCTGTCGGCACTCTGTTTCCTGCTGCTTTTTTGGAAACTAGGCGATCTGCCGTTTGCCGATCGCGGCGAGCCCCGCGAAGGTCTGGTCGTCTGGGAGATGTACCACTCGGGCAACTGGATTCTTCCGGCCGTCAACGGCGAATATATTCCCTTCAAACCGCCGCTGTTTCACTGGTGCGGTCTCATCTTGGCTTACCTCTTCGGCCATGTCGATGAATTAACCCTGCGTTTGCCTTCCGCGATTTTTGCAACCCTGAGTGTACTGATGACCTACCTGACGGGAGCACGGTTGTGGGGCGAGAGAGCCGGCGTCGTCGCCGGCATCGTGCTCGCAACCTGCGTCGAGTGGTGGCGGGCGGGCGCCGACACACAGGTGGATATGACCTTGGCATTCTTCATCAGCGCGACCTGTCTCTATTTTTACTATCTCTACACCCAAAAAGATTTTGGTCTGAAGCAATGTCTGGTCCTGCCGTTGCTCTTGGGACTTGCCACTCTGGCCAAAGGCCCCGTGGGGCTGGCGGTGTCGTCGTTGGTCATATTGGTTTTTCTCTCCGTCCGACGCGACCTTGCCTACGCGAAGAGGCTTCATCTTTTCGCTAGCGCCGCAGTTTTTTTTGTCGTGGCCGGCTCGTGGTACGCGCTCGCTTTGTGGCAGGGCGGTTGGCCATTTTTTATGCGCCAGATCATCAATGAGACTTTGCTGACAGCGGTAGGGAATTACGGCCATCATCAGCCGATCTACTATTACATCCCGATTTTCTTTCAGAACACCATGCCATGGAGTTTTTTCTTCCCCGCGCTCGCGCTCGACCTTTACCGGCAACGCCGCCAGGTTTCTCACGAGCATGTGATCTATCTGTCACTCTGGACCGTTACAGTCTTGGTCTTTTTTTCGCTCTCGATGGGAAAAAGGGGCGTCTATATCCTGCCGCTCTACCCTGCCTTTGCGCTGCTCTTCGGAGCGTGGTGGCAGCAACTCGAAAAAAGCTCGCTGGAAAATGGCCGGCTTACAGATTGGATCGGCTGGTTAGTTGCGGGCGCCTACGCGGTCGCGCTTGCTGCCCTGGGCCTTTACATGGCCGGTCGCTATGGGCTGATAAAATCGCCGCTCTTCATCCCGGCTAAGAAATCGGCAAACCTAGAGCAAATTCTGGCCTCCTTAACACCGCTCACGCCGATGGTGGCAGCTTGTTTGATCGTGTTTGCGGCAGCCCTCGCTTGCCTGACATGGGGGCTCTTTTACAAAAACCGAAGGATCGCTTTCGCATCACTCGCAGGGATGGCCATCGCCATCCCCCTGATCGCGAAGAGCGCGATATTTCCGCCGGTCGTTTACGCGCGGACGATGAAGCCATTTATCGAGCGCGTGAACACAAAAATCAATCCGCAGGTTCCGCTGTATTTTTATCGCGGCTTTGACTTCGGCGCAATTTTTTATTCCCACCGTCACATTCCGCCCTATGCGCACAAAGACGCCGATTTGAAGCCGCCGCTTTTTCTGTTCATGTGGGAGGAAGATTGGCGGGCCTTGCGCGGACGCAGCGATCTTCAAATGATGGATATCAGCGAGGGGCTCGGGGCGGCGGGAAAGCACCATTTGGTTTTGGTGCGATACCAACCGAGCAATGTATCGCCGTCCCAGCCCCTGCCGGTTTATGGCCTCATGGGGAATCTAGACGCGGCCGGCGATTAAAGCGACATGCCGGCGAAGGAACTTCCTTTTCAACGGGCGATCAAACCGTCGAGCGACAATGCCCCGGCGCCGCCGAAAACTAACGCCAGCGACATTAGAACTAGCGCCAAAGTGTATTCGATGCCAGCGCCCTTGCCGGGACCTTGTGCGAGAAAGAACCCGTTGTTCCAGTGGCCAAGAACCAAGGCGAAGCCGATGAAAACCGCCAAACCGAAGGCGGCGGGCCGGACTAAAAAACCGAAAGTCATCGCAAACACCGCGAACAATTCAATGAACAGAGCGAAAATTCCCATGGGCAGTGGAATGTGATATTTGTCGCGCCAGTTGGTCACCTGCGCCTTGGCGCCTTTACCGCCATGCCAGCCAAACGCATGCTGGGTGCCGTGCATGAAAAAGGTCACCGCTAAACCGAACCGCAAGACGACGTAGGAGAATGACCCATCCGTTTGAAACAGCCAGTCCACCTTGCCCTCCGAATTTCTCTTTGAATTTTTGCGAACGAACCGACGCGCCAATCACAAGAAAAAATTTTGTCGCTTAAATTTTCTTTTGCCGCCGACCATAGCAGAAATCATCCGGACAACGCAAAAGCTCGACGCCGGCCTGGTCTCTTGACGCCTCGCTCAACCCTGTATTAATCGTCGAACAAAAGATAGGCGCGGAATTTTGCGCGACCCGAGTCCCTGAAAAAATCAAGATTGCGCCGACTGGGCGCCGCGGGAGTCAACGATATGCAAATCATCGATGCCGACGGCCATATCAACGATCACGCTTGCGGCGAAGAGATCGCCCGCTACCTGCCCGATGGCAACCGGATGGCAAAACTCTTCCCTGAGTTCGATCACCTGCACTTTCGCTATTTGAAACAGAATCGCCGCGCCACCGGCAATCCGTCGCCGGATGATTGGAACGCTTTTCTAGACAGGACCGGCATCGCCTGGACGGTGCTCTACCCTACCGCAGGTCTCGCGGTCGGGAGAATCATGGCGTCCGACTGGGCCATCGCCGCGTGTCGCGCCTACAACAACTGGCTGCACGAAAAATTCGTCGGCAAAAATTCCCGGCTCAAAGGCATGGCGTTGATCCCGTTCCAGGATGTCGACGCCGCTGTCGGCGAATTGTGCCGCGCAGTCAAAGACCTGGGTATGCTCGGCGCCATGCTGCCGTCCAACGGCGAGGCGATTCAAGGTCATCTCGGCAACAAAATCTACTGGCCGCTTTATGAAGAAGCGGAAAAGCTCGGTTGCGCCCTCGCCGTCCACGTCGGTTGCCTGCATCGTCTGGGACTGGATGCGTTTGCGACCTATTATCCCGCCCATGCGCTCGGCCATCCGTTCAGCTTGATGATTCAGGCCGGCGCCATGTTGGCCCATGGCGTGTTCGATCGCTTCGCCAATCTGCGTGTGGCTTTCCTCGAAGGCGGCGCCACCTGGGTGCCGTTTATGCTGGACCGCCTCGATCGTTCCTATCACGACGGCCACAAGCAGCTGAATCTAAACGGCGAGATTATCGGCGGGCCGAAGCCAGGCGAGAAAGCGAGCGATTATTTCAAAAAACAGCTCCGTGAGGGGCGCATCTTCGTCGGTTTCGACTGTGATGATGACGGCTTGAACACCGCAGTGGCGAAAGGCGGCCGTCAGTCTTTCCTTTTTGGCAGCGATTTTCCGCATGAAGTTTTCGACGCGGCGAAGTGCCGCCATGAGATCGACCAGTTGCTCGACCGGGAAGACTTGATTCAGACGGATAAAGAAGCCGTGCTCGGCGGCAATGCGTTGCGGTTTTACCGAGCGGGAACGTAACCAAGGGCGCCGGGCGCGGATCCGGACCGTTGCCGTCCCGTCAACGCGCCTCTCTAATCATTCCTTGAAGGCCACCTCGCGAGTCTTGCTAAACGCCGGGATCAGCACGGTGCACATCGCTAGCGCCGCCAAAGCCAACAAAGCCGTGCTGATCGGCCGCTGCACAAACACCCACGGATTGCCGCGCGAGAGCAGCATGGCGCGACGCAGGTACTCTTCCATCAGCGGCCCGAGGATGAAGGCGAGCAGCATCGGCGCCGGCTCGCAACCGAGCTTGGAGAAAACGTAGCCGACAATGCCGAACAGCGCCATCAAATAGACGTCCACTGTGGCATTCTTCAGACTGAACACGCCGATGGCGCAGAAGACCAGGATCCCCGGAAACAGCAGGTGGTAGGGGATCATGATCATGCGCACCCACATGCCGATCAGCGGGTAGTTGAGAACCACTAAGAATAGGTTGCCGATCCACATCGAAACGATCATGCCCCAAAAAAGCGCGGGTTGTTCATTGATCACCGACGGTCCGGGCTGAATGCCGTGAACAATCATGGCTCCGACCATCAGGGCGCTGACCGGATTCGACGGGATTCCCAAAGTGAGCAGTGGAATAAAAGACGTTTGTGCCCCGGCATTGTTGGCTGATTCCGGAGCGGCAACGCCTTCGATCGCGCCTTTGCCGAACTCGGTGCGATTCTTGGAAACCTTCTTTTCGATGGCATAAGCAGCGAAGGAACCCAGGATTGAACCGCTACCGGGAAGAATGCCCAAAATCGACCCGATCGCCGTGCCGCGTAGAATCGGTGCGACCATGCGCTTGAAGTCTTCGCGAGTGGGCCACAGTCCGGTGATTTTGGTGACCATCACGGAGCGCTCTTCTTCGTTTTCCAGGTTGCGAATAATTTCGCCTAGGCCGAACATGCCCATCGCTACGGTGACGAAGCCGATGCCGTCCGCAAGCTCATAAATCCCGAAGGTGAAGCGCGGCGTGCCGGAAGTGACATCGGTGCCGATGAGGCCCAAGAGCAGACCAAGTACGACCATGCCGATTGCATGGAGCAACGATCCCTGCGCGAGCACCACCGAAGCCACAAGGCCGAGGACCATGAGCGAGAAAAATTCCGCCGGCCCGAACTGGAGCGCCACCGAAGCCAGCGGCGGGCCGAAACCGGCGATCAAAAACGTGGCCACCGTGCCGGCGAAAAACGAGCCGAGCGCCGACGCCGAAAGCGCCGCTCCCGCCTTTCCTTGCTTCGCCATCTGGTAGCCGTCGAGCGTCGTAACGACGGAGGCGGCCTCGCCGGGCAGGTTGACGAGAATCGAGGTCGTCGAGCCGCCATACTGCGAGCCGTAATAGATACCCGCCAGCATGATGAGCGCGGTCACCGGCGGCAAAACAAAAGTGACCGGCAGCAGCATCGCGATGGTGGCCGTAGGACCGAGGCCGGGCAACACGCCGATCGCGGTGCCGAGAAAAACGCCGATAAAACAGTAAAATAAATTGCTGAGCGTAGCGGCTGTCTGCAACCCCAGTAGCAGATGATCGAGTAATTCCATCGTTGCCCGCCCTGTTGCTAATTTTTCGCCGTCAGCCACCCAACCAGGGACCGATGATCGGCAGTGGAATGCCCAAGCCTTCGACAAAGACTAACGCGCAAAAGATCGTCAGTCCCGCCGCCATGATGAGCGCCGTGCGCACGCGGAAATGCGCGCTGGCGCAAGCGCTGATGATCACGAGCAGCGGTAGCGCGATCACCAATCCTACGCCGCGCACAATAAAACCGAAGACGACGACCGACAAAATCACCAGCGCTAATCCTTTGAACGAAAACGCGCCGATCGACATGCCCGGCGTGATAAAGGATCGAATCACCGAGATCGCGCCGATGGCGGCAAGCACTGCGCCGAGAATGCTGGGAAAATACGCCGGCCCCATTCTAAAAGCCGTTCCCATACTGTAGTCGCGAGCGATGATCGCCGCACTCGCGCCAAAGAAAATGTAGAGCACACCGGTCCAGAAGTCTCTTGGGTTGCGCTTCATAAGAGTTTTCAAAATGCTGCTGCCCTATTCCCTCCGGGCATAAGCGATTAAGCGCCTTGTATAACAAGCGGTTGTTGAATAAAAGCCAAAAAAAGGCCGGGGCGTAGACCCGGCCTTTGCAACTGTAATTTCACGAACGCCTCACATTTTATCAATCGGCATAGACTCCGGCTTTTTTGATGATTGGAGTCCATCTGTCGATTTCGGCTTTGAGATGCGCGCGCAGCGCCGCTGGGGTCGCGCGGTCTAGTGTGATCGGTTCGGTGCCCAGGTCCGCGAAACGCTGCTTCACCGTCGCATCTTTCAGCGCGTTCTGCAGCGCCTTGGAAAGCTTATCGATGATCGGTTTCGGCGTACCCTTGGGCGCGTACAAGGCATGCCAGACCGAAACATCGAAACCCTTCAAGCCGGCCTCATCCATGGTCGGCACACTGGGCAGTGACGGCACGCGCTTTTTCGTCGTCACACCGTACACCTTGATCTTTCCAGCTTTGATCTGACTGGTCGTGTTGGTCGTCTGATCGCACATAAAATCAACCTGCCCGCCGAGCAGATCGTTCATCGCCGGCCCGGTGCCGCCATAGGGCACGGTGGTGACTTCGGTCTGGATCGCGCTCATGAAAAGCATACCACAGAGATGCGAAGCGGCGCCGAGGCCGGCGTTGGCATAATTGACTTTTTCCTTATTGGCTTTGACATAGGCAATCAACTCCTTGAGATCTTTTGCGGGGAAATCCTTTCTTGCCACCAGAGTCATCGGCACTTCATTGATCAGGCCGATCGGTTCGAAATCGGTGATTGGATTATACGGCAGCTTGCGATAGAGGCCCGGCGCCGTGGCCATGCCGATGTGATGGATGAGAATCGTGTAACCGTCCGGCGAAGATTTGGCGACGCGGTTGGCCGCGATGGTGCCGCCCGCGCCTGCGACGTTTTCGACGATGATCGTTTGCCCCAGCGCTTTGGTCATCGGCACACCGATCAACCGAGCCACGGTGTCCGTTGGCCCGCCGGCGGCGAAAGGAACGATCTTAGTGATGACTTTGGTCGGGTAGTTCTGCGCACTCGCCGTTCCCATAACAATAAGCACTAGACCGATGACGATGCCGTAAGTTCGTGTTATCATGATGCCTCCTATACCGACTCCTTAGATCAGACCTCGAAGTCCATCCGTTTCTTGCAACGTCGCAAACTATTGAAAAGCTTTGGATCAGTCAATGCCGTGGAATCTGTCGCTCGTACAAGTTCTGCCATTCGCGAATTGCCAAACGCAACCGGGATGCCAAATGTTAAAGTCATAGATTATCGAGTCATCCGGACCATGCCGGTCTCGCGTTTCTGGGAAAATGCACCGTCGATTTCTAGCTTTTGGGAAGAACATCTTGACGGGAGCCAATAGGCTCGTTATGAATGATGCGCGTTTTCGACCATAAATTCATCACGCGATAATTTAGCACAGGAGGGGTTATGGCAGAAAAAATTAAGCGGCTTTTGCACGAATTTCACGAGGGAAAAATTTCCCGCAGGGAGTTCATGCGCCAGGCAATTCTGATGACTGGCAGCCTGGCCGCAGCCAATGGAATCATTGCCGCGCTCTCGCCCGTGGACGCGGAAGCAGCCCAGGTCCAAGAAAACGATCCGGATATTTTAACTCATAACGTAAAATTCGATGGCAAGAGTGGCTCGGTGGCGGCTTACCTCGCTCGACCGGTGAAAGCGGGGAAATATCCCGGCATCGTCGCGATCCACGAAAACGCCGGATTGAGCGACCATATCCGGGATGTCGCGCGCCGTCTCGCCAAGGAAGGCTACGTCGCGCTCGCGCCGGATTACCTTTCGCGCTTGGGTGGAACGAAGTTGGTCACGCCAAAAGGCCAAGGCATTGCCAAGATTCGCGAGATGGTTCCGTGGCCGGTGATAACCGAAGACAGCATATCTGGCTTCAACTATCTAAAGATCCTTCCCGACGTTCGGGCGGACAAACAGGGATTAATCGGGTTCTGCTGGGGTGGGGAGATGGCCTTTGCCGCGGCGACCCAGATTCCCACCCTCAATGCCGTTGTGGTTTACTACGGTCGCAGCCCCAGTCCGCTCGACTTGGTAAAAAATATCCGTGCCCCACTTCTAGCCAATTACGGCGAGAAGGACGAAGGCATTACCAAAGGTGTCCCCGCAACGGCGGCAGCGATGAAAAAATACAACAAAGTCTACGACTACAAAATTTTCCCGGGCGCAGGGCATGCATTCAACAACGACAGCAACCCGAGCCGTTATAATCCGCAGGCGGCAAAGGAAGCCTGGGCACGAACTTTGGCGTTTTTGAACAAAAACTTAAAGGCTTGACATAACTCCGTTTAAAGACTCCGAGCCATGTTTCGGCGGGCCAGCGCTGTTTCCACTGGCGCGGCCCGCCGAAACACAGCCGCTCCCCCTCGTTTTCTTTCACTGCCTGCGCTATACGGTCGGCAATCATGCAGAAGTTCTCTATTTGCCATTGACGTTCCGGCCGGAGATGGCCGGCGGCATAGCGATGCACGTTAGTTCCATCGACGAAGTTAAAAAAGCCGAATGAGGAGCTGAAAATGGCGAGTCAAGCGTTTGTCGATTCGGTGGCTAAAAAAATCATTGAGCCGGGTGTCGAGCAGTTGATGGCGCTTCCCTATTTTACCGAGCTGCGCTCCGGCAAGCTTTCAATCAGACGGCTGCAAGGCTGGGCGCTGCAGCACTATCTTCACAACGTCGCGCTGCTCAAAGGCTTCGCGCTGTGCATGGTCAAGAACAGCCACGATCCCGATCTTTTTAAATATTTTCTCTATCAGCTGAACGAGGAGCAGTATCACCCCGATCTCGCCAAGAAATTTGGTTTGGCGATCGGTCTTCACGAAGAGGATTTTACCAGAGCGACGCCGATCTTCGAATGTTTGAGCCACACTGCCAAAACCATCCACGGCATGCTCCTTGGCTCCGCGTCGGAAAACCGCGCCTCCGCTTTGGTCAATGAAACCATGGTGTGCCGTTACTCGGAAGAGCATATCAACGCCCTGACGAAGCAGTATGGGCTTAACAAAAAGCAGATTCAGTTTTTTACCGTGCACGCTATCGCCGACCAGGAACACACGGCGATGGCCCGCGAAGTGATCGCCAGGCACGCCAACAGCGAGCTCCAGCAGGAGCTGGTCCGCCAAGCCGCCCGCTATATGGTACGGTACAAGGTCGCCAAGTTCGAAGGCATTTACAACGCGTATGCATAGAAGGGGACGGGATGATGGAGCATTGGAGTATTGAAATTTCGAAAGCCCATTACGCCACCGCTCGCACACTCCAACTTTTAACACCAGCGTTGTTCCCGGAGAATTAACTTATGCCCATTCTTAGCCTCGATCTCGCCTGCGGCGACTACGACGTCGTGCGGCCGCTCAAAGACGGCGCGGTGCGTGCCGAGGGGATGGAGATCAACTTCGTCACCATCGACCGGCCGCCCGAAGTGCACTGGCGCATGGGCATGCATCATGAGTTTGACGCCGCCGAAATGTCCTTCGGTAGTTTCGTCGCGGGCAGGGCGCGTGGCCAATTCCCCTTCGTTGGGATTCCCGCTTTCGTTTACCGCAAGTTCCGCCACTCCTGTGCTTATGTCAATGCCAACTCCGGGGTCGAGAAGCCCGAAGACCTGAAAGGGCGGCGCGTCGGCGTGCCGGAGTGGCAGATGACCGCGACAGTCTGGCTGCGCGGATTTTTACAGGATGACTATGGCGTTCGCCCCAGCGACGTGTACTGGCTCACCGGCGGGCTGGAATCGTCGGAGCGCAAAGAGAAGGTGCCGCTGACGCTGCCGCCGGAGATCAAGATCGAGAACATCGCGGCGGGGAAAACCCTTTCGGACATGTTAGTGAGCGGCGAGATCGATGCTTTGCTCACCGCTCAGGTCCCGGCGCCTTATGTCAAACGAGCGCCGCAGGTGCGCCGGCTGTTCGCCGATACGCGCCAGGCGGAGGTGGATCATTTTCGGCGCACAGGTATCTTTCCGATCATGCATGTGATGATCATTCGCGAGGAGTTTTACCGGCGTCATCTGTGGGTGGCGCAAAGTCTCTACAAGGCATTGCTCGAGGCAAAAACCTATTGCATCGATAGGGTGTTCAAGAACGACGCGATTCAATCGGTGCTGCCGTGGGCGGGACCGCATGCCGAAGAAGTACGTAAACTCATGGGCCAAGATTTCTGGCCCTACGGTGTCGAGCCCAATCGCAAAACTTTGGAAACTTTCCTGCGCTATAGCTTCGAGCAAGGGCTGACGAAGCGAAGGTTGAACGTCGACGAGCTCTTTGCCAAGGAAACCGTCGATGTGGTTCACGTCTAAGTGACTCGGCGCGTCCGTGCTTCGCTTCTCGCCTCCGCTACGGGAAAACCTCGGGCTGCTCTGGCCTCCATCGGCGCCACGCGCGCGCAGCAGCGCGCTAAGAAATTCAATTCTTAGCCCTTTCCGTTATTTGCCGGAACTTTTGCAGACAAACAATCCGAGGTTGAGGGCGCCCTCTTGAGTCCATGGCAGAATTGACCGAATAGCCTCGTGTCCTTTCAGACCCGGTCTACCCTGCCTACACCTCTCCCTGTAATTTTCCAGACATCTGAGGACAGCTGGTGTAATTCATACATTTTAGCGACCCGGCATGCCTCCTGCTCTATTGGTTGACATTAAAACAATGGAGCGCGAGCTGACGATTACAATGCTCGAAGACAGGATCTCAAGGAGGGACGAAAATGAAACCGACGGAAAACGAAATGGAAAAGCCGAGCTACTGGCAGCTCATTTTTATGCAGAGCAAAGTCAACGGCGCGCCTTACAATGGCGACGAACTGCCGGGTCGCCACTGGGACTGGCCAAAAGACACTTATCTGCAGCGCCGTATGCGGAAACAGCGATTCTTTCAGCCGGCGCAGGAGTTTAATCTGAATTAGCTCGCCGCGTCCCGCGCTGCCTCCTTCAGCACAGCTCCCACGGGACCGCGGTCGCCACTGAGCCCCCGTCACGTTCAGTGGCATGAGGCCAGACTCGAAAGAGTCTGGCCTTTTTTTTCGAGACGATGAATCGATCAAATTTTCCCGACTATCCCAAAAAACGGCTTGAAAGTAATTTCACAAGCACGCAGTCCGCGAGTCGAGAATCGCTACGTGTCGACGCATCGAAATGCCGCTCAACTAAACAACTCTTTCTTCCATTTCTCCATCACCGCGCGCTGGCGCTCAGCACTGATATTTGCAGCCGGCGGGAAACGATCGCGCCATTCAAAGGGCCGACAGGCATCGATGATCATGCGCGAGCTCAATCCTTTCCGCTCGCGCGGAATGATCGGATCGAGCGGCCCGCTCCAGCAGCGCCGAATGATTTCCGCCGCATCGACGGGGTCGGCGCGGCTGCACATGGCCCACAAGACATCGCTGATATCGTAAGCGTCGATGTCGTCGTCGACTATGACCACATACCGGCCTAAATAGGCCGCTCCCTGGCATTGGCTGGCAACGAATCCGGCTTGGCGCGCGTGACCCGGATAGCGCTGGCGAATTGCGATCACGGTGAGAAAACGGCGGAAATAGCTCGCCACCGCTTGGATGTCGGGCACACCGGCCTTTTCCACCTGGTCGCGGATATATGCTGCGCGGAGGAGTTCATAGCAATGCTCGGCCCGCGCCGTCGGTCGGTACTCGGGCGACGCGGTGATGATCGGATCGTTGCGATGGTAAAGCCGGCGCACTCTGATCAGAGGTTCTAGCTTTTCACCGCTGGCATAGTAACCGGTCCACTCGCTGAAAGGCCCTTCCTCTTTCCCTTGATCTGGCAGGAATTCCCCCTCAATGGCGATCTCGGCGTAAGCAGGAATCGGCAATCCGGTAACCTCGCCTTCGATCACTTCCACCGGTTGTCCTTTGATGCCGCCGACAGCGTCGAACTCGCTGCGCCCGTAGGGCTCCGGTCGGGTGGCGATCATATGCAGCAACGGATCAACGCCGAAGCAGGCCACCACCGGGCAAGGCTTGCCCCGGTCAAAATATTTCTGCCGATGCATTCGTCCGTGCTTTCCCGGCGAGATGTTCATGCCCATGGAGTTCCGATCGTGCACCATCGCCCGGTAACAGCCGACGTTGACCCAGCCCTCATCGGGATCGCGCGTGATGACGACGTGCCCCGTGCCGATGTACCGCCCACCGTCGCGTTCATGCCAAAACGGCACCGGAAATTTGAACAGATCGATCTCATCGCCGCTGAATATATTTTCCAGTACCGGGCCGCTCCCAACCGTGACCGGCGCAATATGCGCCGGCCTTGCCAAACGCTCGCGCCACGCCCTAATAAAACCTTCGCGCGTGATGTCGAGCGGCAAATTGGTCGTCAGCGCCGAGCGTTTCAGGCTCTCGAAGAAACCGACGAGAATGCGGTAGCCGGCAGGATAATCTTTGATGTCGTCGAAGAGCAGCGCCGGGCTGTTTTCTTTATGCTTCGAGGCGAGCACCGACAGCGCACCAATTTCTAGATTCCAATCCGCGCCGCGGATCAATTTGAGCTCGCCGAGCTCGTCGACTTTTTGAATCCATTCTCTGACGTCTTTGTAACTCATGGGCTGCCTCCGGCAGAACCAGAACTACGAATTTGCCTACGGCTTTGCAAGCGCCGCGCGAAATTGCCACACCCGAGCTGCGAGGAACCGCCCGCGAAAAAATTGCTCATCGAAGTCCTCTTTATCGTATTGCTCGGCTCGAGCTCGGCCGCCGCTCAAGAGAAGGTCATCGTCGGTCACTCCGCCCGCGCCGCGCTTTCCATCGGACCGTTGCTCTACGGCATTGAGCGCGGCTTTTACCGCGACGAAGGGATCGACCTGGTTTACGTATCATTGCGTGCCGATCTGGGCATCAAGGCGCTCCTCTCCGGCGACATCGACTACAGCTACAGCGTCGGCACGATCATCCGCGGCGCGATCGTCGGCGTGCCGGTGCGAAATCTCACTTTTGATTTCTCGCGGGTGCTGCACGCCCTGATGTCGCGGCCGGAGATTTCCAACGCCGCCGCGCTTAGAGGAAAAATAGTCGGAGTCAGCAGCTTCGGCGCCACCGGCGATTTGGCCGCCCGGGCTAGTTTGCGCGCCATCGGCTTGGATCCCGAGAAAGATGTCAAGATCATCACCCTTGGCTCCGATACGCTGCGCCACGCGGCTTTGCTCGCCGGCACGGTGCAGGCGACGCATATGCCGGTGCCGCTGAACATTCAGCTCAAGAAACAGGGTTATCACGAGCTGGTCTACGCGGGAAATATCCTCCAGCGCCCGCTCACCGGTTTGGCCACCAGCTTGGAAAATATTCAGAAGAACCCCGGGCAGGTGCAGCGGATGGTGCACGGGTTTTTGCGAGCGACGCGGGCTTTTAGAAGCGAAAAGGCCGGGTTTATCGCCTTCGCGCAAAAAAAATACGGCTATCCCAAAGACATCCTGGAGGAAGCCTATAAATATATGATCGAGGCGCTTTCGCAGGAAGGCTTCGTCGACGACGGTTCGCTGCAAGCGGCGATCGACGAGGCAAAGATCTTGGCGAAGATCACCAAACCGATCAATCTAGCGGACGTGGTGGACTATAGCTTCCTGCGCACCGCGGAAAAAAAATAGCGCGTCATCTATTTCGTCGCCTCGGCCGCCAAAGAGAAGTCGAAGATCTTTTCCGCCGGCACCGCCTCTTTGATGCGCAGCGCTTCGCGGCCGATTTCGATGATCTCTTTTTCGGCGTCGACGCTCAGCCGGCCGCCGGGCAGCAAGTAAGGCGCATCGTCGTCATACATTCGGCGCGCCAACTGAGCATCCTTGATGCCGAGTCGTTTCTGAATGTATGGCACCATGATGTCTGGGCTTTCCTGGTAGACTTTCAAGCCACGATTCCAGGCGCGCAGAAAGCGCACCAGTTTTTCCCGCTTCTGCTTGATATTCGAGTCGGTCGATACTACGCCGGTCTGCAAGTAGCGCATATAGTCGCGGCCGCGGCCGAAGACTTTGTAGCCCTGATCCTGGGCCAGATAGATCGCCGGCGGCGTCATCATGGCGCCGCCGACTCGGCCGGAGTAAAGCGATTGCAGTCGCGCCGGCGTGTCCATACTCAAAAAAGTCACGTCCTTTTGAGCATCCAGCCCCTTCGCCTGGAGGATCCGCCGCGTCATGATCGCGGCGGTGCCGTCGAGCGAGCCCACGGCGATGGATTTTCCTTTCATGTCTGCCGCGCTGTTGACCGACGGGCCGACAATCAGTTCATGGATTGGCCGGTCGCGGGTCACGGAGATGATCTTGATCGGCACGCCGCGCAGGGCCGCGGAAAAACCGCTGCCGGCGTGACAGGTAACATCAATTTCGCCCGACATCAGGCTGCTGACGCCGACAATGCCTCTGACCACCAATACTTGAAGGTCCAAGCCCTCCTGCGCGAAGAAACCCTTCTCCTGGCCGTAATACAGCGGCACATAGCTCAGCGTCGGTCCGGGTATGCTGATATAGAAACGGTCGGCGGCAAATGCGCGCGCGCCGGCCACTAACAACGCCAGGAACACCGTAATCACAAGTCTGCGACTCAGCACCGTCGTTCCTCCCAAGTATTCGACTGTTGCTCCCGTCTTATTTTCGTTCCAGTAAAGCGAATGGGCCGGCAGCGTGGACAATTCGCCCGCCGACCATCGTGAGCAGCGATTCCAGCGTGCGTATCTGATCCTCCGGAACGGTCAGATAATCTCCGTTGAGCACAGCCAGATCCGCGAACTTCTCCGGTTCAATAGATCCTTTGCGTCCTTCTTGATAAACCAGCCACGCGCCACCCGTCGTATAGAGCCGCAGCGCCTCCTCGCGGGTTAGATTCTGGCTTGGGCTGCGCATCACCGTGCCGGCCACAGTCTTGCCCGTGATTAGCCACCACAGTCCCAGCATCGGCGAATAATTAGCCGACTGAAATGCGTCGCTGCCGGCGCTCAAGGGAATACCGGAATCGATCATCGAGCGCAACGGCGGCGCGCTGCGCGCTTTCTCCAACCCCCGCAGCTCCCCATAAAGTTCGCCGGTGAGCGCCATGCGGTCGACAACGGTAACCGCACCGCCGAGCTTTTTGATCCGCGCAATGGTTTCGGGCGTCGCGTCCTCGAGTCCAGCAAAGCTGATGCGCTGGCGCGCGAAGGGCGTCGTCCGGTGGATCTGCTCAAGAATGTCGAGCCACTGCCGAGCGGTGGAGTCTTGAGTTGTGGGCAAATGGAAGTTGTAGCCTCCCTGCGCAAAATAGCGCGCAGCGCTGCGAAACTTTTCCCTCGACGCGGCATCGATGGCGGCGCCTTTCGCGTCGCTCAGCAGATCGTCATCGCCCGCGCCGCGATACAAAGGCCCGGCAAAACCGGAGAAGCGAAACAGGTCGTTTTGCGGCAGCCGCTTGAGCGCTTCGGCGGAGGTGCTTAATTGTTCCAACTCGTCGCCAGCCACATAGAAATCTACTCGTAATGACAGCTCGCCGCTACGCGCCATGTCGGCGAGCACGCGGCGATGAGCGAAGGTCACACCGTCGGTCTGCATATCGCCGATGGAAGTCACGCCCAAGCGGTTGAGCTCGTGAAACAGATCGCGCAGACTCTGGCGCATTTGATCGAGAGAGGGGCGGGGAATCTTTTGGTACGCGTATTCCCAGGCTGGCCCACCCTGCAACCAACCGGTTAGCTCGCCGGTATTTGGATTACGCTCGAATTTACCGCCGGAGGGATCGGGCGTGCGGCCGGTGATGCCGACTGCGGCCAGCGCCGCGCGGTTCAAGAGCGCCCCCCGGCGCAAGTATTGTATGTAAACGGGATGATTGGGCGCGAGTGCGTCGAGCTCGGCGCGGCTGGGGAAGCGCCGCTCGGCGAACTGAGTCGGCACCCAACCACCGCCGATCACGATCCAGCTCCCCGGCGGCTTTGCCTTCACCGCCTGGGTGATTTGCCGCAAGCCGTCGGCGAGCGTATGGAGCGACTCCCAATGAAGCTCGCTGTCCCAGCTCAATCCCGCGACCGTTGCGTAAATATGGGAATCGATCAATCCCGGGATCACCGTCCGCCCCGCCAGGTCGATCACCTTCGTCGACGGCGCGATCAGCGGGCGAACGTCACGATCGGTGCCGACGGCGACAAAGCGCCCATCCCTGATCGCTACCGCTCGGGCAATGGAAAAATTGCGATCGGCGGTGAGGATCTTGCCATCGCGCAAAACAATATCGGCCGGTGCCTTGACCGCAAGCGAGCGGGCGAAGTCCACTTCAGCGCCGCTGCCGCAGCCGGCCAAAATCCATGCCAGAAAAAGGATTACCAGCTTAGTCGAATTCATTTGGAACGTTTTTTATAAGCTAGGGGATTTTAGCTTTCATGCGCCGTCATTGCGAGAGCCGGCGCTGAATTTGCCTGGCGCGTCCCATCGAAAGTGTTGCTTCGCGTTGGCCATCTATCGGGTAGTTGCGCGTCGCCGATATTTGAAGCTATAGTCCGACAACAATTCAGGGCTGGCACCGGCGGCATGCCGGCATTTCCGAGGTGAATGATGAAACCGGTACAACTCTTCTGCTGGCATTTCATGGCTTATCCCTATCTCGACAAAGATTTTGATGCGAAGGAATACACCGGCTGGGTGACGGTGCCCAACCGGCTGTGGGATAACCGCAAAGCGCGCGGCCTATACCAGGAATACATCGATCAACTCGTCTACGCCGACGAGCTCGGCTTCGACGGCATGGTGCTTAACGAACACCACCAAAATATTTACGGTTTGATGCCTTCGCCCAATCTGATCGCCGCAGCGCTGACGCAGAACACTTCGCACGGAAAGATCGTCATCCTCGGCAATCTCCTACCGCTCCACCTCAATCCCATGCGCGTGGCCGAAGAATACGCCATGCTTGACCAGATGAGCAACGGCCGACTCGTCGCCGGGTTCGCGCCCGGCGGCGGTCCGGAGACTTTCAATTACGACGTCCCGTCGGCGAACACGCGGGAAAAATTCTGGGAAGCCGCCGATTTGATCGTACGGTCATGGACCGAGGACGGGCCGTTCCCGCACGAAGGGCGCTACTTTCCCCTCCGCTACGTGAACCTCTGGCCCAAGCCGCTGCAAAAGCCGTTTCCGCCGGTGTGGATTCCCGGCTCGCGCAGTCCGTCCACCATGACGGAAGTGGCCAAGCGCGGTTACTGCTACTTTCTCTCGTCGCGCAGCCACGGCGGCGAGACCCATCGGGCGCAACAGGAATTTGCCGCTGTGCTGGAAAAGCATGGCGACATATATCATCCGTTTCGTTTCGGTATTTTGATGTCCACCTACGTCGCGGAAACCGATCAACAAGCGCGTGAGGAGTGCGAGGATGGCGTTTGGTATTTTTTGAAAAATTGCCTGAAGGGCCACCTCCGCCGTGAAGGACGCCAGCTCACCTACGGCCCTGGGGTGCCGTACATCCCCGCTGCAGCGTGGAAGGAATATCTGAAAGGTTACCAACCCGGCCGCAAGCTGTTGGGCGACGTGGAGAACTGGGACGAGCTCGAAGCCTCGCAGTCAATCATTGTCGGCGGCGCGGAGACTGTCACGCGGCGAATTCAAAATCTCATCGAGAAAGCCA
>JBLMXG010000431.1:0-2956 GCA_050257635.1 Chloroflexota bacterium
GCTCCGCGCATGGCCGCTGTCCATGCGCTGTTGACGAGCTGCCTGTCCTGTGGATAGACCATGCTGAGGAATGTTTCGTAGGTAAGATCCGGTTGCTTGGGTATGCCAAAAATTCGAAACACTTCGTCAGACCACACGAGCCGATTCCGGGTAACGTCCAGATACCAACTTCCGACGTGTGCGATTTCTTGCGCTCGGTTCAGGTTAGCTTCGCTCGCGCGTAGGGCTTCGTCGGCCCGCCGCCGCTCGATCGTCGCGCCGAGCACATTGGCGACCGCCTGAAGGAAATTCACGTCGTCTTTGCTAAATCTTCGCCGCTGCGTTGTATGGGCACCAAGGATGCCGTACGGGCCTTCACTCGTCGAGATTACGACGCTCATTCCGCTTACCACGCCGTGCTGGTAAAGCAGTGGTGGCCCGTGGAAACGCGTTTCAGTAGACAAATCCTCGACGATGATCGGTTCGTCGGAAACTAGAGTGAAGCCAGCCTGCGAATCGGCACCGGTGGGAACGGTTGCATGTCCGACGAGTCCCTCTTTCCAGCCCACGCCCGAGCGCAGCAGCAATGCTTTGCGATCCGGGAGCAGCTCCAACAGTTTGGTGTAATCGACACTGAGGGTACGTGCGACGACGGTGACTGCCTCATCCAGCAGGTTAACGGATGGATCACCGACAAGCGCTCGTTGTTCGAGTTCAGCCACGACGGCTCGCTGTCGAGCAAGCTGTCTGACGTCGGCCTCACGCCGTTTTGCGGTAACTGAAAGGTGTCCAACCGTCGATGCCGTGATGATGAAAGCGGCGAGCGCGATCCAGTTGTGCGGGTCGGCAATGGCAAAGCTATAAATGGTGTGAGTAGGAGGCAGCAGAAACAAATTGTAGCAGAGTACGCCGAGGACCGAGGCAAGCATTCCTGGACCTCTTCCCCACAAAGTCGCGACAAAGAGCACGACAAGCACCAGTGTCAGCGCGACCGTCGCATCATGGAGCCTGCCGCGAAGCGGCGCATAAAAAGCTGCGACGACTGCAATGCCCAGTACGGCCGATAGGTAACCAGCAGTTCTATTTTGAAAAAAGCTGGCGAACATTGTTTTCCAGCGCTTCTCCAAATACTTCTTGCCAGGTGTGGGCCTGACTATGTTAAGTGGCAATCGCCTTCATGGGTCTGTGCCCCCGCCGCTTGAGCCATGTCTCGAACTGTGGGCGCATCATCGCGTTTAGCACATGAGGTTTTTCCAGCCAGCCACGCCGTCCCTGATCGATGCCATACTTGATGAAGCGAAGCTGTTCGGTACTATGCGCGTCGGTGTTGATTGCGACCTTTACGCCGATTTCCCGAGCGCGAATCAGATGCACGTCGCTCAAGTCGAGACGATCGGGCTGAGCGTTCAGCTCGACGGCCACGTTATGTTCTTTTGCTGCATGAAAGATCTGCTCGAGGTCAATCGCGAAAGGGTCTCGTTCGTTGATGAGTCGGCCGGTAGGATGGGCCAGAATAGTAACCGCCGGATTCGCGAGACCCTTCAGGACCCGTTTTGTCATGTCGCTCTGAGGCATGTCCATTTTCGAATGAACGGCCGCGACGACGACATCGAGCTGCTGGAGGAGATCGTCCGGTAGATCAAGCGATCCGTCGGGTAAAATATCGACCTCGCAGCCCGTGAAGATCGTTATGCCGCGCACTTTCGCGCGAGCCTGCTCGATCTCGTCCCGCTGCTTTTTGAACTCATCCGCTGTCAGGCCGCCGGCCACGCGAACCGCCTTGCTGTGGTCGGTGATGGCGCAGTATTGATAGCCGCGCTCCTTGCAGGCGCGCACCATTTCGAGAATCGTGCCGTTCCCGTCGGTCCACTTGCTGTGCAAGTGCAAATCTCCCCGGATATCTTCGGGCACGATCAAATCCGGGAGTTCGTGTTTTTGCGCTGCCTGGATCTCGCCGCGATTTTCCCGCAGCTCCGGCGGCACCCAATCCATACCGACGGCTTTGAAAACGTCTTCCTCCCCGGCGCCGCCGAGCCGTTCGCCTTCTTCGACGCCAACGTCCTCCGCCTTTTTGCCCTTGGGCACGCGGAAGATTCCGTACTCGCTGATGCGCAGGTCGCGCTCTACGCCGAGCGTGCGAACGGCGATGTTGTGAGCCTTCGAGCCGGTGAAATAATGCAGGGCGGCGCCGTACGAGCGCTGCGGCAAAATCCGCAGATCGACCTGCAGGCCCGAGCGCAGGATGATCGTGCCGCGCGTCGAGCCGGCGGCGATCACACGCTCGACTTCCGGATAGGTCTGAAAGCGCTGCATGACGGGTTTTGGTTTGTCTGAGGCAACCAAAATATCGATATCACCGACGGTCTCCATTCGGCGCCGGTAGCTTCCTGCCACTTCGAGTTGCTCGATGTTGCCGCCATTACGAAGATGTTTGATCAAAGGGCGGACTAACTGGTCGGCGTCGAGCAGTTTGAAGCGCTTGGGGCGTTTTGCCAAATTCTCAATTGCCCGGCGGATTTTCTCGACGCTTTTCTTGCCGAAGCCGGCAAGCGTCTCTATCTTTCCGGCAACGATGGCTTGCTCAAGTTGCTTGATCGAACCGACGCCGAGCTTCTCATAGAGTAATTTTGTTCGCTTTGGCCCCAGTCCCTCGATCTCGAGCAACTCGTCTAAGCTGGCAGGGAGTTCTTTGCGCAGCTCCTTCAACGCGGTCAGTGTACCGGTTTTAACGATGTCTTCGATGTGCTCGGTCATGCCTTTGCCGATCCCCGGCAGCTTGAGTTTCGTAAGATCCTTGCCCTCCTCGAGGAGCCGTGCGATCGGCTGGGAGAGGCTTTCAATGGTCCGCGCCGCGTTTCGATAGGCGCGAATTCGAAAGAGATCCGCGCTTTGGATTTCGAGCAGGTCGGCGTACTGGTTCAGTAAATGGGCGATCTCCACGTTTTCCATAGATCACTCCCAAGGCTTGTTCGCGACA
>JBLMXG010000432.1:0-7727 GCA_050257635.1 Chloroflexota bacterium
GCGCTCAAGCGCTCGCGCACCTGTTCGAGCAATGGCGGCAGCGCCACCGCCGTGTCCGCCGCCATCGGCACGTGCACCGGCAAGAGCCACATGTTATCGCTGACCCAGCTCTGCCGCTCGAGATCGAGCAGCGTGATATGAATCACTTTGCAGCTCGGCGAAATGATCGGCGCGAAGTTGCCGCGCTCCCGCACCGACGGTCCGAGCGGCACACCCAAGCTCGGCACGTCCAGCGCCAGAACGACATCGGCGGCGCGCAGCGCCTCTTCCCGCGCGTTGGTGAGATTCAGCAGGTGCGTGCTCGGGAAAGCGAAGCGGCCGTCGGAATCGATGACCGGCGCACCCAGCGCTTCGGCGAGGTCCAACATCGGCGGCAGCGCTTTCGGATTGCGCCCGAGCTCGCCGGCAACGATCACCGGCCACTCGGCTTCAGCCAGCAAGCGCGCCGCGTTGCGCAACGATTCGGGGTTCGGTCCCGGTCCCGGCGGCGGCCGGAAAAATTGCGCGCGCGGCACGATCATCGGCTTGTCGATCTTCGCTTCCTGAACATCGGAATCTAGGCAGATGTAGACCGGCCCTTTCGGCTCGGTCATGGCGATTCGATAGGCCTTGAGAAATGACTCCGCGACCGCATCGACAGTGTTCGGTTGGTCATCGAATTTCACATACTCGCGCACCGCCAATCCCTGCACGTTCGCCGTATGCACCCAGTCGGTGGATCGCCGGTTGGTCGTGTCCTGCGGCCCGCCGCCGCCGAGATTGAGGATCGGCGTGCGGTCGCACCAGGCGTTGAAGATCGCCATGCTGGCGTGCTGCAAGCCGACGATGTTGTGCAGGCCGGTCGCCATGATCTCGCCGGTGGCGCGCGCGTAGCCGTTGGCGATCGCCACGGCGATCTCTTCATGGGTACACAGGATCATCTGCGGTCCTTTTTCGGATTCGAAGTTGACCAGCGAATCGTGGAAGCCGCGATAACTGGCGCCCGGATTGAGCGCGATGTATTTGATGCCCAGCTCGCGCAACACTTCAGCCATCAAGTCCGAGCCGTACTGCGCGTTGCTCTTGCGGCCGATCCCCGCCGCCCAAACTTCGGGAGTTCCCTTGGGTTGTTCTGCCACGATCATTCCTCCGTTGAATGAATTCGGATAAGAATCATTAACCACAAAGAACACAAAGGCCGCAAAACTTCTCTATGTGTACTTTGCATTGCTGTCCTTAATCATTTGCGCCGCTCTAACAAATTACTGCAAAGATGATCCGACGGGCAACCGCCGATCGCCCCTGCATTTTTTGTGTTCTTTGCGTTCTTTGTGGTTAAATCTCTCCGTTCTCCTTTTCTTATCGATCGTCTACTAACGTCCCAGCCGCTCCAAAGTCGCGACGTAGTCGCGCACGCCGCGCTCGACATCGTAGGCCGGCTCGTAACCAATGTTTTTCTCCGCTGCAGAAATGTCGAACACGCAATAGCTCTGTTTGCTCCGGCCCAGTTTGCTCGGCCCCGGTCCAAGCTCGATCTTGTGATTTGGAAACAGCTTCGCCGCGGCGTTCAAAAAGTCCCTCGGCGTCGAAGCTTTGCCAGTGCCGATGTTGAACGTCCACTCGCTCGGCGTCGGCGCCTGCAGCGCCAAATAAACCGACCGGCCGACGTCGCCGACGTAAACGGCGTCGTTGAGCTGGTCGCCCCCCTGCGCGATCTGCCAGTTCTCGCCTCGCCGCGCCCTTTCGATCAACTGGCCATAGAAAGACAGCGGACCGTGACGCGCTTCCTTGCCCGGACCATAGATCGACACAAATCGCAGCGCGATGAACTCGATGCCGTAAGTCTTGCGGTAGTAGCGGCCGAGCTCCTCGCAGCAAACTTTGATCGAGCCATAGAGATCCGCCGGCCGTCTCGGGTAATCTTCGCGCACGGGCTTGCAGGTCGGCGGCGCATGCTCGCCGGTGATCTCCCCATAGGCCGCCTTCGAGCTCGTGAACACCACGCGCTTGATGTTCTTCGCGCGCGCGACTTCCAATACATTGGTCGTGCCGTCGACCCCGACTTTGACGCCAAGCCGTGGATTGGCTTCGGCCGGCTCGGGCATCAGCGCCGCCAGATGAGCGATATGCGTTACCCCATAATCGTTCACGGCCTTTTCCAATGCCGCCTGATCGCAGATGTCGCCGATCACGATGTCCACCCGATCTTTGATATCGCCCATCAAGGTGAGATCCATCCGGTTGTCCATTAGCACCGGCCGCAGCCCGTCTTTGACCATCAGACGGGCGGTCACCGCGCCGTTCACTCCCAGACCGCCGGTAATCAGCACTTTCATCCTTGGCTCCCTTTTTTGAATGCAAGTCTCCTTCTAGCCGGTTTCCCGCGTCTTTGTCCAGCGCTTGCTCGAATAGTTCGAGTTTAAATTTCAAACCGGAAACTTGAGACTTGAAACTCTGCCTCCAGTGTTGACACGCCTTCGCACGCCTTAGTACAAGGAATCATCAACGCAGGAGAGAAAATATGTCCAACCTAAAAGATAGCTGGCGCCCGCCTGAATTTATTTCACGGGATCAATGCATCAAAGATACCGAAGAAGTTCTCGGCATGCCGGACATTGCGATCAAGAGCACCGAGGATATCTTTCGCATCAACACCCTCGGCTTGGACTGGGACCTCGGCATGGTAGTCCACGAGCCGGTGGACTCGACTAGAATTCCGACCGGCGCCGACGGCAAGAAAGCGGGATTTTTTCTTTTGCACGGCGGCTCCAGCGACTTCAAAGGCATCGAGCGCCACGCCAAATTGCTCGCCCAGAAGTTCGGCTTTCGCGTTATCGCCGGTACCTTCCCCGGCAGATTCTATTTTCCCGACCCCAGCCGCGACTGGCCCGACGACACGCTTCACGCCGACGGCAGCGTGCGCACGCCGATCTGGAAGCAAGGCGAGCTGATCATGCCGGATCAATACGACGTGGTCAAAGACCCCTCGAAGCGCAACCGCTACGGCACGCGCACACTAGCAAAGGCAAAACCCCAAACAATATTCTGGTACCGCATGGCGGCTTGGCCCGCGGCTTTCGAGGAAGGCATGATCGAAGCCTGCCGACGCCATTTTCCTGAGCAGGAGTTTTCCGTTTACGGCCAGGGCCACTCCACCGGAGGGCCGTTCATCTGCATGCTGTCGCAGCGCATCCCGAACATGGCCGGCGTCTGCGCCACCGAGCACTCGCCCTTCGGCTACCTTTGCTCCGGCCGCGATGTCTGGGGCGGCGAACTCGGCAAAATCACCGGCTACGACAAACCGGCAAAAAAAGGTAAGCCGCGCAGCGACCCGTTCGATGAGCTCTATATTCGCACTTGGCGTGACCTCGCCCGCTATCTCGGACCCGAATCGCTCGGCCAAGAGGGACCGAGCGCGTTGATGCGTTTGCCCGCGATCATGGAAGATGTATTTGACGCGTGGGAAAAAGCCAAGAACCGACCACAGTTCAAAGCCGAATATTTAGTCACCCATGCGATTGTTGATTCGCTGGCTGAAGGCGCGCGGGTCAGTGCCGCAAGAATGAAAATGAACAAGGATGAAACTGAAGCGCTGGTAAGTCGCTTCGTGGGTTACACGCGCGAACTCAGCGGCGAGAACGTGAAACCCGTGCCGCCGTTTCTCTTCGAGATTTCCAAAGACAGTCGCGACCACAGCCCGGAAGTTTACGCCGAGGTCATCATGCCCGGCTTTCGCGCCATGAAACCCGCCCCAAAGATTGGCATCACCCGATTCGGCGCCGGCGTGCATAGTTTCTGGAAACCGGAAAAAGATCTGCCGGCGGGCATCGTGCCGTCGGTGATCAAGTCCTGGAAAGAAGCTGTGACCGGCGGATACTTCATTAATTAGACCCAAATTTGACTCATGAGGAGACGTAAATGGAAATCGCTCTTTACTACGCCCCTAACACCTGTGCGCTTGCGCCCTATATCACGCTGACCGAAGCGGGCGCCGATTTCGAGGTCCGGCCGCTCAATTTTCGCAAGCGCCAGAATTTCACGCCCGAGTATCTGAAGATCAACCCCAAGCACAAGGTGCCCGCCCTTGTGGTCGATGGCAAAATTCTGACCGAAAACGTCGCCATCCATCAATGGGTCCATCTAACTTTTCCAGACGCGAAGATTCTGCCCGCCAATCCGTGGGACAAGCTGCAGGCGATCTCGCTTCATTCCTGGTGTGCCAGCGGTATTCACCCCTATCTCAGCCGCATCAACAACCCGGCCAAAGTCTGCGACGGCGCGTCCGAAAGCGTGGTCAAGTTCGCGACGGAATTTCTCTTCGAGGCCTTCAAAGTCGGCGACGATCTGCTCGCCGGGCGCGACTACTTCTTCGACCACTTCACCGCCCCCGACGCGCATTTCTTTTGGTGCTGCCGCCGCGCCACTCAGTTGAAGGTCGACATCTCCGCCTTCCGCAACGTCGCAGCCCATTTCAAGCGCATGCAAGAGCGGCCGAGCGTCAAGAAGCTCATCGCCTACGAGAAAGAAGTGAATGAGGGGTTTGCCAAGCCGGCGTAGGCGACTAATGAAGCTGCGGTTGGAGTGAGCTGCAAAGATCGTCGAGATATAAAGGTCCGACCCTGTCTCGTTCGCATGCTAGCCAAGTTGTGAAGTTCTGCCCCAAGCAATCGAGCGCGGGAGGGCGCTGCTATGAAACGAAGCACTGATCGGATTCTCACCACCCATGTCGGCAGCCTGCCGCGGCCGGCCGACCTGCGCGCCATGTGGGCAAATAAAACCGTCACGGCGGAGGACGAAGCGGCGCTGCAAGCACGGCTGCGCTCGGCGATCGCTGAAGTCGTGTGCGCGCAAAAAGAGGCGGGCATCGACATTCCCAACGACGGCGAGTTCGGCAAGCCCATGCGCGCGGCCACCGACCGGGGCGCTTGGGGCAATTACATCTTCGACCGCGTCTCCGGCTTCACGCCGACTTCGGTCGAGACCATCGCCCCCGATACTGCTAAAGCCGGCGCGCCGATGCGCATCGTCGGCGTGCGCTGGGAGCAGCGAGCATTCGCCGAATTTTACGCCGACACCGGCCTGGGAGCGCCCAGCACCGCCGCGCTGCGCCCGACCTGCACCGGCCCGATCGCTTACACCGCGCAGCAGTTACTGCGCGACCAGCTCGTCAACTTGAAGCTCGCCGCCAACGCCGTCGGTGTCGAAGAGGCCTTCGTCAGTGCCATCGCGCCCGGCAGTCTTGAGATGTTCTGCCGCGATCAGAACGGCTATTACCGGAGCACCGAAAAATTTCTGGAGGCGATCGCCGACGCGATGCGCGAGGAGTATCACGCCATCGTCGACGCCGGCTTCATCCTCCAGCTCGACGACCCCGGCCTCCCCGGCGCCTGGGACATGCTCGATCCCCAACCGAGCGTAGAAGGGTACCGGCGCTACGCGTCACAGCGCGTCGAGATATTGAATCACGCCCTCGAAGGCCTCCCAATCGATCGCGTGCGCTATCACATCTGCTGGGGCAGCTGGCATGGTCCGCACACCACCGATTTTCCGCTGCGTGACATCGTCGATGTCATGCTCCGTGTCAACGCCCAGGCGTACTTGATCGAAGCCGGCAACGTCCGTCACGAACATGAATTCAAAGTCTGGCGCGACGTGAAACTCCCCGCCGAAAAAATCCTCATCCCCGGCGTCGTCAGCCACTCAACCGATCTCGTCGAGCACCCGGAACTGGTGGCCGACCGCATCCTCACGTTCGCTGAAATCGTCGGTCGCGAAAACGTGATCGCCGGCACCGACTGCGGCCTGGGCGGCCGCGTCCACCCGCAAATCGCCTGGGCCAAGCTCCGCGCCCTGCGCGAAGGCGCGGCGATCGCAAGCAAGAAGTTGTGGAGTTGAATTCAAAAGTGCCTGTGCGGGTTGAACGAAACAAAAAGTGAACACTTGCAGAGGTAAGAGTAAACCACGAATTTCCGAGCGGCTTCCTGTCGTTGATTCAAGACAATTTTAAAGATTGTTATGCCGGACCAAACACCCCGACTGCGCTCTCCGTTTGCTAAAGTGACAAAACAACCATACTTTCTAGATTCCTAGTTGTAGTCAGAAGGGATCCGTTCCAATCGTTCCAATTTTCCGATCGCTCTTTCCCGTTACGTCTTCGGCTACAAGGGCCACTTGGTCTGCTGATTGGCCGGCGAAGGCGCCGTCTCGAAGGACGTCTCGTTCAAATTGCTCCGCCGGAAGTTCGTTCCCTGCGCTCAACGGAGCCGAGATGACCAGCACCGACATCCACAATCATGTCCGCGCCGGGAGCCCCGAGTGATCGGTCTGTATGCGACCGACGAATCCGGGAGGCGCCGGATTTTTTTCGGCTGGTATATCGTCGCTGCGAGCGTCCTGGCGAACACGATTTTCTCGGCGGCCTTTTTCCAGGGTTTCGGGGTGCTCATCATCCCGATCGAACGCACCTTCGGCTGGGATCGATGGGTGATTTCAGCCGCTATGTCGCTGCGTCAGTTGCAGTCCGGCATCGTCAGTCCCACCGTCGGGTTTCTGCTGGACCGCGTCAGCGCGCGTAAATTGGTTTTCTGGAGCGCCGTTATCTCGGGCGCCGGCTTCATCGGCCTTGGCTTTACCACCGGCCTACTCACTTTTTTTCTTTTCTTCGTGATCATTTGTCTCGGCGCAGCGGGTGTCAGTCACGCGGTCACCTGGCCTGTGATCATCTCGCGATGGTTTCGCCGTAATCGAGGCCTTGCCATCGGTCTCGCCGTCATGGGTCCCATCTTCGGGACGCCGCTGGTCATTTTGAACACTCAGATCGAGCAGGCCTACGGCTGGCGCGTCGTCCTCTTCGCCTACGGCGCGATCGTTTTAATCGGGATCACACTGCTCAGCATGCTCGTCCGCGATCGCCCGGAGCCTTACGGTTTAGGACCCGATGGCGACCCGCCGCAGGAGAGCACTGCGATCGGATCTTCCATTGACGCAGCTCCGCGGCGAGTGGATGCCGGGCTGACGCTCCGCGCCGTGCTTCACACCAAGGAGTTCTGGCTTTTCGCTGGCTATTTGTCCGGAACATTTACCATCAACTCGGCGGTCCAGGTGCATATGATTCCGTATTTCGAGCAAGACGTCGGACTGACCGCGGCTTGGGCGGCGGTGGTCATGTCAGTGGTCTACATCGCGAGCGGCATCGGGCGCATCGGTGGTGGGTATCTGCTCGACCGAATCGATTATCGTTACGTTTTGGCGGTTGTCGCCGCAATGATGGGCTTTTCACTGCTATATCTTCAGGTGGTAACCGTCAAATCGCTCTGGGCCACGGTACCGTTCGCGCTGATGTTCGGCATCAGCCTTGGCGTTCTTGTTCCTATGCGCGGCGCTGTCGGAGCCATTATGTTCGGGACGCGAGCCATTGGAGGGATATTGGGTCTATTGCAGGGCGGGTCCATAGCGGCGGGAGTCGTGGGACCTTTAGTAATGGGCGTGATATTCGACCTGAACGGCAACTACTCCATCGCCATATGGGGACTCCTTGTTGTCGGCGCTTTAATGGTTCCGCTCTCCTTGGCCATGGCTTCGCCCGCGGAATTGGCGAACCGCCTGGAGCGGCAGCAGTTCCGATAAGTCCGGATTCCGCAGTCGAACTTGCAGTCCAGGGTGAGCGAGGAGCGAGCCTGGAGTAGGGAAGACACCCAACCGTGCGGTTTCAAAGTCGTTTTCACTTTTTCGTACTCCGCTGCAGTAAG
>JBLMXG010000433.1:0-2976 GCA_050257635.1 Chloroflexota bacterium
TTGCGGGTCTGGCGGGCCCGGCCGTGGTCAGTAACGTCATTAGCGGCGGCGACGTCATTCAAATCGCGGCGGTGGTCAAGACCTTTACGATACCGATGTATGCGGCGCCCTCGATCAAAGAGCTCTCCCAACTCAAAGGACAGAAAGTTGCGGTGAGCCGTTTCGGCTCGATCTCGCATATCGCGGCGCTGAATATTTTCAAGCGGGCCGGTGTGACGGGAGCGATGGTCATTCAATCGGGAGGCACGCCCGAGTCGGCCGCCGCCCTGATGACCGGCGCAGTTGCGGCAGCCATGGTGCCGCCGCCGCAGAGCTTGATGCTGCGGGAAAAGGGCTTTCGGGAGCTGGTGAGCGTGAAGCAATTTCGCGAGTGGAACATTCCTGTGGTCGAGAACGGCATCGCCGCGCGCCGCTCGTTTGTCGACAAGAACCCCGGTACAGCCAAACGCATGATCCGCGCGGCCTTCGAAGGCATTCGTACCATCTATAGCAACAAGGAACTCAGCTTGAAGGCGTTGGCGAAATACACCAAAGTCAGCGACCCGAAGATCCTCGATGAGAGTTACCGCTTTTCTGTCGAAGCGTTGAGCAAAGAGGGATTCATGCCGCCGGAAGCCTTCACCGCGCTCGTCGATCAAATGGTCAGCCAGAAATCCATCACCGAAGCCGCAGCTAAAAAATTCCCGCTCACCTCCTATTTCGACAATCGCTTCGTCGATGAATTGGAGAAAGAAGGATTCTTCAAAAAGTTGTGGCAGTAAAGAGGCATTTCATCGTGGCGATTTTAACTTGTAGAGTTTAAAAGTAACTTTTCGCGCAATCCGCGCAACCACGGATCGTCGTCGACGAGCCGTGAAAAGTTCGTATGAACTAATTGTTCGATTTTTTGGGGTGTCGAGCTCTGCATATCGACCAGCGCGCCTAAGACATTTTTGATCGCCGTCGGCATGCCGATCTCCTCGGTTTTCTTTAACCATCTCAGCGCGCCGGGGTTGTCGGTTTCGGTGAGGAGGAGGCGGTCGGGGATCGCTCGGGCAATTTCTTTGATGTAGTCGGAATAGAGCACCTCGACACCGATGGTGAAGTAGCAGCCGTAGTCGATCATCGCGCGGAGGATGTCCATGGGTCCCGAGTACCAGTGGATAATGGCGCGCTTGATGTCGTATTTTTCGAGCAGGTCAAGGATTTCCCTTTCGCCGGCTTTGGTGTGCAGATTGACGAACTTGTTTTGCTCGCGGGCGGCGGCGATGAAATATTCCAGGACCTTTCGTTGCGCTGGATAAGTTGATGCGTCTTTGACCCAGTGAAAATCGAGGCCGATCTCGCCGATGGCGGGGCTCGACTCGATGTAACGGCCGATCTCGTGCAAGCGGCCGGCATAGTCGGCGGCGCGGCGCGGGTGGATGCCGAAAGTCGGCAGGACCAGGTTAGAGCGCTCGCCGATTTTTTCCAGTTCGAGATAAGAAGGCACGTCCATCGCCGTGGCGACGGTGAAGATTCGTTCGTTCTCGATTTCCTTCAGCGCAGCGTCGAGCAAGTCGCCGTATTTGTCCAGGTGAGCGTGGGCGTCGATCAGCATATTCTTAGAGCGCTCACCCTCTCCTCCATGCCCGCGAGGGACGATATGGCCAGCAAGTCGAGTGTCGTGTAACCGAAGTTCTCAACATGATTCGAACATCATTCCGGGCAACCCCGGCGAAGGCCGGGGGCGACCCGGAATCCAGGAATTTCAAAAACCTCGGGATACCGGCTTTCGCCGGTATGACGCCAAAGAGTACACAAACTTCCTCAACGAACTCAGTCGATTTTTGAAGTTGAAAAGTTATCTTGTTCTTGACACAGTTGGCCGGTCTTGCCAAGGCTCGACAGTACGGCGGCAAGAAAGGAATATTTATGGCTGAGAAATCCCTGAAAACCGTTCCGGTATCGAGCGGTGCCGAGGCGTTTCTGGAGCAAATGAAAGCGCTCGGTTCGGTGCGTTACATGTTCGCCAACACGGGCACCGACCACGGACCGCTGATCGAGGCGATGGCGAAGACCGCCAGGGAAGATCCGCTCGACATTCAGCCGATCGTCGTGCCGCACGAGCAGGCGGCGGTGTCGATGGCGCACGGTTATTACAGTGTGACCCAGAAACCGCAGATGGTGCTCGTGCACACGCTGCCAGGGACGGCCAACGCGCTCGGCGGCGTGATCAACGCCGCGTCATGCAACGTGCCGCTGTTTCTCGTTGCCGGCAGAACGCCGATCACCGAAGGCGAGCTGCGCGCCGGCAAGAGCCAAAACATTCACTGGCGCCAGGAGTCGCGCGACCAAGGCAACGTCGTGCGCGAGTTCGTCAAGTGGGATTACGAAGTGCGGACCAATCAAAACCTCGCCGCGGTGGTGTCCCGCGCCTACAAGATCGCCATGAGCGAGCCGCGCGGACCGGTTTACATGACCTTGCCGCGGGAATGGTTGTTCGAGGCGATGGAATCGACGCAGCTATTATCGCCCGATGCGCTCGCTCCTGCGAGCAAGATGCAGGCGGACCAGGAGTCTCTTGAGAAAGCGGCCGATTGGCTGATCGCTTCCGATAGCCCGTTGATCGTGACCAAATATCTCGGGCGCAATCCGGGCGCGGTGCAGTTGTTGGTCGAGCTGGCCGAACTGCTCGCGATTCCCGTCGTGCAGCAGGTGAGCTACGTTAACTTCCCGACGGATCATCCGCTCAACCTCGGCACGCAAGTGACCAAGTACGTTCGCAATGCCGATGTCCTTTTCTTTATCGATACCGACGTACCCTGGGAGCCGCCGAGTCGAAATATTTTGCGCGACGACGTGAAGATCATTCATCTGGAGCGCGACCCATTGTTCACGGCGATTCCCGGCTGGGGCTTTCCCGCCGATCTGCCGGTGACCGGCTGCTCGGAAGTCTCCCTGCCGGTTCTGATCTCGATCGTCAAGGCGAAACTAGCGGCGAATGCGATGGCGAAG
>JBLMXG010000434.1:0-4200 GCA_050257635.1 Chloroflexota bacterium
GAAAAAATCTCTCCTCGCTTTTCATCTCTTGTGTTAAAATTCATGGATCAACTGCAAGACTTTGCTCGTCTCTTTCTAACAGCGAGGGAAACCCATGGCAAAAACTTGGATCGTTTGCATCGACGGGACTTGGAACCAACCGGGTCAAAGAGACCGCGACCCGGTGACCGCGCAAGAAGCCGCTACGCCGTCCAACGTCGTGCGCACTTGGGAGGCGCTCGCGAACGTCCCTCTGACCACGGATTTTTACTACGGTTCCATCGCACTGATAAAACCGAAAATTCTTTTCACCGGTGTCGAGGGGGAAGTGATCTATTTGGCCGGCATCGGCACGAGCGGCACGGTCGAAACCCATATCCTCGAAGGCGCGACGGGCACCGGCACCTCGGAGCGCATTCGAGACGCCTACCGCTTTCTCGCCGAACGGTATCGTCAGGGCGACCGCATTTACGGTTTTGGCTTCAGCCGCGGCGCGTTCGCTATCCGCAGTCTCGCCGGCTTGATCGATCTTGCCGGCCTGCCCAAGCAGCCGCGTGCGCTGAAGGAAGAAGAGCTGTTGGAGATCTACGATGCCTACATGGGGGGCAAGCTCATCGATAAAACACACTACGGCACGATCGATACGATGATCGATTTTCTCGGCGTTTGGGATACCGTGGGCGCGCTCGCCTTTGGCCGGACGCTCGGCAACTTTCATCGAATCAATCCCGCCAACGTCAAGCGCGTTGCCCACGCCTTGGCGCTCGATGAAGAACGAGAGCGTTTCGAGCCCTCTTACTGGGAAGCTCCCGCCGCCGCAACGACCAAGATCGATGAAGTCTGGTTCAGCGGCTGCCACACCAACGTCGGCGGCGGCTATGTCGACGGCAATCTATCCAACATCGCGCTGTTCTGGATGCTCCAGTCCGCGCGCGACGCGGGCCTGCCCTTAGACGCGCGCGGCATTCCCGGTTTCGATATGGAAGACCCGCGCGGTCTGCAGCGCGACTCCTACAAAGAATTCTATGATGCTATGGGTCTGATCGGCGGCATCGCCGAGTCGCTCAACATCAAGCGCGATGCGCGCACCATCCACGCCGGCCAACGAATCCATCAAAGCGTCTTCGATCGCATGCAAGAAGCGCCGGGCCAGCAGCCCTACGTTCCAAAGGCGCTATTCGCCGGCAAACCGCTGTCAGCCGCATCCAATCCCGGCGTCCAACCCTGGGGCGGATTCTAGCGCCGACTGAATCTACCGGCCGTCGGCTGGCTAACCATAAAGCTCGGTCTGCAAATTTTTCGCCTTGCAAAGTTTTTCGAAACGCTCCATTCGGCTCTCCGTCTGAACACTCAGGACTCATCGCTCGGAACTGTAAGAAGCAGTTCCGCCGGGTGCCTGGCGGTTCGTCCCGCCAGATGGGCGATCTGCTGCCGGCACGAAATTCCCGAAGCGACGATCTCTACATCGTCGGCCGCTAATTTAACGGCCGACGCCAATCTGCGGTTACCGATTTTGATTGATAGATCGTAGTGCTCCTTTTCAAAACCGAAAGAACCCGCCATGCCGCAACAGCCGGAGTCGACTTCGCTCACGTCGTAACCCGCGGCTTTGAGCACCGCCACTGTCGGCGCCGTGCCCACGAGAGCTTTTTGGTGGCAGTGGCCGTGGAGCAGGGCCTTTTTTCCATTCCCGTTCGATCCGAGAGTGAGTTTGCCCGCTTTGATCTCGCGCATGACGAACTCTTCGAGCAGAAAACTACTCACGGCAACTTTTTTCGCCGCGCTCGTGCGAATAAATTCCGGATATTCGTCGCGTAGCGTTAGCAAACAGGACGGCTCCAGGCCGACAATCGGCGTCCCCTTCTCGACGTAGGGCGCGAGCGTGTCCACGTTCCACGCCGCGTTTTCCTTCGCCTGGCCGAGCATGCCTTTGGAAATCATCGGCCGGCCGCAGCATTTTTTCTCGGCGAGCAAAACTCGATAGCCGGTTTTTTCCAGAAAACGAGTCGCCGCCATCGCTACACCGGGTGAGTTGTAGTTGTTGAAGGTATCGTGGAACAAAACCACTTCGCCTTTCGAGCCATCCCCGTCAATCTCGTGTTTACGGAACCAGGCTTCGAAAGTTTCACCGGCGAACCGCGGCAGCGGCCGCCTGCGGTCGATGCCGACGACGATATCCAACAGCCAGCGGTTGAGCGACGAGCTTGCGACCCAATTCGAGATTGGCGCTAGCATCGAGCCGAAACGGTTCAAAGTCTCGATCCCGCCGAACAATTTATTGCGCAGCGGCAAGCCATTGGCGCGATGGTAGTGGTCGAGAAACTCATACTTGAGCTTCGCCATGTCGACATTGGACGGGCACTCCGCTTTGCACGCTTTGCATTCGAGACAAAGATCCATCACTTCATAGAGCCGCTTGCCGGTGAACTCCTGCGCGGGCGCGCTCCCGGCGATGGCGTTCCTCAGCGCATTGGCGCGCCCGCGGGTGGAATGCTCCTCATCGAGGGTGCCCATGTAGGACGGGCACATGGTGCCGTCCAATTTTTTTCGGCATTCGGCCATGCCGCTGCACATTTCCACCGCCCGCGCGAAGCCGCCTTGAGCGGCGAAATCCAGCGTCGTACGCGGCTCCCAGGGCTTGTAGCGCGGGCTGATCTTGAGCGACTCGGTCATCGCTGGTGCGTCGACGATCTTGCCGGGGTTCATCAGGCTCTTGGGATCGAAAGCCCGCTTGATCTGGCGGAAAGCATTGTAAAGCGCCGGGCCAAAGAGTTTGGCGTTGAAGTGGCTCCGCGCCAGACCGTCGCCATGTTCGCCCGACATAGCGCCGTTGAATTCGAGCACGAGATCCGAGATCGCGTTGGCGATGGAGACCATTTTATGCATCTCGCTCTCTTCTTTGAGATTGATCAGCGGCCGGATGTGCATGCAGCCGACCGAACAATGGCCGTAGTAGCCGGCGATCGTGTCGTGGCGCGCCACCACTTCGCGGAAGCGACGGATGAATTCCGGTAATTTGGCCGGTGCCACCGCCGTGTCTTCGACGAAGGCGATCGGCTTCTTGTCGCCTTTCATGCCGAGCAGCAAGCCTAGCCCGGCTTTGCGCACGCCCCAGATCGCTTTCACTTCCTCCGGCTTGAACGCCAGGGTTGCCGCGTAGCCGATCTTCTCGCGCTGGCGCATGGCTTCGAGCTTGTAGACTTGATCCTTGACTTCGTCTTCCGTTTCCCCGGCGAATTCCACCATCAAAAGCGAATCGGGCGTGCCCTGCACAAAGCCGAGCTTGCGCGACTGCTCAATGTTGCCGCGCGCGAGATTGAGCACCATCTTGTCGGTGGATTCCATCGCGTAGGGCCCGGTCTGCAGCACAATCTGGGCGCACTCTAGTGCTTCGATGTCGTCGTTGAAATGAATCACATCCATCGCCGTCCATTTAGGCTTCGGCACCAGCCGCATTTTCGCCTCGACGATAGTCGCCAGCGTGCCTTCCGAGCCGACGATCATGCGCGATAAATTGAATGGCTGCGGCTTGACGAATTCGTCCAGATTGTAGCCCGAGACGCGGCGCATGATTTTCGGATAGCGCGCCAGGATTTCATTTTTGAGCTGCTCTGCCAAGCGAAACACTTCACGATACGCGCGCCCCTCGATAGTATCGGCTCGGCTCCTGGATTCCGCCGCCTCCAGCGAAAGGTCTCGCAGCACCGCTTCGCTGCCGTCGGCAAGCAGCACGGTGAGCTCGATGACATGGTCGAGCGTCTTGCCGTAGGTCAATGAATGCGCCCCGGAAGAATTGTTGCCGATCATGCCGCCGATGGTGGCGCGGTTGGACGTCGAAGTGTCCGGGCCAAACTGCAGCCCCATGCCGCGCACGTACGCGTTCAACTCATCCTGCACCAGTCCGGGCTGCACTCGGCACCAGAGCTCTTCCCGGTTCACCTCCAAAACATTCTGCATGTACTTGGAAAAATCGAGAACGATGGAATGGCCGACCGCCTGTCCCGCCAGCGATGTGCCACCGCCTCGCGGCAGAACCGATACGCCGAGCTTATCGGCGATCTCGATCGCCGCCTGCACGTCGCCCTTATGGCGCGGAACCACCACGCCGATCGGTTCGATCTGATAGATCGAGGCGTCGGTGGAATAAAGCAGGCGCGAGTAGCGGTCGAAGCGGATTTCGCCCTCGATCCGTTTCTTCAGCTCCGCTTCGATCTCGAAATA